>CALMUD010000128.1 GCA_937872735.1 uncultured Bacteroidales bacterium
GTTTTTCCGTCCTATAGTCACCTTTTATCACAGCCAGCGGCACCAACTCCACAAGCGGTTTTACCAAGATAGTGTTTTCTTTTTAGAATAAGGTTCTTATTCCCCGTTATTAGATGCTATTATCTAATGACATTTTTAATTGCTTAGTTAACAAGGTGTATTGTCCCCTTATCTTTGTCAGTCCACCACCTTGGCAAACAATTCAATATGTTCGTCCACATAGTGGGCAAGCGTGTCCGCATCAAACTCCTCCATCATTTTTATTTCCTCCTCAATGCCCTCAAATTTGCTGGCATATTTTTCCAATATCAAATCATAAGCCTCGTCTGTCTCGATAGGGGCAGTCAGTTCCTTTTTGTTGATGTCATAAATTTTTTTCGCCTTGTATATCAGCTTGCTAAGATTTTGCGCACCATACAGACGCATAGCCTTGGCAAATGGATTGTCAAAAATGTAAGGTCCATAACCATCTTGTATCAGTTGCAGAAATCCGCCATCCTCAATCTCTTCCATCATGATTTTATAAGAGAGCAACACATGCTGGTCACCCGTCAACAACTGCATCTTCTCTGCTGAGAAGTCATCACCTACGACGGCCGCATACCGGTCCATAAACAGTTGCAAAAAAGCCTTGCTATTCTGTGACGCCGCCTGTTTCAGTTCGGCATCGGTCACCGTTATTTGCTGTTGTTCCATTATTTATATAATATAAAAGATTGCTTGAATGGGGAATTACGCTGCACGTTCTGCAACATACGAGTGGCAACATCGGCTCTGGTAGTGGTAGCACAAGCCACCGCATACACCTCGCCCAGATGCACCACCCGCAGACTGTCAGTCAGTTTGGGCTGCATCGTTTTTACAAAGGCATCGGCCTGCGCCTGACTTCCAAAATTTTTCAGTATCAAATGGAAAACAGGTTTCTCTGACGGCTGCGCAGCGGCTGAGACTGGCACCCGCACATACTTCACCACCACCCGTTCCTTGGGAGCTGGAGATGATGTAGGACAACTGGAGCCAAATGGACTAAACGAAGCGCCCTGCACCACTGGCAATCTGAACCATTGCCGTTGTCCATCAGCTATGGGCCTTGCAAGCAACATCAGCATGGCAGCCGAGGCCACACCTACACCGGCAACGCCAAGCACCTGTTTCCAGACGGTATGATTCTTGTCAGACTCCTGCTTTGACAGTTTAGGAAAATAAAAATCTTCTTGTCCAAATGAGGAGGGCGAAACCACACAATCAGGTTCGCAGGCAAAGGTGAGGCCGGTTGCCGTATTGCGAAATGTGCCGAAATAGGAAATCCGAAACACCTTTTGCGACTTCAACTGACGCAAAAAATCAGCCACCGCCGCATCCACTTGCTGACGGGCCTCGTCCATAGTGGTATGATTGGTATCGGCCCATGCCTGCACCAGCAATCCATCGTTATGGTCAAGTTGCGCATTGAACAGCACCTCTACCGACGGCGGATAACAACGACAGCTCCTGCCATCCACCCTTGCTGGCTGCTGATTGGGAACAAAACCTCCCAACCCAGGAACGATGACGCAGGAATTATCTCCCAGCAATTCAGCTATCAATTGAAACAAGTTGTCCATTCTTTCTGATTTTTACACAAAAATAGCGCAAATATTTATTCTCTTCATTTTTTGCAGCCAAAACTTGTAACAGGTTATCAACAGTCAAGTGTTGATAAGTTGATAACCTATTTGGATTTATCTGAAAATAAATGTGTTGACAAACATATTTTATTTTCTGATTATATAGACTAACTTAGACAGCGATTTTACAAATCTAATACACACACATTTACACAAATGAAAAAGACAAGATTACGTTTGCTTGGAGTATTGCTATGCACCTTGTGCATGCACTTTTCTCTTTTTGCACAGAAAAGTGTTTATATTCCAGGAGATTTCAACAATTCTTGGGCAGACGATTACTGCAACAAGAATGGCAAAAATGGAACAATCAAGAGTATTGATGACATGACGGACACCTCCGAACGATGGTGCAAGACCCGATCTTACCAGACGGATAATGTCTGCTGTTTCTGGGAAGCAGGATTCGGGACCGACCCCACCAAGCTGGTGGACCCATCAAACACCAGCAGCACTTTCAATCTGCTGCCGGTCCTTCAGATTTGCGAAAAAATCATTGCCCACCATGTGGATTCACTGCAAGCGACTTGGCAGGACGGCGCCAACCTGAAAAAGTACAAAATACTCTTTATGCTGGACTATACCACCAATTGGGTGGCAACGGGCGCCGGCTACGACAACACCATAGGCGCAATGTGGGTCAACCCCGCGGCCGTGGGCATCAACTCTCAAGCCATATATCCTTATTACACACTGTCACATGAGATGTTCCACGCCATTTCGTACCAGTGCGGTGCCGACAAGCCAAGTTCCGACTATCGGTCATGCAACGATGCCAACAATGGCCCGTTTTGGGAACGCTCGGCCAACCATGCGGCTGCCGATATGTACCCCAATGTCAATCAGGATTTGGCCCGCTATATGTATGCCACGCAGACGCACTATCTGCACACCCGCAAGCACTATACCACCTCATTCCTACTGCTGAACATGGAGGAGGAATTCGGCAAACTGGTACTGGGCAACATCTGGAAATACAATAAATCGGAACATGTGCTCAACACCGCCTGCCGCCTCTTCTTTAACGATGACATGGCCAAGATGAACGATTTTGTGGCTCAGACTGCCATGAAGAACATCACCTTCGATTATGCCGAGGGCAGCACCGGATATTACTACAAATCTGCGGTGGCTGACATGAACAACAACACCGACGGCACTTACGTCAATGCTTACGACATCATCATGAAGAAGCACCGCACCATACCTTTTGCCGTAAACTACGACAAACGACACTTTGCCATACGCGATTGTCAGGCTCCTCAGGATTTCGGATACAATGCCATTCAGGTTTTCCCCGAAAACTTGAATGCCGATGGCTCCGCTACCATAAAAATGAGGTTCAGAGGACATACTGGCGGCGATGCCTACAAGAAGGCAGGATGGCGCTGGGGGTTCATGGCGGTTGAGAATGACGGCAGTGCCCGCTACGGGACCATTTACAGCGACACCGACCGCACCGTCTCTTTCCAGAAACAAGCGGCTGATAAGGAAATTTGGCTGATTGTGACGGGAGCTCCCACCGAATTGAATAACAATCACTGGTACCATTGGGAAGCTGGATTTGACAAGTATTACCGTTACCCTTACGAAATGAGATTTGAGAATGCGGTACCTATGGGATTCAATGCCGATTATGAAGGCAGCAAGACCAACGGAGCTGCCCACTCTAATGGAGGAGGCTGGGTGGCCAGCACTGCTTCGGTAGCGGCTACGGCCTATGTGGGACCAAATGCCAAGGTGCTGGGCAATGCCACCGTATCGGGGAATGCCCGCATAGAGGATTTCGCTATTGTAAAGGGGGCCGCTTCGGTGGCCGACAATGCGGTGGTGAAGGAGAATGCCGAGGTTTTCTCTGATGCCAAGATTTCGGGTAACGCTGTCATTTCGGGAGAAGCTCGTGTGCTTTCTGGCTGCAACATCTATGGCAACGCTTTTGTCACCGACAACGCTTTCCTTATCAACACCAAAATGTATGGAAATGCCATCGCTTGCGGCAGTCTATGGCAAAGGGATTACGATTCTTATGAATTGGGCGGTACCTGCGTGGCTGGTGGCGACGACGAGGCGGCTGGATTCATTGCCAGCAACGAAAGCACTTCAGGTGCTGAAACCACTGGTACCTTTCTGCAATGGCCCGAGAACGGAAATAACAGCCGTTCAAGACACGACGGACTCGGTAACTTGTCGGTCACCCAGATTAACAACCTGGTTGCCAACTGGAACAATGTAAAAACACGTCTGTCTATTCTTGACAACTCCATTTCGGCTTCTACCGAATCGAGCAATCAGAACTATGACATCAACACTGAGGGTTACCCTGCCGACTATTACACTACCGACACTGAAATGGCATTGGGCGAGACTGCCGATGAGGGCGAATTTGCCATCACCAACAACAAATCTTATCTGTCGATTAGCGGAAAGGTGCCAAGCGGAACCACTTGCAGCATCAAGAATGAGGCAGGAATTTTGGTATCTTCTGCCAATATCTATTCGGCGTCTTCTATCAGCATTCCTTCTGCTTGTCAGGCTGGCAGTTACACTGTCACCATAACGGCAGGGGGCGTCACTTACTGCGAGACGCTCAAGAAGTAAATTCAGACAAAGTTTAAAAGAATCATCATGAAAAAATTAAGAATATATATGCTATCGGCCTTGGCGGCACTGACGATGTCAGCCCATGCGGCTATCCAAATCAAATGGACGGCAACTGCCAACGAGACCAAAACACTGTATGCCATTACAGGCAACGGATTCTCCATCAACTGGGGCGACGGCACCACCGACAGCAACAGCAGTCATACCTATGCCTCGGCTGGCAACTACACGGTTCTCATCAGCGGAACGGTCTCCAGTCTCGACCTGCGCGGCGATGCTACCAACCCTACAGGCATCTCGGGTTTTGCCCTTACCGAGACCGACAAAACGCTCAATACGCTGTACTTATGGGGGAACACAAATCTGAAATCTATTGACGTGACCAAGGCTATCGGGCTGCAGCAAATCAACACGACCGCAGACCCAATCTCCTCCCTTGACCTGAGTCAGAACACTTCTCTCACCGCTATTGACCTCAAGTTATGCTCCTCGCTCACCACTCTAAGTGTGGCCAGCAGCTACAACAGCCTGACAACTGCCGATGTGAACAATAGTGCGCTGACTGCCTGTTCACTCAATGCGCTGTTCACTGCGCTACCTACAGGCAGCGGGTCTATCTATACGGTAGGATGTACTGGCGATGCTACCAGCGACCCTTCCATCGCCACAAAAAAAGGTTGGACCTTCGGCAATGGGGGAACGGGTAACGGCTCGGCCGTATGCCAGGAACCACTTACGGCTCCATCTGGAGTGCAATCGGCCAAAATAAACGGGAGTGACAACTACCTGATAGACTGGAACGGCTCTAAGGGTGCCGACAGTTACTCGGTGAAACTGGTTGCCATCAATGGAGGTGACGAATGCTCCTCCACTTTTGCTTTCACATCTGACACGACCTCCTCTCTTACCATCCCCGTCAGCGACCCGTCAAAATTTCAATATTATGTGTACTCGGTCAACGGCACCAGTTTCGAGAAAGCTGGACCTTTCAATTTTTCCACCACCTCGGTAACAACTATTGACAACAATGCAATCACCGCTGTTTACTCCTACGGAGACCGGATAGTGGCGCATAACGTGAAAGCTGGAGAGACCGTAAAACTTTACAATGTCAACGGCATCCTGCTGGGTGTAAAGAAGTCTACCGGCAGCGATGTCACCTTCTCCGCTGCTGTCACAGGTACCTACTTGGTTGGCATTGGCAATAAATCTTACAAGATTGTAACCTTACTGCCATAGTCCAAATAAGCAAAAGCCAAAACAGAAAAGAGGGATAACGCACGTTTCGCGTTACCCCTCTTTTCTGTTTTTATAGTTCAATCCTCTGAATCTCCGCCGTCCTCATCAAATTCAAAACCATCATCGGCATCCTCAGGCGTGATGTAGTCCATCAGCTGGCGACGGTCGCGCTTGGTAGGACGACCCGTTCCACGGTCGCGTAATCCAGTGATGCTGAACCGTGCCAACTCCAGTATCTCATACTGGTCAGCAGGGGTCACGTTCTCCATAAAGTCGGGCACCAATTTGGCTCCCATGCGGTTCTCGCTAAGAGCCAACACCTTGAATGAAAACACGACTGGCGGTCGCTTAATCTGAACCACATCACCAACCTTCACCTCACGCGAGGCTTTCATATTGGTGCCGCCCATCAGCACTTTGCCTTTCTTGCAGGCATCAGCAGCCATACTGCGGGTTTTGAATAGACGGACCGCCCACAGCCACTTGTCAATACGTACCGATTCCAAATCTGGTTTCATAACAACTGAAGTTTAATAAAGTCAGACGAAGTAAAGAATCTCTTTCATTTATTGTTGAACTGTGTCATGGTCAGCTCCAGACCTGCCAGACAGAAACTGCGGATTGCTTCGCAAGCCACGTCCAGCCGTTGCGGCATCTGCGCCTCTTCTTCAGCCGAAGGATGTCCCAGCACATAACTGATTTGCTGACCTTTCGGATAATCGCTGCCTAAGCCAAAACGCAAGCGGGCATACTTCTGCGTGCCAATGAGCTCTTCGATGTTCTTCAAGCCATTGTGTCCACCAGCACTACCCGACCCCTTAAGCCGAATAGTGCCAAATGGCAGCGCCACATCATCGACCACCACCAACAGATTTTCCACTGGGATTTTGGCGGTCTGCAACCAGTAGCGCACCGCACTGCCACTCAGATTCATAAAGGTACTGGGCTTCAGCAACAGCAATTCCTTATTCTTCACCCGGCACTCCGCAGTGGCTCCATAACGGTTCTCCATAAAAAGAATATTGGACGCCTTAGCAAAGGCATCCAATACTCTAAAACCCATATTGTGGCGGGTATTCTCGTATTCTGAACCGATATTACCCAAACCTACAATCAAATATTTCATCTTAGCAAATATGCTAATGATATTACTTCTTCTCAGCCTCAGCAGCGGCAGCAGGAGCAGCAGCGGCAGCAGCAGCGGCGGCAGGAGCAGCGGCGGCGGCAGCATCAGTTGTTGCAGCAGCACGTGTAGAACGAACAGCGACAACCACGTTTTCTGGATTGTCAAGCAGTGATATCTTGTCAAACGACAAGTCCTTTACCTGAATGGTCTTGTTCAATTCCAAATTCTCGACATTGATGGTCAACTTCTCTGGGATGTCGGTATAAATAGCCTTCACCTTAAGACGACGCATATTCTGCAACAACTTACCACCGGCTTTTACACCTACAGCGTGGCCCTCAGTTTCAACTGGAACCTTGATAACAACTGGCTTCGACTCGTCTATCTGAAGGAAATCGATATGCAGAATGCCATCGTTTACTGGGTGGAACTGCAACTCCTGGATAATCGCGTTGTAAACTGTACCCTCAATATTGAGGTTTACAACAAAAATCTCTGGGGTGTAAATGAGCTTGCGTACATCATTGGCTGCAACCTCGAAAGTGGCAGACACTTTGCCGTTTCCATACAATATGCAAGGGATGTTTCCGTTTGCACGTACCTGTTTTGTGGCCTTTTTGCCGAGCTCTTTTCTAAGAGTTCCTTTTAAATCAAATGATTTCATTTTTTAATAATTTGTGTTACTCAAAATTAAGTTTGTTTGTGAAGGCTTAATTTCCCATCACACTCTCCGAATTTCTAGTCGAATTCTGAAAAGCATGCAAAATTACGGAATATTAGTGATAATTTCACATAAATTCCTTTTTATTTTTATTATGCTCCCAATTAATCGGGGCAAATATATTTCCCGTTCTGCTATTTAAACACCAGCAACAGGACTCCCGCCAGCACGCCACTCAGATAGATGGCCTTCTTGCGCAAATTCTTCTCATGCAGTGAGGCTGCTCCATACAAGAAGGAGATGACAGCTCCCGAACGGCGGATAGTGGAAATGACGGAAATGAGCGAATCCTTGTCCGACAAGGCCCAATAATAGGCATAATCGGCAATGATAAGGAACACAGAAATGCCCACAATGCTCCACCTCCAGCAGAAAGGAGTGGTCTTTTTATGTGTGGGCCACCACATCAGCGCCATCACCACGGCCATCAGCGCTGCCTGATAGAATGTGCTGTAAACCTGCACCGTCATGCGGTCATAATTATGCAGCAAATGTTTGTCATACAGTGCGCTGGCGGCTCCCAGCAATGTGGCGGCTATGATGAGCCATATCCAGTGATTCTTTTTCCAATAGATGCCTTCGCTGTGTCCGGCTGTCGAGAACAGAAAAAATGAAATGATAGTAACGGATACTCCCACCACCTGCATGGCAGAAAGGCTTTCTCCAAAAATGAGCAACGCCCCTACTACGGTCCATACTGGCTGGGTGGCACGTATTGGCGCGAATATAGTGATTGGCAGATGCTTTAGCGCAAAATAGCCACACGTCCAGGAACTAAGCACTATAGCCGATTTGAGAAGTATGTACAGATGTGTGCGGATATCGGCCGACGGCACATATATATATTGTGCTTTTGCCCATGCTGGAGCCATATAGGTGGCAGCCATTACGGGAAGAAAAAGCAAAGAGGAGACTAATACCGAAAAAAACAGGACTGGGATGACGGCATTGTCCGTAAGTGATTTTTTCTTGAATATGTCATAGATGCCCAAAAAGAAGGCGGAACAAAGTGCAAAAAAGACCCACATGGCTTAATAGACCAGTTCTCCCTTGCCCTGACGCACTATGACAGGATCATCACCCGTGCAATCAACCACCGTCGATGGAGTCAATTCTCCATATCCGCCATTGACTACCACATCGGCTATGTTTTTCATCCTTTCCTCCATCAGTTCCGGATCGGTAAAATATTCCTGCTCCACACCGCTGTCATCTTTCACAGATGTCGACAGTATAGGATTGCCAAGACCCTTGACCAGATTACGGATGATGTTGTTATCGGGCACACGGATACCCACCGTTTTCTTGTTGCGGAACAACTTGGGCAAACTGTTGTTTCCATTCAATATAAAGGTGAACGGGCCGGGCAAATTCTTACGCATCAGTTTGAAGGTATCATTGCTAACCTTGGCATATTCGCTGATGTTGCTCAAATCGTAACATACAAACGAGAAGTTGACCTTACGGGGGTCCATCTGCTTGTACCGACAGATACGTTCAACCGCTTTTGTGTTGAAGATGTCGCATCCTAAACCATAAACGGTATCGGTGGGATAAACCACCAGCCCTCCATCTCGCAGAAACTGCACCACTTTATCTATTTCCCGCTCTTGTGGATTCTCGGGATATATTCTCACCAACATAAATTATTGATATATTATTTTAAATTTTCGGCATGTTGCTTCAGATTGGCAACAAACCCCTGCAGACGCCATTCCATGACAGATTTATAGCGTTTTTGAGTAAAAAACATACTGAAGAACCAGCCGAAACAGATTTGAGTGTTCAGCTGTAAAAGGGTGCGGTTGGCTCCATAGGGAGAAGCGGCCACACGGAAATCAGCATTCGACAATATCTTTATTTTCTTGGTTATTTGCAGATGCAGCGTATTGCCATATCTTGTATGGTAGTCATGCAGAAAGCCCTCCACCACAAACGACATCGGGTCCTCGTCACCTTGGACCCCCACCAGCATATTCAGTTTGTAGGCCGATGTCTTTTCATCATAGCTCACGCCATTCTCACTCAGCCGCAAATCGTTTCCATCAGGATTTCTGCGCTGTCCCAGGTTGCGCCATGCCCAAGGTATGCTCTTTGTGGGCGACTCCTTCATACCGGCATCCACCTCATCAAGAGTGGCACTGACTTTGGCATAAGGCGCATCCACAAGACACACCACACTGGTATAGAACGAGCCGTTCCGATACTCCGAGCTGGTGCCAAGCCGAAGTGCCTGTATGCTTATCGGCATGCAGGTCATCAGTATCAATATGAACAGAAATCTACGCATACCTGACCTTTGTGTTTTTTTATCCGGAATCGGCAATAGAACAGACGCCTTATATATATACACGACTGCAAAAGTAGTAAAAAAATCAGTCGCCGTAAAGACCTTTTTTGCTTGTGCTGATTATTTGCTGACATTCACTGCGTATCTGCTGCCACTTGCTCTCGTCCATGTGGGTGCCTACCACCTCTACCACATTACCCGAAACGAGAGCGCCTATACGGCCACTACCCGTGATGTCACAGCCCATAGCCAAACCATAAAGAAAACCAGACGTTTGGGTCGTCCATACGAGCCAACCAACGATCCAGACCTGCAACGCGAGCGCAGTGTTTTAACCAACGATGACATCATCGATGTATTAAAAACTTTAATCGAAATCCGTGATGGCCGTGGTGAAGTCGATGATATCGACCACTTGGGTAACCGTCGTGTGCGTTCAGTGGGTGAGATGACGGAAAACCAATTCCGTGTGGGTCTAGTACGTGTTGAACGTGCCGTAAAAGAGCGTTTGAGTAACGCTGAATCAGACAACTTGTCACCACAAGACTTGATTAATTCAAAACCAGTAGCGGCCGCGATTAAAGAGTTCTTTGGTTCATCACAGCTTTCACAGTTCATGGACCAAAATAACCCATTGTCAGAAATCACCCATAAACGCCGTGTATCGGCGCTTGGCCCAGGCGGTTTGACCCGTGAACGTGCAGGCTTTGAGGTACGTGACGTACACCAGACCCACTATGGTCGTGTCTGTCCGATTGAAACGCCTGAAGGTCCAAACATTGGTTTGATTAACTCATTGGCCGTATATGCCAAAACTAACGAATTTGGTTTCTTAGAAACCCCATATCGTAAAGTGGTTGATGGCAAAGTTACTGACGAAATCGAATACTTATCAGCGATTGAAGAAGTGGGTACTGTGATTGCACAAGC
>CALMUD010000129.1 GCA_937872735.1 uncultured Bacteroidales bacterium
AGTATTACTGCTGATAAATCAACAAAAACAGCCTTATATACTGCTGATAATTGAACAAATTTAATCAGTATTACTGCTGATAAATCAACAAATGCGCGCTGAAATACTATCAAGACTCCCCCCATAAAAAGGAATCGTCCCGATTATTGAAACAATAATCGGGACGATTCTTTTATTTTATAATCATAGACTGGCTTCCGGCTCACTCACCAAAAGCCTGCTTGATAGCTTCCATACCCTTGGATGAGATGTCCTTGCTATTCTGATTCATCTTTTCAATGATTTTGTGGTAAAGCTCGTTATGCTTTTTGTTTATCGCGTCAAGCTGCTGCTTCTG
Source organism: uncultured Bacteroidales bacterium (assembly GCA_937872735.1). Classification (GTDB taxonomy): domain Bacteria; phylum Bacteroidota; class Bacteroidia; order Bacteroidales; family Paludibacteraceae; genus Physcocola. Next base: position 338 of record CALMUD010000129.1, read on the forward strand.
CACAGTTGTCATAGTATCATTCTCCATCGCGTGCAGACACGTCTGGTACTCAGTATTCATGGCCGACATGATGTCCACCAAGGTTGATATGGAGGCCGCCTTGTCGGTCGCCTGGCTATAGTTATCAATCAGCTGGTTCATATTGGCAAAAGCCACCTTCTCCGTCTGTTCATTGCATCGGTTCTGGAATGAGCGCACCATGCTGTCAATCTGCACTTTGTCTTTAGCCGTAAACTTATCCATGCCAATGGCGTTCATCCGGTTCCTCACGCTGTCGGCACACTCCATACTCACCCGCTGCATGGCAACAACAGAAGTGGCGGCATTCAGGCTGTCGTCATATTGACTGATTACTCCCTTCACATCATCCACACGGGAGGTACAAGCCGAGCAGACAAGCAGGGCAGCAACGGAAAGACATAATACATTTCTCTTCATAATATCAATATTAGCAGGTCCGCCAAAACGGCAACACCCTTTCGTGCAAAGATAAAAAGAAAAAAGACACCAAAAAGAGACAGCCTTACAAATATCACAGCAAAAGGTATAAAAAACATCAGTCAAAAGAATAAAAATAAAATTGCGGGAATGAAATTGTTTTAATACTTTTGCGGAAATGGAGAGGTTGATAAAGACCCACACAACACAAAGAAAAAAGTCATTCTTCTCTTAAAGCTATAAACGAAGAAAATGGAGCAAAGCCAGCAAGACGACCAGTCATACAAAGTGGAGAAAGTGTGGTACGCAATGCGCACTTTCAACAACAGAGAGATGGCCATCGACCAGTTTCTGAATGAGCATGGCATTCCCCACTTCATACCGATGGTCTACAAGGAAAAGCTGTATGCAGGCGACGAAAAACCCAAGCGTGTGTTGGTGCCCGTGGTTCATAACCTTGTGTTCATACAAAAAACCATGCACGAGCTCCAACTGAAAGACTTGCTGAAAGAATGTGAGACCCCCCACCAGATATTGCACAAGATAGACTCGGCAGAATGGTCGGAAATATCAGACCAGGAGATGACCGAATTCCGCATCATTTGTGACCCTAACTATGACGCAGCCCAATACATAAGCATAGAGCAGGCAGAGGCAAAAATAGGAAAGACCGTGCGCGTGATACATGGGCCGTACGCAGGCATAGAGGGGAAAATGGTGCGTTTCGGCAACAAATACTTCGTGATAAAAACGCTGGCGGGCATCGGCGTGAAGCTGCACATATCCCGCTGGTATTGCAAAATACTGGAGTGAGCAGACGGACACAAAAAAGGCCGCACCCCCAAAAGGATGCAGCCACTACTCAAAAAAACATATCACCTCATACCTTCCATATCACCACGCCTAAATACCATATCATGCCACAGGCACAGGTCTATCCATATCATGCCATCGATACAAAATCCATACCATAGGGCGGCGAAAGACTGACCAATCCTCAGCAGAAAGCCAGACGGAGGCTGTTGGCGTTACGCACATGCAGTTGCTGTCCACGCAACATCACCTTGGTCCAGAGGCGTTCAATATCCTCCTCGATGTGCAGCTTGATGCGCCTTGCGCCATGCAGTGTCTTGGCTTCGGCAAAGAGCGAGCGGGCGCGGCGGAGCTGACTGCAGCAGAGTGCCAGATTGTTATTGTCAAACGACTCCACGGCCAAATTGAAAAACGTGTTGACCATCTGCAGGCACTCACGCAGGTCGGTACGTTCAGTGAGCCATTCCCGTTTCATCAGCGTATCACGGCGGGCACTATGCCGCTGCTTGTGCTGTTGCCGCGCCGTCTGCTCGTCAGCCGTCTGACTGATGTAGTTGCTGGTAACGTGCCAGCCCGCACAACAAGAGCAACGATAGGCACGTACCGGTGCAAAACCCGATTCTTCCCGAATGTCGGCCGCATTGTAGCGGATAAAATTCATGGCCTTGCTCCTCGTCTCAAACAAGACGCGACTCTCGCCACACTGACCACAATAAACTTTCTTAATTGGTTTCATAATTATTTAAATATTAAAGATTTAACATAAAGAATCAGCAACGGCTCTCTTGCCGCCGGCACTCAAGCGGCTAATCCGCTAAGTACGCCACAAAGATACAGAGGAGGGGGTCTTTCGCCAATTTTCTGTAACGTTTTGGTCAAAATGGCATTGCGCAGCCCTACAATACGTGCAACGTTGCAAAAATTTGTTTTGTCCGTTTTGACCTTTGATTTTACTGAGTTGGTTGCATTTTTGCAGAAAAAGAATGCAAGCCAATGATAGACACCACCACACTCAACAAGAACCAGCTGGCCCAGTTGATAAGCCGTCAACAACAGCGCGACAGCCAAAATCCGTTAAGAACCGACACCGAACCCTGCGCCGGCAACGCAGCAACAGACGGCTGCCCCGTCCACCACCAAGCCAGCCTCACCGACGAACAGACAAACAGCCGCCGCAACCTGCAACTGCTGGCCGAAGCCGAGCAGTGCTTCCAATCGCTGGCAGACTTCAGGCAACGCCGACAACGGGCAGTGGACTACTACCGCGGCAGACAATGGGGCGACCTGGTGACCGAGGACGGACGGCAAATGACCGAAGACCAATACCTGCGGCGAGAAGGTAGGATTCCGTTGAAACAAAATATGATAAGGCCACCGCTGCGCAACCTCATAGGACAATACCGCAGCAATGCCACCAAGCCGATGGTGTTTGCCCGCAACCGCACCGACCAACGTACGGCCGAGATGATGAGCGTGGCCCTGGATGCCGTGCTCAGTCAGAACAACTATGCCAGCCGCGATGCACGCCAACTGGAGGAATTTCTCATCAGCGGCTGTTGCATCTACCGCACCAGCTACAGCATGGACGACAACCGACAACACGCCCTGCCAAAATTCAGGGCAGTCAATCCCTCCCGTTTCTTCATGCGATGCGGCAACGATGTGTGCGGCGACGACGTGGACCTGGTGGGCGAAGTTCTCGACTTGAGCCTTGACCAGCTGCTGGCCACCTATGCCCACACCACCACCGAGGGTGAATATCTGCGCAGCCTCTATCCCGATGCGGACACCGACCTTGAATGGAGTGCCCAGGCACCGACAGCCACCCTGCAAGGCTCCGACCTGCTCAGTCCCGACCAGGAGGGCCGCTGCCGGGTGATAGAGATATGGCGCAAGGAGGGGAGCTGGTGCCTCTATTGCCACGACCCGCTTGACGGCAGCTACGAGCTGCGCACCCTTGACAGCCAAGCCTGGATAACCGCTGAGAACTGCCGCCGCAACCAATCGGGACTCCCCGCCATTGCACTGCGACAGAAATATGCCACCCGCTGGCACTGCTATCACCTCACCCCCGCCGCACAGACCATCTACGAAGGCTACTCACCCTATCAGCATGCCTCACACCCCTTCATCTTCGCCTTTTACCCAATGGTGAACGGCGAGTGCTGGGGGCTGGTGGAAGACCTGATAGACCAGCAGAAAATGATAAACCGCAACATGGTGATGTTCGACTTTATGAACAGTGCCAGCGCCAAGGGCGTTCTGCTCGTTCCCGAAGACTGCATACCCGACGATGGCTCGCTGGAAGAGATAGCCGATGAGTGGACCCGCTACAATGGAGTGATAAAGATACGCACCCGCACAGGCGCCATCATTCCACAGCAAATCAGTTCCAATGCCATCAACCCCGGTCTGAGCCAGATGCTACAGATGCAAATGAACATGATGAACGACATTGGCGGAGTGGGCAATGCGGCACAAGGCAAGGCTCCCGCACAAGGCACCCCCACGTCGCTCTACGCTATGGAACACCAGAATGCCACCATCAACACCCTCGACTACATTGACACTTTCAACCACTTTGTGCAACAGCGCGACCAGCGCATGATTCAGCTTATACAGCAATACTACACCAGCAGCCAATACATCAATCTGGCAGGGCGCGACTACAGCGAGGAGGCCAAACACTACGACCCGCAAGCCGCGCGCGATGTGGACTATATGAACAGCATTGTGCAGAGCCAGGATGTGCCTGCTTTCCGTTCACTGATGGACAACACCCTGATGCAGCTGCTGCAAAACCAGCAAATCACCTTGCAGATGTTCCTCGAGAACTGCAGTCTGCCCTATGCCGACCGCCTGCTGCAACAGCTAAAGGCAAGCAAAGGAAATGAGCAGCAACACACCAATGGAGATGACCCCAAAAACCGAGAACAATGAACATACAGCAAACCACCATACACCCTACTGGCATCAACCGTGATGCCAGCACCACCGATGCCAGCCACTGCGAAGCCATACTGGGATTGCGCCCCGACGGCAACACATGGCACGCAGCCAACGACAAAAGCCGCTATCAGCCAGACTGCCAGCAAGACGGATTCAGTCTGCTCACCTTTCACCAGCACATACTGCCCAGCGGCACCCAGCTGATAGCCCTGCGCAGCCACCTCAGCGGTCAACGTGAGAAGGTGAACCTCTACACCGCCACCATCGACCACACCGCCATTACCACCAGTAATGCACCGGGTGACAGTTCCGACGATGATACCGACAAGGACAGCAACACAGCAGTCCAATGGACCACCCTGCTGACCTTGCTGACCGATGTCAAAAGCAACCAGATAGCCGCACTGGCCGAGCAAGTGCAACTGACCAGCATGGGCAGCTACCTGTGCATCAGCACCCCCGACCTACACATCTACAGCTACCGACAAGGCAGCTACCAACCAGCCGACACCACCAACGGCACTCCTCCCGAACTGCACTACTCCGTGAGCGGACAATGGAGCAGCCACGGCACCCGCCTCTGCAACTACCCCATAGCCGTGAGAGGCACCGACTGCGGCGGATGCTATTACCGCGAATATGCCACAGACCAATATCCGCTTGATATGTTGCAAGGCGAGACAGACGACGATGTGTCGCTGGTGATGGGTGACGACAACACCCCCAAGAAATGGGGCAACCTGACATACAATACCGACCAGAAGCAGCAACTGATGACTGCCATGGCTGGTGAATGGGAAGCGCAACAGACCTCCACCCGCACCTACCGCGAGGGATATGTGCTGGTGAGCGCCGCCTGGCAGTTGGCTGACGGAAGCACCACCTGCCCCAGTGCCCCAATACTGCTGCACCTGGGATGCGAACAGATAGCCGCCGACTTTGCCGCCCACGCAGGCCACACTTTCAACCCACAACGCGACATAGACGTATATTACAATCCCGACAAAATCAGTTTCAAACTATTCTGGGCCAACAATCTGAGCACCGACAGCGATGTCAATGCCCAGTTTACCTGCTACCTGCGCCACCAGTGGCAACAGCAGCTCACCTTCAGCCGCCCGCCTGCACCTGCCGCCAACGGGGAGGGCAGCCTTGTGCGCAAGGCTGTGTACTACGTCAGCCTTCCACTGTCGATGTATAACTTTGCACAGGCCGAATTTGACTATCTGCATACCATCTACCACTATGGGCTGAACAGCAGCACCAGCGGCATAGAAAGCGGCGGAGCAGAAGCGAACCGATACTACCGGCTAAGCCTCAAACGGAGCCAGACCGACCGAGAGGGACTGCCCGAACATCTGCCCAGTGCCAATGAACTATCGTCGGCCCTGCTATACAAGGCGGTGGAATATGACCTGACTGATGCCACCGACACCGCCGACAAGACCGTCAACTTCAGCACGCTGAGCAGCGGCGATGTGCTGCCAGTGGATGCCAGCGGGCACAGTGCCTACAGTTGTCAAGGGATGCTGGTGTATAACCAGAGGCTACACATCTGGGACCTCGGCGAGCGGCTGCGTGGACAAATGGTGCCAAACACTTCCCTGTCGCTGGTGCCAGCAGGCGGCCGATATGCCTACACCGAGAGACAAATCAGCGCCAAAATAACGGAGCGGAATGTGGTAAAACAAGCAGACGGGACCCCTTGGCTCCGTCCTGCCATGCAGACAGCCACAAGCCACCCCTGCTGGATCATCTACCAACTCAGCACCGACCGTCAGCAGAACCTCAACCACCACCTCTACCACTATCGGCAACTGACCACACAACTGCAAGCACAAAATTCAGACGGCAGTCTACAATGGCTGCAGCCCCCCTTCATCAGTTTCCCCGACAGCCGATGTGACCGCTGCATTCTGCTCGTCGAGACCTCTGCCGACCACTGGCAACAAACCGAACTGGCCATGCAACCCGCCAGCAGCGGCAACTGGTCATTCTCCCTCGGTTTGTCGGCCAGCAGCACCCTCAGCAACACGATGGTCCCCTATCTATCACAAATCAGTCAGCCAGCCGAAGCGTCCCTGCTCCAGCGGCTCGACGACATCGGTGCCGACGGGCAGACCTATGCCGACCTCATCAGTCCAGAAGGGTCCCTACCCGCCTTAGGCGGCAGCCAGCAAGCCGACTGTCTCAAAGTGTCAGCCCTAAAAGGTTCATGGCAGAAAGTAGG
>CALMUD010000130.1 GCA_937872735.1 uncultured Bacteroidales bacterium
TTCAGACGTGTGCTCTTCCGATCTAACATCTGCTTCTGCCATAATTCTTCTGTTTTAGTTTTGGATTTGTTGCAACGGTTTAAATGTGAATGTCTCGCATTATGCGTTTCAGTTACAAAATTAGAAAAACAACAGCATTTGCCGATGTCTTTTTTGTCTTTTTATTCCGCCGTATACGAAAAAAATGTCTTTATTCAATTTGTAACACATAATTCACATCCTTCAGCTATACATTGTAACACTATATTATATAAATTTGCACCGCTTTTCTATTTTACAATTCAATAGTTGGTCCAATCCAAGTGATTTACATCTGCTCAAATTTTCAGATTTAGCTCATTTGGATTATTAAAAATCAAAAATGAAAAACAAATACGTTGATTTGATTGAGCAGTCATTTGAGTTCCCCACAGAGGAATTCAAGGTGGAGAATGACGAACTTTACTGGTTCAATGTTCCCTTGATGGATTTGATAAAACAATATGGTACACCGCTGCGTATTGCCTATCTTCCCAAGATTGCGCAGAATATCAAATCGGCCCGGCGTATGTTCAATGTGGCGATGGCCAAGGTTGATTACCAAGGTGATTACAACTATTGTTATTGTACCAAGAGTTCTCACTTCTCGTTTGTGATGGAGGAGGTGCTCAAGCATGATGTCAATATAGAGACCTCTTCGGCTTTTGATGTCAATCTGCTCGATGCCCTGCTGGAGGAGGGTATGCTGGTCAAAGACAAATACATCATCTGTAACGGATTCAAGCGTCCGCAGTATGTCGAGGGCATTCAGAATCTGATAAACGAGGGTTTTGAGAATGTGGTGCCAATCCTAGACAATGTGTTTGAACTGGATCAGCTGCTCGAAGGCTTTGACAAGCCTTTCAAGGTGGGTATACGGGTGGCCACCGAGGAGGAACCGAAGTTCGAGTTTTACACTTCGCGACTTGGAATGTGCTACAAAGACATCATACCTTATTATGAAGAGAAAATAAAGGACAACAATCAGGTGCAGCTGAAAATGCTTCACTTCTTTATCAATACGGGTATCCGTGACACCTCCTACTATTGGAACGAGTTGAACCGATGTGTGGAGAAATATTGTGAACTGCGCAAGATATGTCCTACGCTCGACAGTCTCAACATCGGTGGTGGTCTTCCCATCCAGGCACATCTTGATTTTACCTACGATTATGCCTATATGGTGGAAGAAATTGTATCGCAGATAAAAAACACATGTAATTTGAATGGAGTGCCTGAGCCTAATATATTTACCGAATTCGGGTCCTACACGGTGGGCGAGAGCGGAGCCATGCTTTACTCTATTGTCAACCAGAAGAAGCAGAACGACAGGGAACTTTGGAATATGATTGACAGTTCATTCATCACCACTTTGCCAGATACCTGGGCCATTGACCAACGCTTCCCTTTTTTGGCAGTCAACAACTGGGATAAGGAATATGAACGGGTTCACCTTGGTGGGCTTACTTGTGATAGTCAGGATTACTATAATGCAGAGGCGCACTCCAATGCCATTTTCTTGCCCAAATACGCTCCCGACCGTGACCAGTATATCGGATTCTTCCACATGGGGGCTTATCAGGAAGCTTTGAGCGGTTTTGGCGGCATTCAGCATTGTCTTATTCCCGCTCCTAAACTTGTTATTATCGAATTGGACGAAAATGGAGAATATTATACCAAACTTTTCGCCAAAGAACAGAGTTACAAGTCAATGATGAAAATTTTGGGATATTGATTTCTTTGTACTATTTCAGCCTATAATTTATATGCAAAAGTGACTAAAATGTGTAAAAAAGGACTTTTTTTCCTATAAAT
>CALMUD010000131.1 GCA_937872735.1 uncultured Bacteroidales bacterium
CTCTTTCCCTACACGACGCTCTTCCGATCTAAAAGGATAATACCATACACAACCAAAGATAGAGAACATGGCTGCCAAAAATTTTGTATATTTGGGAAACAGAATAACAAGCATGTATCATCTTATTATGCGCAGCATACTCAGTACCATATTGGGCAGCATGGCGTTGGCAGCATCAATCTCTCCTGCCATGGGAAGCAAGAACATCACAGAATGCAAGCCAATAAAGACTGACAGCCAATCGGTAGCCAACATATCCTCATTGTTTGATAGCCTCCGCAACAGTCACAACGACTCCGTCAGTTTCGCTATCAACGATACATTAAAGAACAAAATAACGATTTTGCTCAACAATGCCGAATCCTTCGACAATCAACTGAGCGCACTAAACAACCTAGGCAAATGCTACTCTGATGACCACCTGATAAGAATATATAGCTGGGCTTTCCCGCTAAGCGACAAAACCTACCACTACGAATGTTTCATTCAATACAAATCGGATAAACAAGTTTATTTATATCCATTGACGTGTAAAAACGAAGCATATCAACCACAACAAAACGGCAGCATAGACCCTTGTACCAACTGGTATGGAGCCTTGTACTATAAGGCTGTTTTTACAAGACAAAAGAAAGCAAAATGTTACACTCTGCTCGGATGGGCTGGTAATGATGCAACAAGCGACTATAAGATAATAGAAACATTGTGGATAGATGCAAAAGGAAAACTCACAATGGGAGGAAAAAACATATTTGACAACAACGGAGTGACAAGCACTAGAATTTTGCTGAAATATAGTAACGACGCAAAAGTTGGACTGGATTTTCAAGACAGCAACACCCGCATCGTTTTTGACCATCTTGTCCCTTCCGAACCTACCTACAAAGGTATCTATTCCTATTACGGACCAGACTTCACCTATGACGGATACGAATACCTTAATAAAAAGGGAATATGGGAGTCCGTGGAAAACATAGACGCTAAAAACAAGGAATAAAATGATAAAGAACAAAATTATAATCATTATGACAGCAATATCAGCCTCAATTGGAGGAAACGCAATTGCCCAGACGGAGGGCTCAACACAAGGATTCAACTATCACGTTGACAAATTTTATGATTTGGAAATATTACGGTATCAGGTACCCGGATTCGACAAATTGCCATTACAAAAGAAAAGACTAATATATTACTTAAGTGAAGCCGCACTAGAAGGCAGAGATATTCTTTTTGACCAGAACTGCAAATACAATCTAGCCATCCGTAAGACGCTGGAAGCCATATACGCTAATTATCCCAAAGAAAAGGATAGCGAACAATTCGCTTTGCTGGAGAAATACTTAAAGAGAGTTTGGTTCTCAAATGGAATACATCATCACTATGCAATGGACAAATTCTTACCTGAATTCAGCAAAAACTACTTTGAGACAGCAGTCAAATCAATAGCTCCTGAAACTTTGCCTTTATATGCGTATGGCAACAGCGTCGATAATCTGCTAAAAGAAATTGAACCCGTAATGTTCAACCCCTCGATATTATCCAAACGCGTAAATCAGGCAAAAGGCGAAGACTTGATAGCAACTTCGGCCAATAACTATTACGAAGGAGTCAGCCAGAATGAAGTCGAAAAATATTATGGGGGACTTAAAGATACCAACGATAAGACCCCTATATCATACGGACTTAACAGCAAATTGGAAAAAGTCAATGGGAAAATTGAGGAAAAGACTTGGAAAGCTGATGGGATGTATGGTGCGGCAATCAAGAAAATAATTTACTGGTTAGACAAAGCTGCAACGTGTGCTGACAATGACATACAAAAAAAGACAATTGAAGACCTTGTCGATTTCTACAAAACAGGGAATCTGCACACATTTGACACCTACAGCATACGGTGGGCTACAGACACATTGTCATCTGTTGATTTTCTGAATGGATTCATTGAGACTTATGGCGATCCGCTGGGCATGAAGGCAAGCTGGGAAGCCATTGTCAATTTCAAAAATGAGGAAGCCACACATCGTACCGAGATTTTAAGTTCCAACGCGCAATGGTTTGAAGACCATTCTCCCGTTGACAAACGTTTCAAGAAAGAAAAAGTAAAGGGAGTTTCAGCTAAAGTTATCACAGTCGCCATATTAGGAGGGGACTGCTACCCTGCAACCCCTATCGGCATCAATTTACCCAATAGCAACTGGATCAGACAAACACATGGTTCTAAATCCGTCACCATCGAGAACATAACCAGTGCATACGACGAAGCTGCCAAAGGCAACGGATTCAAAAAAGAATTTGTATATAGTCAGACGGAAATTGACCTTATAGAAAAATATGGATTCATAACAGACAACATCCACACCGACCTGCACGAATGCCTAGGACACGGCTCCGGACAGTTATTGCCCGGCGTTGACCAAGATGCCCTGAAAGCGTATGGTGCAACCATAGAGGAAGCCAGAGCTGATCTATTCGGTCTATACTACGAGGCCGACCCAAAATTGGTGGAACTAGGACTACTTCCTAACGATGAGGCATACAAAGCCGAATACTACACCTATATGATGAACGGACTGATGACGCAACTGATGCGCATAGAAGTGGGTAATAATATAGAAGAAGCTCACATGCGCAATCGGCAACTGATAGCCCGATGGATATACGAACACGGAAAAAAGGATAATGTCGTCGAATTTGTAAAGAAAGACGGTAAAACATACATCAGAATCAATGATTATTCCAAAATGAGAGTTCTGGTAGGAAATTTATTGGCTGAAATACAACGTATAAAATCAGAAGGAGACTACGAGGGCGCAAAAAATCTGGTAGAAGATTACGGGGTAAAAGTAGACCTTGAATTGCACAAAGAAGTAAAAGAACGCTATGCAAAACTCAATCTGGCACCTTACAAAGGATTTGTTAACCCTGTTTATGAGGCAATTAAAGATAAAGATGGCAATATCATAGACGTCAAAATAAAATACACAGAAAGCTACACCGAACAAATGATGAGGTACGGAAGAGATTACAGCCCACTTGGCGTAAAGAACTAATACCTGCAAATACGCAATATTTCTGAAAAAATCAGGAAAAGAATAAAGCGGGAATTAAAAAATTGACTATATTTGCCAACACAAGTGTAAAAAATAAAAACAACAAAATATACACAAAATGGAAATCAAGAAATCGAAAGAAGCCGATTTGGAAAGAGAGCGGTCAGGTTTCGTACTTCTTGGACTACTGTTCGCATTCAGTTCGATATATATCGCATTTGAGTGGGCTAACGTAGAAAAACAAGAAGTCACAAAAGATGACATTGTAAAAATGGATATTGGAGATGAAGAGATGGCTCCTCAGACCACACAGCCTGACCTACCACCACCACCACCAGCCGCAGCTCCTGCAATGCTTGACCCCGTCATTGAGTTCAATGTCAACAAGAACGCGACAAGTACCAATGTACAAATTGCTTCTTCTGAGGATGAGGGTCATGAAGTAGCAGCAGCTCCAGCGCCAGCCATTCAGCAAGTAGTAGTAGCTCCTGTTCAGAAAGAGGATGTACAACAGGTTTACACTCATGTGGACAAGAAAGCCGAATTTCCTGGTGGTGAAACCGCATTGTATGGTTATTTAAGTCAAAATATCCATTATCCAGAAGCGGCCAGAGAGAATGGTATTCAAGGTGCTGTATTCCTTCAATTCACGGTCAACATCGATGGTTCTATTGAGGATATTGAGGTGAAAAGATCACCAGATGTTTCTTTGGAAAAAGAAGCAATCCGAGTTGTAAAGAGTATGCCTCGTTGGGCAGCTGGTGAAAACAACCACAAAAAGGTACGTTCAAGATTCATATTGCCAATTCAATTTAAATTGGGTAATTAATCTCACAACAGTTTATAAAAAACCTCTGGTACAATGTATCAGAGGTTTTTTTTGCATAGACACAAACAAAAGGAATGAAACCATAAAATAATGGGAAGTAAACACTAAATTTGCAGATAAAGAAAACAGACATGTTAGAACAATTAATAGCCACCGACAAAGAACTGATGCTGACGCTTAATGCAGGAAACTGCCACAACATTTTTTTAGATATTTGCATGTGGATGGTATCCGAAAAGTTTATATGGATTCCGTTATATGTGACTCTTTTATATGTTCTAGTCAAATATAAAAAGAAAGAAAGCATACTACCCATACTAAGTATGTTGCTGATTTTGATAGTCTGTGACCAAATATCATCAAGTATCATCAAGCCCTTGGTTGGCAGACCCCGTCCAAGCCATGACCCCGAAATAATGGGAATGCTAAAATATGTATATGACTATAAAGGAGGCCCCTTTGGATTTCCATCTTCACATGCCGCCAATACATTTGGATTGGCAACTTTTGTCACACTGTTGTTCCGTAAACGCTCTATCGGCATCAGTTTTTATCTTTGGGCAGTAATTTGCTCTTATTCCCGAATATATATGGGCGTACACTATCCCTTGGATATTTTATGTGGATCGGCATTAGGCATACTTGTGGGATGGAGTATCTACAAAGGCCATTCAATGATACTGAGAAGCAAAACATACGATAGATATATAGGTAACACCGTTAACTGGAATGATAGCAACTGTGGGCTCGTATTAGCCGCACTATATACCACATTGTTTTGCATTATGTGTGTAGCCACCCAAACTAAATTATTTGAATAGTCATCTGCTACCAACACACACAAATAAGTCATCCATAAATAATGAATAAGACAAAAAAAGAGGTTGCTCCATACAGAGCAACCTCTTCTATTTTCATGAATGCTAATTAAGCATTCTTTACTTTGTCAACAATAGCTTTGAAAGCATCAGGCTGATTCATGGCAAGGTCAGCAAGAACCTTACGATTGATTTCAATACCAGACTTGTGAACAAATCCCATCAACTTAGAATAAGAGTAACCCTCCAAGCGGGCAGCAGCGTTAATACGCTGAATCCACAACGCACGGAAGGTACGTTTTTTGTTTCTACGGTCACGGAAAGCATAAGTCAAACCCTTTTCCCAAGTGTTCTTGGCAACGGTCCAAACATTCTTTCTTGCACCATAATAACCTCTTGTAAGCTTTAAGATTTTCTTTCTTTTTTCTCTTGATGCTACGTGATTAACTGATCTTGGCATTTTTTTAGAATTTGTGAACGTTAGCGCCTCATTTAAGAGAACTTAAAGAGCTAAACATTCGATTAATAAATTAAAAATAAATAAGAACACAAAACTTAACGAAGTCCAAGCAATTCACGAACATTACGCATATTTGCATGATCAACAATAGCGAAATGATCCAAGTTACGCTTCTGCTTCTTAGTCTTCTTAGTCAGAATGTGACTATGATAAGCATGTTTTCTCTTAATCTTTCCTGATCCGGTAAGAACTAGTCTTTTTGCAGCACCGGAATTAGTTTTTAATTTTGGCATTTTAATTTAAAATATTAAATATATATAGAAAATCTATATCTTATTTGGCAGCCGCAGGCTTTTTAGGAGAAAGAAGAATACTCATACGCTTACCTTCAAGCATAGGCATCTGATCAACCTTAGCCATCTCCTCCAAGTCATTTGCGAAACGAAGAAGCAAAACCTCACCTTGTTCTTTGAAGAGGATTGAACGGCCCTTAAAGAATACATAGGCACGCACTTTATTACCCTCTTTCAAGAATTCCTGAGCATGTTTCATCTTAAAGGCATAGTCATTATCACCAGTCTGAGGTCCGAAACGAATTTCCTTAACCACAACCTTGGTTGATTTTGCCTTTAACTCCTTCTCCCGCTTTTTCTGCTGATAAAGGAATTTCTGATAATCAGTAACACGACAGACAGGAGGCACCGCATTGGGAGAAATCTCAACCAAATCCAGTTCCTGCTCCTCTGCTATTTGGCGAGCCTTTTCTATTGGGTAAACACCCTGCTCTACGTTCTCGCCAACAAGACGGACTTCGCGTTCACGAATTCGCTCATTGATTCTGTAGCCAGCCTGGTCGTTTCTACTTCCATTATTCCTGTCATAAGGTTTTCTTTCACCCCCATTATTTGCGGCACCAGAGGTGCCATTTGATGTGGCAGGCTTATGAAAAGGAGTAGAATTAGTCCTCTTAATAAAATGTTTTACGGGTGCGATAACTTAATCCTCCTATAAATTTATGTTACTAATTATTTGTTTAAATCCTTGTTTACTTCATTTCTCCAATGGTTCATCATGTCGTAAACCTCTTTATTCAAATTATTTGCAAAGATAGTTAAATTTATTGAACCTTTATCACCTTCGCCCTGTTTTCTAACAGAAACTTCCTGATTTTGTTGTTCTTTTTCTCCGACAATGAGCATATATGGAATTCTCTTGATCTCATTGTCACGGATTTTTCGTCCTATCTTTTCATTTCTGTCATCGACTATGGCTCTAATATCCACAGAATCCAAATAGGAACGAACCTTCTCAGCATAGTCATTGAATTTCTCTGATATAGGCAATATGACCACCTGATCCGGAGTCAACCACAGAGGAAAATGTCCTGCGGTATGTTCAATAAGGACAGCCGTAAAACGTTCAATAGACCCAAACGGCGCACGATGAAGCATCACTGGACGATGTTTTTGGTTGTCATCGCCTGTGTATTCCAATTTGAAACGCTCTGGCAAATTATAATCAACCTGAATGGTACCCAGCTGCCAACGACGTCCCAACGCGTCTTTCACCATAAAATCAAGCTTAGGGCCATAGAATGCAGCCTCGCCATACTCTACTTTGGCTTTCAGTCCTTTTTCCTGACAAGCCTCAATGATAGCCTGCTCTGCCTTTTCCCAAACCTCGTCCGAACCGATGTATTTGGTATGGTCCTTAGGGTCACGTAAAGAAATCTGAGCCTCAAAATTATCAAAATTCAGAGCCTTAAAGATAATATTGATGATATCCATCACTCGTAGGAATTCATCCTTTACCTGGTCAGGGCGACAGAAAATATGGGCATCATCTTGCGTAAACGAACGCACACGAGTCAGTCCATGTAACTCACCACTCTGCTCATAACGATATACAGTTCCGAACTCAGCTATACGCAAAGGAAGATCCTTATAAGAACGTGGTTTCCAAGCATAAATCTCACAATGGTGAGGACAATTCATAGGCTTCAACATGTATTCCTCACCTTCCTCAGGTGTATGGATTGGCTGAAATGAATCCTTACCATAATGCTCCCAATGGCCAGAAGTGACATATAACTGTTTGCTACCGATATGCGGAGTCATCACCTGCAGATATCCAAACTGTTTCTGAATTTTCTTCAGAAAATCCTCCAATCTGAGTCGGAGAGCGGTACCTTTGGGCAACCACATAGGCAAACCTTTGCCAACACGGTCGGAGAACATAAAGAGCTCCATTTCCTTGCCTATTTTTCGATGGTCACGTTTCTTTGCCTCTTCCAGCAATGCCAAATAATCATCCAGCATTTTCTTTTTAGGGAAAGAGATGCCATAAACACGTGTCAGTTGCTGTCTGTGTTCATCTCCTCTCCAATAGGCGCCAGCTATACTGGTCAACTTCACAGCCTTGATAGGAGTGACATCGCGCAAATGAGGGCCTCGGCACAAATCAGTGAAAGAGCCTTGCTCGTATATGGTGATATTTCCATCTTCCAATTCACTAATCAGTTCGGTCTTATAGGTCTCACCTCTATCGCCAAAATACTTCATTGCATCAGCCTTGGAAATGTCCCTACGGGTGAGGGTCTGCTTAGAGGCTACAATCTCCATCATTTTTTTCTCGATAGCAGCAAGATCGGAATCCTTAAGCACAATATCACCCAGATCCACATCATAGTAGAATCCGTTTTCAATAGCTGGACCGATACCGAATTTGACATTAGGATAAATCTGTTGAATTGCCTGTCCGAACAAATGGGCAGATGTGTGCCAAAAGGTCTTTTTGCCCTCCTCATCATCAAATTTGAAGAGCTTGACAGAGCAATCCTCCTCAATAGGACGATTGAGGTCTCTGATTTCACCATTGACACCAATAGAAAGTACATCCTGAGCTAAACGCTGGCTGATACTTTCAGCAATTTGTAAACCTGTTGTTCCATTTTCGTACTCGCGAACGGAACCATCTGGAAAAGTTACTTTTATCATATAAATTTATGTTTTGGTTGCATACAAGCGCAACCCGTTAATTCTTGTTTTGCAGTAAACAAAGCAAACGCAAAAATAGCGTATTTCCGCAAAAAAACGGAGTCTTGGGAATATTTTTTTGCAAATAACGGGAAGAATCACAAAGAGAGACTTCTACCCCTTACATTTTCAACATACATTACCAAATGGATACTCTTTTTGAAGGTTCCACATATAAGGAATCAGATGGCTTGATACTGAAAGCATCGTACCAGGCATTTATTTCTGGCAAGGCTCCATTCACACGCCATTTACCCAAAGCATGGGGGTCGGTCTTGGTCCGACGCAATATTTCTTCCGGTCGTATATTGTCAGCCCATACTCCTGCAAAAGCTAAAAAGAAACGCTGCTCAGGAGTAAAACCATTCTTTACTGGGAGCGGTGAACTCTGAGTGGCAGATTTAAATGCTTGATAAGCTATTTGTAAACCTCCATGGTCCGCCAAATTCTCGCCTAAAGTAAATTCGCCATTGGCATGTATGCCGGGAGCCACTACAATAGAGTCAAAATGCAGAGCCAACACTTTCGCCTTTGCGGTAAAATTCTCAGCATCAGTTACTGTCCACCAATCCACCATATTACCATTTTTATCAAATTGGCGTCCTTGGTCGTCAAATCCATGGGTCATTTCATGGCCAATGACCACCCCGATGGCGCCGTAATTGAAGGCATCGTCAGCCTGCATATCAAAAAAAGGATATTGCAAAATGCCAGCAGGAAAACAGACCTCATTGGTAGTAGGATTATAATAAGCATTAACCGTTTGGGGCGTCATGTACCATTCATCTTTGTCAACGGGTTTGGCTGCTTTAGCCATCATAAAATCCGTATTGAATTTGGCCACATTCTTTCTGTTTTCCCAAAGCGTATTGCCAGAAACATCCAGGGCAGAATAGTCTCTCCATTTATCAGGATATCCGATTTTGACATGAAAGGAGCGAAGTTTATCCAATGCTTTCACTTTGGTAGAGTCTCCCATCCATGTCAGACTTTGCATACGTTCGCCCAATGCTGTTTGCAGATTATGGACCAAATTGAGCATACGTTCCTTATAGGCAGCTGGGAAATATTTTTCCACATACATCTGTCCCACAGCTTCACCCATAGAACCATTCACCATACTCACAGCCCTTTTCCATCGTGGCTGAGGTTCCTTGGTTCCCGACAACACCTTGCCATAAAATTCAAAGTTCTGTTCAAACATCTTATCACCCAACGAAGTGGCTGCCTCGTTTATCAGGCACCAATCCATATAATATTTCTGTTTTTTCAAACTGAAATGGTTGATGATTCTAATCACCTCTTTTATCGGTTCCGGCTGAGACACACTTACTTCCGATACATTCAAACCAAATCCCTTCATATAGGTATTCCAATCAAAACCTGCATAATCGGAGCACAATTTTGAAATTGACATTTTATGATAATTGGCATGAGGGTCACGTTGTTTCTCTTTGGTGTATGACACCTTGGCTATTGCCGTCTCAATTTCCATAACAGCCTCGACTGCCGATTTTGAATCGGAAGAAGAAAAACCACAAAGGCGGAACATTTTAGCTATATGCTGTTTATATTGTCCCCTGATTTTCACCATATTCGAATCCCGATCTATATAGTAGTCGCGTTCACCCAATCCCAATCCGCTTTGATAGGTCTGCACCAAATTGGCATCACTATTCATAGGATCTGCATCAACATATAACGAGAAATACACATCTATGCCTCGGCTTTGCATCCAAGCCATCACAGCTGGAATTTGTTTTGCATTTTTTATAGCAGCAATACGTTGCATATCTGGCAATAAAGGAGATATGCCCATTTTATTCTGCGCAACACTGTCCATTACCTGATTGTATAGAGTCGCTATTTTATAGGCAACCGACCCCGAAGGCTGGGATTTGGCAGAAAGACCAAGAATAAGATCGTGCAATTGTTTGCGGTTATTCTCAGCCAATTGGTCAAAAGTACCAAATCGGGCATATTCATTAGGTATGGGATTTTTCTTCATCCATCCGCCACAGGCATACTGAAAAAAATCCGTCCCTGGTGTTGCAGAGGTATCCATATTTGAAAAATCGAGACCAGGTGTTTGTGCCAACGGCTCGTCATTATTCACAAAAGGAGAAAGGAAAAGTGCCATCACTGGCAGTGCTAAAAGTCTATTCTTCATATTTATTCTTCTATCAGTTTTTAATCTGAAACGACAATAATATGTACGGAAACAGAGTGTCCTTTTGAAATTCAAAAAATCAAACTCGTCGCCACACATCTATTCTATTTATACAAAGATATAACAAAAAAAGGAAACGAATAATCGTTTCCTTTAAAAGGTGAAACCAAAATGGAGGTTACTGGTTCGTGAATTTATATGTACCAACAATACTATTCATTAAACTCCATCTGTCACTTGCGACAGGAGCCTGCATTACTATTTCATATAACTTCTTATCTACAGAATTATAAAGAATGTAATAATCCGTGCGCAACAAAATCGAACCCGACTTAACAGATATAGAATGAATATAAGTAAGTCTGGTTGCTGGTATACCATTAACTGTGGTATCCGTTTCTACTCCAGAATATCCATAGCCACCATAATTGACATCCGAATCATATATGGCTTTTTCCTCAGCCACAAAGACCTTGGCAGAATCGGCCGACCCTAATGGACGAAGAGACTGACGATAAGCGATAGAGCAAACCGTATCGGACTTCAAACGAGTCACAATACAATTGTACCGAAAATTGTAATAAGTGGAAGAACCCATAGGGGGAAATGTATCTCCCTTCCAGCTATCAAACGAATCTTTTGGATAATGTACATAAATACCATTCAACTCTAAAGCCAGACCAGTATCAATATCACTTGCATTGCCATCACTATCGTCATCCTTGCTACATGATGCTACCAACATGGCTACAGCTCCAAAAAGGAACAAATACTTAAAGAATCTGAAAAATCTCATAACCTAAAATATTTTAATAAATATACTACTATATATCACACAAATATAACCATATAAAAACAAAAAAAGTTGTAAAAAGGTCAAAAACCTGATTACAACTTTACAAGTGCCCAAAATGAGATTCGAACTCACACGTCCTAACGGACACTACCCCCTCAAAGTAGCGCGTCTACCATTCCGCCATCTGGGCTAAAAAAATGGCAGATAACATCTGCCATCCTCTGGAGCGGAAAACGGGATTCGGACCCGCGACCCCCACCTTGGCAAGGTGGTGCTCTACCACTGAGCTATTTCCGCATAATACGCATTGGAATCATTTTCCGTTTGCGTTGCAAAGATAAGTCAAATATGTCATAAAATCCAAATAAATGCTGGAATAAATTACGAGAAAAATAAAACATTATTGGCTTTCAATAATTTATCATGAGAAATCAGGACATTCTTTGCTTATAATCTTCATAAGCGAATTTACGAAGTAAAACCGGCTTACCAGATGCGGTCCAGAGCAAAATGGAAGGATGAGAAATGCCATTGAACATCGTCGTCTTTACTGTTGTATAATGTATCATATCTTGAAACACTATACGCTCACCAATCTCTAATTCATGATCAAACGACCAATCCCCATAAAAATCACCCGACAGACAACTATTTCCCCCCAGCCTATAGACTGCCTGCCCCGCCACAGGTGTTGACGAAGCACCTACAATATCTGGCTGATAGGGCATTTCCAGACAATCTGGCATATGACAGGCAAACGATACATTGAGCATTGCTGTCTTTACTCCCGCATTTTCTACTATATCTTCAACAGTTGACACCAATTCGCCCGTACGCCATGCAAACGCACTTCCTGGTTCCAAAATCAGCTTCAGTTGCGGATGACGGTGGCGAAAATCCTTTAGAATAGAAATCAGATGTTCCACATCATATCCTTCTCGCGTCATTAGATGTCCCCCTCCCAAATTTAGCCATTGCACCTTATCCAAGAAAGGGGCAAAAGCAGTTTCTATTTTTTTCAATGTCTTTTCCAATTCATAGGAAGTGGATTCACAAAGATTGTGACAATGAAGTCCTTCAATTCCGTCAGGGAGAACATTGCCCAGCACACTGGCAGTAATGCCGAGACGGGAACCAGGCGCACAAGGATTGTATAAAGCGGTAGCCACAGGCGAATATTCAGGATTGATACGCAATCCACACGAAATATGTCTGTTCATTTTTCTCAAAATAGGCAAATATCGATTATACTGCGACAATGAATTGAATGTAATATGACTGCTACATTCCGCTATTTCGGGAAATTCCTCTGAGGTATATACGGGAGCATAAGTATGTGCCAAAGAATGCATTTCATCAACAGCCAATCGAGCCTCGCTGAGGGAACTTGCAGTAGTACTGAAACCATACTCCCGTATTATGGGGAAAACACGCCAAAGCGCAAAAGCCTTGAACGCCATTATTATTTTCACTCCAGCCCGTTCCTCCACACTTCTAATCAATTCCAAATTATGGCGGAGACGCACCTCATCGACCACATAACAGGGCGAAGGCAAAATATTGTAGTCTATCACTTCTGTTTGAAATATAGTTTGATAATCTTATAAGAGGTGACTGCCCTTCCATGACAGACAGCAGGTTGCATAATTGGAAATTTCTCAGCCACAGAAACCACATCTGCCGAGTACTCCTCACTAAAAGTATGCATGATTTTGGCATTCAGAACCTCACCTGCCTTATTTACTTTTATCTTCATCAGCACCATATTAGGAGAAATATAGGTATCCAAATCAGCAGAATGCTGCAAATGAGTGAAAAAGAAATGATACATTGAATCCATCCCACCATTAAACTCGGCTGACTTATCGGGCATCGTGTACACCGTATCACCTTGCTCCACAACGTACGCTTTACGTTCAAGAGCCGATGCGCTAAAACAAAATCCAACTAATAACGAAATAAGAAACAGTCTTTTCATATATTCTTAATATTTAAAGTCTGGCACAATATTTAATCTTTGTAAATCAGGACAGAAGCATATGCAGCTATGCCCTCTTTTCGACCAACAAATCCTAGATGCTCTGTCGTGGTAGCTTTGACTGACACATCCTCTGCCTCCAACCCTAGCACGGTTGCCATTGTTTGCTGCATATTATCAATATAAGGTTTCATTTTAGGTGCTTGTGCACATACTATTGAATCTATATTGCTTATATGGAATCCCTTATCAGCAAGCAGTTCTCCACATTTTTTCAATAATATTTTGCTATCAATGTTAGTATACATCGGATCGTTATCAGGGAAATGAGTTCCAATATCCTTCAGATGGGCAGCACCAAGCATAGCATCACAGATGGCGTGAATAAGGACATCAGCATCAGAATGTCCCACCAAACCCAATTCATAAGGAATTTTCACACCTCCAATCCAAAGTTCACGGTCTGGACCAAACTGATGCACATCATAACCTATACCTGTTCGTATCTTCATATCTTATTTTTTACATGGCAAATATACATAATTTAATTGGAGATGCACAACAGAAAAGGGGAACACATCTTATGGATGTGTTCCCCCATATAAATGAAAAGGATTTTTTAATTTTCTGCTATTTTCTTCAGTCCGTCAAGATTGAATCCCAAAGAAAAACGGAGTGTCTGATCCAACGGATTAGATTGGGAAGTTGAAATCAGATACGCACCATTCAACTCAAACATACTGAGTTTGAAGCCTGCACCAACCGAGAAATATTTACGGTTGCCTTTGCTCTCACTCTCATGAAAGTAACCGCCACGTACCATAAATTGCTTATTGTAGCAATATTCCAAACCCAAAGACCACATGATTTCATCCATTTCCTCACTGAATCCTCCTGGTGCATCAGTAAATGAACGGAAAATACCCGCTACAGAACTTATATCACGATAATCATCATATCGCTTTTGATAAGCATCTGCTGATTCACTATCCCTTTGGACTGGAGCTGTAGGAACCAAATATTTATTCAAGTCCAATGAAACAGTAAGAGAATTATAAGCATCGAATGGATACTCAAAGGCACCACCGACCCTCAAATTGGTTGGCAAAAACTCTTCAGTGTTACCATCATCATACGATACCTTAGAACCAATATTTGATACATTCACACCAAAGGAAGCATAAGCATTACGATCATCAGGGAGTACAATTGGACGACGGTAAAAACCCGCAATATCTGCGGCTACAGCCTTACCCGCTGAAGTTGTAGTTCCATCCTCGGAAATTCCATTTGTAATATCAGAATAGATAAAACGAAGAGCAACTGCAGCGGACCAATACTCAGATAGCATTTGAGAATAACCCAAATCTATGGCCATTTCATAGGGACTTGCAGTTCCATTTGAAATAACTTCACCTGTAGGTCCTGGGGCTTGTGTCAAATCAATATCCCCGTAAGAGAAATAACGCAGAGATGCGCTCAGAGCTCTAGTCTCTCCCAATTTATAATAACCTGCCAAATAGACAAGGTCAATATCATCAACAATCTTACGCAGCCATGGAGTATATGACAATGATGCACCGCCTTGGCCATTCATCTGGGCATACTTGGCAGGATTCCAATACTGAGAATTCAAATCGGGCGAAGTTGCCACTCCAACATCTCCCATACCACCACCCCGCGCATCTGGGGCTATTGTCAACGAAGGGACAGCACTCTGCAATGGGTTGAACACCACATCAGATGCAGAAACCGAACCACTAACCAATAAGAAAGCAGCACCCGAAAGGGCCGCACGAAATATATTTTTCATCGATTCTATATTTTCTATTTGCATAATAAGAAATACAAAGATAAAACTTTATTTTATTCTTGTTATTGTGGCAAAACGACAATTTTTTCAGATTGTCCGACAAAATCGGCGCCATCTGCTTTTATTTCGACACGATAAACATAAATTCCAGGATTGACAGGCGCTCCTGCTGAATCGGTAAGATTCCATTTCAAAGACAGCTGTCCCGATGTGGAATTATTAGACCCTGACTCTTCTTTTATCAACATTCCATTAAGATTATATATACGGACACGATAATCCACATTGGCCGATGGACGGTCATAATCAACAGTAATTGTGACTGATGATCTGGCTGGATTTGGTGTGGCCACAATATTTTGTATCACGGCATCACGGCCTCCATCCACCACAAAATCAACAGAACGGGAAGATGAATTATTAAGCATATCCCAAGCCTTGAATGTCAGTGTGTGACGGCCATTCGTAAGATCTGACAAAGAATAATCGACTCTGCCCGACGAACAGCTCCCCAACGAATAGGAAAAATATGAGTTGAGAATTACAGGATCACCACCATCTACAGTAAGCGTAATGTCATGACCTATGCCTGCGCCTGCCGCATTGATACCGCTCTCATCTGTAACCTCAGCATAGAACATCGGAGAAGCATTAACCTGATCACCCGAACGGAATGACGATGTATTCAAATATAATGATATTTCCGGACCGACAGTATCAGCAATCACGCTGTCACTACTACCCCCAATAATGAAATTTTCATAAGCTCCTTTCGCCTCATATTTGTTTTCTGCATCATAGGCATAATAACAGATACGGCCAGCACCATAATTATAGCTGATATCTTTAGGCACAATCATATCAAATGAAAACTGTCCATCAACAACTGAAGCCGCTCCACTAAACAACACATTCGGAAAATCGGTATAGTTAATGGTGTAAGGAGTTCCATCCGTATTCAGTTTGTTGCCTTTTGTTGTCAAGGTCTGCTGTTTGTCAAAAAACAAAACATTAACCTTTCCATTGAAATTTGTAGCCAACTGACTTTGATTGGAAATATGACCGAAAACACGCACATGAGTAAGTGCATTAACCGTATCGGTCTGCATTTCACTTCCTTTTCTGATAATTGCCAATGAGTCCGTCTGCACCTGCATTGTCGGTATATATAGATGCAATGCAGGGTCACCCAACAATGTGAAGGTAAGGCGGGATTCTGAGTTGTAACTATTCTTCGAACATCTCATCACATCACCTATCGTCTGATCTTCCGACTGACTATAAAAACTGGCAAGAAATGCAGAATTATAATCATCGTTATCGCTGGCATAAACCAGACGTGGAGTTGCAACCACTGCCACCGAACCCCCATTACCATTCAATATCAACGATTCGCCCACCGATGGTATGTAGCTGTCGAAACGGGAGAACTCACAGCTGGCAGAAAAAAGGACCCCCATCCGCTTGTTCGTCAAAGAAACAGCTTGATTCTGTTTAAATGTTTTTTCAGTAGACCAAGCGGTATAGCTGCTATGCCCAATATAATTGATGAGCATACAGCCATCATCAAACTGTTTTTGTATCAAATCTTCAACCTCAGGATAACGGTTACCAGTCGATTGTGATACTTTGGTATAGGCATCATAATATATCTTTTTGGTTACGACACTCAAATCGAGCTTTCGCACTTGATTGGCTCTATTTTCAGCATATCCTATGAACATATGATAATTGCTCTGCAACTCATTGTCATCAGCCACCAAGGCATATCTGTTTTTCCAACTTCCCAGTTGTTCATTACGCATATAGTAGGCTATTTTGCTCACAGCCGCATCAGCCTCTGCCGTAGTTGAAACGGGTAACCGGCCAACACCCAACTGTAGTTTGAAGGCGGAATAGAAATTAAATGCAGTCGCATTATCTCCCAGAAATCCGAAATAATCGTCATAGGTTTGTCCATTGTAATCATACAGGCCTCCTTTTTGATAAGTCAGAATCAGATTGGTTGGTGTAGATGAAGAAGATAACAAGATTCCCCTATTATCAAAACAGCCATCCCCAAATAACAAGAGATATTTTGGGGTGTTCTCTGACGAGTTCTTTGCCCTATCATACATCATCTTCAGGAATGAACGATAGGACGTTGCATCTGGTGCGCCTGATGAAAATTCATTATATATCAGTTCTGGGGTGACAACCAATGTGGTCAGCCCATCATTTTGCTGATGCAGTTCTGCTAATTCAGAAGCCTGAGATACAAATTTGGAAGGTGATATTATGACAAGATCTACCGGCTTGACGGCATGTAAATCCTGATTAGTGACAGACTCATAAGAATCGATGGAAAGAAAACCATCTCCGCTAGGATTCACTGCAACCAAATTCAACAAACTGGAAGTTGCAAGACGGAATCGGATTCCATCTGTCGTTGACGAACAAGGAACAGACCTCACATTTTTGGGGTCAGTCACGTTCCATATCTGAGTAGAACCAGCAGCTCCTGAAAGGAAGAAATCAGAAATTCGGCCACTTCCCACACTATTGACACTGCTAAACGGCATATAGCTACCCGACATCCGTAAGGCACATTTGGCAGCAACAGCCAGATAATACAGATAACCGACTGCCGATGAAGAGGAAGACCGATAGGTTGATGTAAAAGAAAGGTAACCATTTGCATTTTGCGCCACATCCATCAACGTCATATCGGATATGGACCCCATTTCATAACTGGCCACTCCCCCACTGATAGACGAACTCACAGCAGTCGTCTTTTCTGAATTTCCACTGGAAAAGGTAAACGAGCTGGAAGTGGAAGCCGCAGCGGCGTTGATAATACGCGCCGAAGCTGTGGAGTCGGCTATCATATTGTCAAATGTAAATGAATAATATTTTGACCCGCTTTGGGTAATTGGATCTCCATACCAACAGTTTCCAGTTTCGGCAATATTGACGGTTTCAGGCATTCTCAAATCCAGTGCCTCGTAAGAGGTGACAGTGTCCGTTGCCGCACCGTCAACATCATCTGACGCTGATATTTGCGACCGGGGACTATCACTCTCCGACAAGAAATAATATCCATAATTGGAATAAGGATTTTTAGTGAACGTGTAAGGGAAACAGGAGTGACCACTGGTCCAATTGGAATTTAGACTCCATTTGACAGGACCCTGTCCATAAAAAAGAATGAAATCGGATCCCGAATACACATTGACTTCGGGTATGTCATCAGTATAAGTTTCCGCATTCAAGTTCTGTGACAGACCCTCCGCACCATAACCATAGACATGGATTTTTGCAGGATTGCCGAACCCCATTTTTTCAAGTTCCGCATACGTTATTTTATATACTCCTGATTTCGAAATCTTGACTTTCACCCAATGTCCGGATGCGAGGGCCGAATGCGCCGCATACATCGACAAACGCGCTGTAAACGTGTCTTCAGCCTGCATAGCACTCTGACACAACGTCAAAATGAAGAATATTATATAGATCGGAAGAGCACACGTCTGAACTCC
>CALMUD010000132.1 GCA_937872735.1 uncultured Bacteroidales bacterium
TTAATACATTTATAGATGAAATAAGGGCATTTCGCATATTGGGGGTTAATTCATCCGTCATTCGATTATTATAATACTCATTAATCAAGTCAACAACATACATGGCATTACTTTCATCCTTGGAATAATCAAAAACTGCTTCTTTTAACTTGCCGTTAGCGATATCCACAAATCCAAGATATTGCTCTATATCTTTTATAACAAGATTAAAAGCCGATTTGTTTCTGAATCCATATATTGCCTTAGTCAATGGTTCTTTACTTATTCCAATAATCCTACTGTAGTGTATGCCGTCTTTTGATAATTGCATATCCTCCTTTTTTTGACCAAGAATGCAGGAGGCATAATTATTTGATATTGGACGGCCACTGTATTTTTGTATCCAATGTTCATTTACCTCACCGACTTCAATCCAATGTAAATCAGCAATATCACCAATATCTTTTATCATAATAGACTTCATTTCAGCCGCATCCGAGGCGGTGGTGAGCCTCAGCCCTCGAACTTCTCCTTAAATACCATGGCATAAAGGCGCATCTGCTTAATCATGGCCAGCATACCATTGGAACGTGTGGGCGATAGGTGCTCTTTCAGACCGATTTTCTCGATGAAATCGAGTTTTGCCGCCAAAATATCATCAGGCGTCTCACCCGACAGCACCTGCACCAGCATCGACACGATGCCCCCCACAATATCAGTATTGCTCTCGCCTTGATAATAGACCTTGCCCTCCTTGTACTCGGCAAAAATCCAGACCTTGCTCTGGCAACCCTCTATGAGGTACTGGTCAGTCTTGTATTTAGGGTCGATGCCCTCATTCTCGTTACCCTTGTCAATAATCAGCTGATACTTGTCAAGCCAATCCTCCATAAACTCAAACTCGGAGACGATAGCCTCCTCTTTTTCCGCTATATCCATATTCTGTCTTATTTCTTTTTTCTGTTAAACATCTTGGTGACGCGCTCCACGCCAGCCACCAGCTTATCAACCTCCTGACGGGTGTTATACATGGCAAACGAGGCTCTGACCATACCATCGACCCCGAAAGCATCCATGACAGGCTGTGCGCAGTGATGACCAGTGCGGACAGCAATGCCGAGCTTGTCGAGAATGGTGCCCATATCGTAAGGGTGAATGTTGCCCACAAGGAAGGAGATGCAGCTGCTCTTGTGCTCCGCCTCGCCAAAGATGCGCATACCCTCAATCAGTTTCAACTGTTGCGTGGCATACGATACAAGGTCGTGCTCGTGTGCGGCGATGTTGTCGATGCCGACCGAGCTGACAAACCGCAAAGCCTCCGCCAATGCCGTGGAGCCGATGAAATCGGGCGTTCCTGCCTCAAACTTGAAAGGCAGTTTGGCATAGGTGGTATGCTCAAAGGTGACACGGTCTATCATGTCGCCACCTCCCTGATAAGGAGGCAACTTGTCGAGCCAATCCTCCTTGCCATAGAGCACACCGATGCCCGTAGGGCCGTAAATCTTATGGCCGGAAAAGGCGAAGAAATCGGCATCAAGGTCCTGCACATCCACCTTGATGTGGGGCACTGACTGTGCGCCATCAACCAATACGGGTATGCCATGGGCATGGGCAATGCCGATAATCTGTTTCACAGGATTGACGGTGCCGAGGGTGTTGGAGACCTGCGTCACCGATATAAGGCGGGTGTGTTCATTAATCATTCCCTCCAGCTGGTCCACCTGCAAGGTGCCGCTGGCATCGAACGGCAACACGCGGAGCTTCACATCGCGGATGTCGGCCAACAGCTGCCAGGGCACAATGTTGGAGTGATGCTCCATCTGACTGACGATGATTTCATCGCCATCGTGACACTGGCTGCGCCCGAATGAGGAGGCCACCAGATTGATGGACTCGGTGGTGCCGCGGGTGAAGATGACCTCGTGGGCGGCACGTGCATTGATGAATTGGCGCACCGTCTCGCGAGCAGCCTCGTGGGCCTCGGTAGCCACCTGGCTGAGGAAATGCACCCCACGGTGCACGTTGGCATTCTCCTTGAAGTAGTTGTCCTCAATCTTCTGCACCACGCACCGCGGCTTCTGGGTAGTGGCCGCATTGTCGAGATAGACCAGCGGCTGGCCGTAAACCTGGGTATCCAGAATGGGGAACTGAGACCTTATATCATCGAGATTATATTGCATAAACGCCTCCTATTTTTAATACTGCAAAAGTAAAGTATTTTGACGAATGATGAAACAGCCAACGGCACAAAGGGAAGAAAGGGAGGAATTTTTAAAATACAAGTAGGGGGAAGGAAAACAAAAAAGGCCGCATCAGCAAAGACGCAGCCCTATATGCAAATGACCCGGCAAGCGGGAATGTTCAATCAATCTTCTCCTTGAGCGCAGCCCTGATTTTAGCCTCAATCTCGTCGGCCACATCGGGGTGCTCCTTCATATAAACCTTGGCGGCATCGCGGCCCTGGGCAATCTTGGCATCGCCGTAGCTGTACCATGCGCCACTCTTCTTCAGAATGTTGAGGTCGGCACCATAGTCCACCAGCTCGCCAGTGTGCGAAATGCCCTCACCAAACATAATGTCGAACTCAGCCTTGCGGAAAGGCGGAGCCATCTTGTTCTTGACCACCTTCACACGGGTGAGCTTGCCAATAACGGTATCGCCATCCTTGATAGGCGTCACGCCACGTATGTCAAGACGGACCGAAGAATAGAACTTGAGGGCATTTCCACCGGTAGTGGTTTCGGGGTTGCCAAACATCACACCAATCTTCTCACGCAACTGGTTGATGAAGATGCAGGTGGTATTGGTCTTGTCGATGGTGGCAGTGAGTTTTCGCAATGCCTGCGACATCAGTCTGGCCTGCAGTCCCACCTTGTTCTCACCCATATCGCCCTCAATCTCGGCTTTAGGGGTAAGGGCAGCCACGGAGTCTATAACGATGATGTCGACCGCAGATGAGCGAATCAGCTGGTCGGCAATCTCGAGAGCCTGCTCACCACAGTCGGGCTGTGAAATCAGCAGATTCTCAATATCCACACCCAGTTTCTCGGCATAGAAACGGTCGAAAGCGTGCTCGGCATCAATGATGGCGGCAATGCCACCCTGCTTCTGCGCCTGAGCGATGGCATGGATAGCCAAAGTGGTCTTACCAGACGATTCAGGGCCATAAATCTCAATGATACGGCCTTTGGGCAGACCTCCCACACCGAGGGCATGGTCCAGACCGATGGAGCCCGTGGAGATGACAGGAATGTCCTCCACCTTATTGTCGCCCATACGCATCACCGTACCCTTGCCCATGTCCTTGTCAATCTTGGCCATGGCCATCTTCAGCGCAGCCAGCTTGTCGGCCGACGGCTGTTTGACAGCCTCCACCTTGGCAGCAGCACTGGCCTTGCCCTTCTTTTCAGTCTTTTTTGCCTCCTCGGCAGGAACCTCACCCTCTGACATCAGCGGTGTCTCCTCACCAAAGTTCATTTCTCCTTCTTTTTCTTCTTCTGACATAATTTCTTCTATTTATATTTTCATATCATATCGGTTACAAATATAGCACAAAAAATAGACATGATTTTCATCGAAATAATTTTTGCGAACAATTTATTCGTTTACACGATACGCAAGTAGGAAAATGCCCCTTTGTTTTTTCCCTATTTTTTGCTATATTTGTAAATGGAAAATGATTTGTGGAAATTGAAACCCTAAAAACACATCTATGGCAACATTCAAGATGATACACACAGGCGACTGGCACATAGGCAAGTCGCTGGAAAAGACTGACCGCACTGAGGAACAAGAAGCCCTGCTGACGCAACTGGCCACCCTGTGCCATGCCGAACAACCGGATGCCCTGCTCATCTGCGGCGACATTTACGACAACGCGACCCCGCAGTTTGAGAACCAGACCTTCTTCAACCACTGCATGGAACAGCTATACAAGAGCTGTCCCTCTATGACCATTGTGGCCATATCGGGCAACCATGACGGGCAACGCAAGCTGAAAGTGGAACGCAACCTGCTGCGCTACATCAATGTGCACATCATCAACGAACCCGCCTCCACCCCCGACGGACAAGCCGACTATGCCGCCCAGGTGGTGACCATAACCGGCAGCGACGGACAACCCAAAGCCCTGATAGGCGCCATGCCCTTCTGCTACCCGCAAAACCTGCCGACGACCGCCGATGACGGACAAACGGACGGACAGAACGACAACACCGACCGCACCGCCGCCTATCTGCGAGGTCTGGCAATGCACCTCGAGCAAATCAACACCAGCCACCTGCCCGCTGTGCTGATGGCCCACATCGCACTGGGGCACTGCAATCATCAAGGCAACGAGACGAGCAACGACACCCAGACGGGACGCGAATATATAGGCGGAATGGCCACCATTGAGACCCAACAGCTGGGCAGCGGCTACCAATATCTGGCACTGGGACACATACACCAGCCACAGACCATGCGGCTGAAAGACGGATTGATTGCCCGATATGCCGGCTCACCACTGGCCGTAAGCTTCGACGAGGACTACCCCCACTCGGTGACAGTGGTCCAATTTGAGGGCGACCGCCTCATCGAAAATTATCAGGTGGAGATAGAGAACCCCGTGCCCCTCATCACCCTGCCACACCAACCCGCAGCTTTTGACAAGGCACTGGCCGAGCTGAAAAAATTTCCGGCAGAACAGAAAGCGAAGATTCGGCTCAACATCACCTCGCCCGACACCGTGCCCAACGATTACTCCGAACAGATTGACAAGGCCACCTGCGACAAACAGTGCCGCTGCATAAAACTGAGATACAGCGAGGTGAGCGTCTGCAACCCTGATGCGATAGAGGAAATCAGCACCGAAGCCTTCAGACAGATGACCCCGATGGAGCTCGCTGAAAGGTATTACCAATACAAGCATCCTGACGATGAAATGGACGAAAATATAAAAAAATGCCTCACCGAGGTCATTGACGAAATAACAAAGGAGGAACAAGCATGAACAATCTGAAACTGGAAAAACTCAGCATCAAGAACCTTAACTCAATCGGGCAGGCCGACATCAATTTTGACGAGTCTCCCCTCAAGGACAAGCCCCTCTTCCTCATCAGCGGGCCCACTGGCGCCGGCAAGACCACCCTGCTCGACGCCATCTGTCTGGCTTTGTATAACAGCACCCCCCGCACCAACAACACCAACAAGGGCATCTACCTGCGCAACGGCAAGGAGGCTCAACAGTCAAATCCCCAGCAGATGCTGCGCGAGGGCACCAAGGAGGGAAGCGTGGAACTGCGGTTCACCGGCATCAACGGCAAACGGTATCTGGCCCACTGGGAGGTGGCCATAAAACGCACCGGCAACTTTGCCCCCACCGTATGGACACTGGAGAACCTCACCGACCATGTGGTGCTGAAAAACCAAGGCACAAGCAAGGATACACAGTATCTGGACACCGAAATCACTGAAAAGGCCGTGGGACTCGGGTTTGACGATTTCTGCCGCACCACCATGCTGGCCCAAGGCGAGTTCTCCAAATTTCTGCAAAGCAAGGATGACGAAAAAAGCCAGATACTGGAAAAACTGATGGACAGCGGCATCTACCGAAAAATAGGTATGCGCATTGCCGAAAAGGAACGCGAGAAGCTGAACGAAAAAACAAAAATAGCCGATTCCATCGAGAATATTTCTATACTGACTGACGAGGAAGTGGCCCAGAAACAGCAACTGATGCAACAACTGAAGCTGG
The DNA here is from genome assembly GCA_937872735.1 of uncultured Bacteroidales bacterium. Classification (GTDB taxonomy): domain Bacteria; phylum Bacteroidota; class Bacteroidia; order Bacteroidales; family Paludibacteraceae; genus Physcocola. The sequence continues at coordinate 5,714 of CALMUD010000132.1, forward strand.
AGGTGAAACAACTGGAAACCGAGCTGAACGCCATCAACGGGAAGGTGAGCTGGCTGACGCGCCTCAACGAACTGACCGCAGGGACACAGCAGGCAACCACCGCACTGGAGAAAACAAAACAGGACATGGCCGCCGACAGCTACCTCACCGAACAAAAGGACATGGACGACTGGGACGCCTCCACCAGTGCCCGCACCACGCTGCTGGACATCGACAAAGACCAACGACAGCTGGACGAGCTGAATGGACAGGAAAAAACGCTGCGGCAAAAGGCTTACAATCTGAACAACGAACGGTGCCTCCACATGGCACGACAAAACGCGCGGGCCAAAAGAAAAAAAGAACTGGACCTGCAACTGTCCGCCCTGCCTGATAACGAGAAGGCGATGCTGGAACAGAGCGGGGTGATTGAGGAGCACCTGAACACCCTGCTCAGCAAACAAAAGATGCTGGACGACGCCAACGACCAATTGCAACGACTGCAACAAGAGAAGGCACAGCACGACAAGGAGCTGGCCACGGCCACGGCCAGACTGACTGCTGCCGAAGCCGACAACAGACAGGCCAAAGCCGCCGCCGAGGCTGCCCTGCACGAACTGGAGGAACTGGACAAGGAAAAGCCGCAAATGCAATTCAACAGCATCAAGCTATTGCAGCAGCAACTCGACAACCTCGGCAAAATCATTGCAGACCTGAACAAAAACAAAACGGACAGCAAGAATGCACAGAAAAACGTGAACGACTGCCAAGACCGCCTACCCGCCCTGCAACAGACGGCCAACGATGCGCTGACCGCCTGCAACGCTGCCAAGAACAAGCTGGAGACCCTCACGCTGAGCCGCAACGAGCTGCTGGACGAGCTGCGCAAAAAACTGCATAAAGGAGACCGCTGCCCCCTCTGCGGACAACCCGTAACCGACGACGGACTGCACCATGCCGATGAGATGATACCCGACTCGCTGCTGGACGATGCCCGAAAGAAGGTTGAACAGGCCGAGACCTGCCGCAAAAAGGCGGACAATGAACTGGCCTCGGCAGAAAACTCGCTGAAGATGTACAAAGGGAATCTGGACACATGTCTGAACAACGAAAAGACGACGTTGCAAGAATTCGAGAACTATCTGCAAAAGCTGAAAGAGGGAATAGAATCCGATGGAATGGGCATTTCTTTCAAAATATCCCCAGAAAATGGAGCGACAGAAATCTGTCAACTGAAAGCGAATCTGGAACTGAAAGCGAAACAGCTGAACACACAAATAGAACAGATTGATGATAAACAGAAGGAAGAGAAGCGACTGCAAAAACAGAAAGATAATGTCCAAACAAGGCTGGACGATGCTGCCAGACTCTGCGCCAACGCACAAAAGGCCATTGAGGGGGACAAGCTGAATGCCGAGAAATTCAACACCAGCATGGAGGCTGCCAAGACCGACATTGACAACACCACTGCGGCCATGAACCAACTGATGCAGGGCACTGACTGGAAGACCGAACTGGACCGGCAGGGCAGCAAGTTCATCACCTCCCTGCACACCAAAGCCCAGCAATACAAAACAGACCAGAAAGAACTGGAACGCATCGGCCAAGAACTGAAAACCTCGCAGCTGCTGATTGATGATGCCACCAGCGCCTGCCAGACAATAATGGGCTGCTGCCCCGATTGGAACCTCACAACACCAGACCTCTCCCTGACGGAAATCTCCGCCCCACCCGTGACCCCGCTGGAAGACGTCAAAAAAGTTCTGACCGATCTGGTCTCAGACATACGCGTATGGCAAGACGGCAAGAAAACCCGCAACGCCAGTATAGAAGGCAAAAACAAGGAATTGGCCAATTTCATCGCCACACACCCTCAGCTGGACCGCCTGCGCGTGCAGTGGCTGGCTGACAATCTGGAGGAGAAGACTGTGCAGCAGCTGAAATCGGAACACAAGAAGATGGAACAGCGTCTGAACGCAGAGCAGACCACTCTCAGCAACATTTCTGCCGAACTGGCGCAACACACCACCCGCAAACCGGCATTTACCGATGAGGACCCCGACGACCTCAAGAGCCAGCAAGAACGCGCCGAAAAAGTCAAAGTCAACAGCACCGAGCTGAACAGAAACATAGGACAACTGCTCAGCGAGCTGGACAGCAACCGCAAAAATGCGGAACTGATAGGCAACAAGCAGGCCGAACTGGACCGACTGACAAAGGAATACGAGGTTTGGAGAAAACTGGGCAATGACTTTGGCGACAAGGAAGGCAAGACATTCAGCAGAATAGCCAACAGCTACCTGCTCCGACATCTGCTGCAAAACGCCAATCTCTACCTGCGGCAGTTTGACGCCCGATACAGCCTTATGAACACTCCGCCCGATATGAACATCCTCATCAGCGATGGCGGATTCAACGGAGCACAGCGGCCCAACACGGGTCTGTCGGGCGGCGAGAACTTCATGGTGTCGCTGGCACTGGCCCTTGGCCTGTCAAAGATGAGCGGGAACGTGAACAGCCACAGCTCCGATGTACTCTTCATCGACGAAGGATTCGGCACCCTCGACGAGAACAGTCTCGACCACGTGATGAACTGCCTGGAATCGCTGCAAAGCAACACTGGTAAACGCGTGGGAATCATCAGCCACCGCGAAGGCCTCGCCGACCGCATCGACACCCACATAGAGGTGATAGCCAAGAGCGAGACGCTGAGCGAGGTGAAAGTCTGCCAGCAGAACCTCAGAAATGGCAAATGATGCCGGCAAATGACATTATCGGGGCTGCTTTAGCCACAATATGTGATAACGACACGTTTTTTTTGTTACCTTTGCGCTAAACATAGAGAACAGTATATGAAAACAATCGTTAGCGGAATACGCTCAACTGGCAAGCTCCATCTGGGCAACTACTATGGCGCGCTGCGCAATTTCATCCGCATGCAGAATAACGCCGACAACCGGTGCTTCTTCTTCATTGCCGACCTGCACGCCCTCACCACCCATCCCGACCCCGATATGCTTCACCCGAACGTGAAGAATGTGCTCACCGACTTTCTGGCAGCGGGTCTGGACCCTGAGAAGTCCTCCATATTTGTACAGAGCGATGTACCCGAGGTAGTAGAGCTGTACCTGATGCTGAATATGCACGCCTATCTGGGCGAACTGGAAAAGACCGTATCGTTCAAGGACAAGGCACGCAAGCAGCCCGAGAACGTGAATGCGGGCCTGCTGACCTATCCGGTGCTGATGGCCTCGGACATTCTGATACACAACGCCGACGAGGTGCCAGTGGGCAAAGACCAGGAGCAGCATCTGGAAATGACACGCCGCTACGCCCGCCGATTCAATACCTTCTACAAGGTGGACTACTTCAAGGAGCCTGTGGCCTATGCCGACGGCACCGAGATGATAAAGATACCAGGACTGGACGGCTCAGGCAAGATGGGCAAGAGCGAAGGCAACTGCATCTATCTGAGCGATGATGAGAAAACCATCCGCAAGAAGGTGATGAAGGCGCTGACCGATGACGGCCCCAAGGAGATGAATGCCGAGAAACCAGATTATATCGAGAATCTGTTCACTTTCCTGAAGATTGTGTCCACCCCCGATACGGTGGAGTTTTTTGAGGACAAGTGGAACAAGTGCGACATACGCTATGGCGACCTGAAGAAACAGCTGGCCGATGACATAGTAAAAGCCACCACCCCCATACGCGAGCGCGTGCTGGAGATAGAGAGCAATCCCGACATACTGAGCAAGGCAGTAAGCCGTGGCGCCGAAATGGCCCGCGAGAGCGCACAGAAGACGCTGCATGATGTAAAAGAGATTATGGGTTTTAAACCTTTCTAAATAAACATTACCTTTTAACAATAGCAAAAAGGGCGAACCGTGAGGTCCGCCCTTTTTTTGTGGCCTTATGGGCACCTTCCGTGTCCGCGTCGGCCCAGCCGGCATCATCGACACCGGCCTTTGCCCATCGCAGGTTATCAGCCGCCGGACAAAGACAGTGGCGGCTATCCGGAATACCGGACAGCCGCCACCTCATGTTATTAATGGAGACCGGAGCCTCCTGTCAATTATTAATATCTTCTGCGATTGAAACCACCGCCATTGCCGCCACGAGCTGGACGCTCCTCGCGAGGACGAGCTACATTGACGTTGATGGTCATGCCATCAAATTCAGTGCCGTTCAGATGGTCGATAGCAGCCTGGCCCTGCTCATCGTTAGGCATTTCCACGAAACCGAAACCGCGTGAACGGCCACTCTCACGGTCAGTAACGATACGGGCTGAAGAAACTTCGCCAAACTGTGCAAAAAGATCCTGTAAGCTGGCATCTTCGGTGCCCCAGCTCAAATGAGAAACATAAATGTTCATCTAAAAAAATTATTTAATTATTATAATGTTTACCGCGTTCATACCGCGCGGTCCACGTTCTGTTTCAAATGTTACCTTGTCACCCTCGGCTATATTGTCCGGAGCCATGCTGATATGGAAGAAGAACTTCTCCTGCGAGTCATCAGCCTTGATGAATCCGAAACCCTTGGATGAGTTGAAATAATCGACACAGCCGCTCAGCGGGAGGTCATCGTCGGCCATCTCCGACTGCTTAGGGATTGATATCTCGATGTCGTTGACATCGATTTCCTCCTTGGGCTTCTCGGGTGGCGTGTCATGAAATTGCCCGAACTCGTCCTGATAGGCAATCATGTCGTCAAATGAGCTGGTGCCAGCACTCTGGCGCTGCTCTTTTCTTAATTGTTTTTCTTTCCTTTTTTCTTCTTTGGCCTTTTCGCGGTCACGTTTGTTAGATGTTATTCTGTTTGTTGACATTAATATGAATTAAACTGGAATTGGTAATTTCTGGATTTTCTTGCCAGTAAGCCGTTGAATGTCCCTGAGCCGTCCCTGCTCCTCTTCCGAGCAGAACGACAGGGCCAAGCCGGAGTTTCCGGCGCGTCCGGTACGTCCGATGCGGTGCACATAGGTCTCGGGCACCTCCGGGAGGTCGTAATTGATAACAACGCCGAGGTCCTGAATGTCGAGGCCGCGTGCGGCAAGGTCGGTAGCCACAATCACGTTGATGCGTCCCGACTTGAAATCGTTGAGGGCATTCTGCCGCGCATTCTGCGACTTGTTGCCGTGAATGGCCTCACAAGGCACCTGATGCTTGTTGAGCACCTTGGCAATCTTGTCGGCTCCGTGCTTGGTGCGTGAGAAGATGAGCACCGACTTGCCCTGCTGCTGTTGCAACAGACTGAAGAGGAGGTCCGTCTTCTGGGGTTTCTCCACCATAAACAGACGCTGCTCAATGGTATCGACCACCGACGATACGGGAGTCACTGCCACCTTCACAGGGTTCTTGCTCAGCATCTTTGACACTTTCTCGATGTCGGGTGTCATGGTGGCTGAGAAGAGCATGGTCTGCCGCTGTTTGGGCAGGAGGGTGGCAAGTTTCTTGATGTCGTGAATGAAACCCATGTCAAGCATACGGTCGGCCTCATCGAGCACGAAGTGGGTGACGTGGTCCAGATGAATGACGTTCTGTCCGATAAGGTCGAGCAGACGGCCTGGAGTGGCGACAAGTATATCGACGCCCTGTTTGAGGGTACGCACCTGAGGGTTCTGGTTCACTCCGCCATAAATGACGGTGTGGCGCAGAGGGGTGTATTTGGCATAATCGGTGAACGAGTCGTTGATTTGTATGGCGAGCTCGCGTGCGGGAGTGAGAATGAGGGCCTTGATGTCGCGGCGGTTGCCCTTTTCGGCAATGCCCTTCACCAGCTGTTCAATGATGGGGATGGCAAAGGCGGCCGTCTTGCCGGTGCCGGTCTGTGCCAAGCCCATGATGTCTTTCCCCATCAGCCCCACAGGGATGGCCTGCTGCTGAATGGGAGAGGGCTCCTCATATCCTTTCTCGGCCAGGGCCCGCATGACGGGTGCCGAAATATTTAGTTCCTTAAAAGTCATAAAAAGCTGTTTGATTAAGAAGACTGCAGCTGCGGAAGGCAGCATTCAGTGGGGCGGGAACCCGATTGAAGGATGTGTTTGTTGCAACAGACAGGCACACGCTTGAAGGTTTACATTTGGCAAAATTATCCATCTGCAGCACCCTGCTATTGGGCTGCATCTCATCGTAAATACATAAACTGCCAATTGAAATTAATCTCACCATAAATAATTACATTCGTCACGCAGACGTTGTTTTAAGCATCTTCGCGGCTAGTCCCAACAAAGGAATGGATTTATGATGTCAATTTTGGAATGGAGTAATCGGCCGAGAATCAGCCGATAATACAAATTCAAGAAGGATTCAAAAAACCCGATTGTTCTACTAGGCGACAAAGATAAAATGAATAATTGGCATAAACTAATTTCGAGGAAGATATTTTGGAATTTTTATTTAAATGAAAAGGATATTAGGTAAAGCCATCCTACTCATCTCATTAAATATTTCTCCATGACTTTATTCGCTTTTCAATTTCTTCCAATGGCAGACGAGAATTTAATTCATGCAGCAAGGAGAGCTTTTCTGCAGCTGACGCAGGCGATATTAGATTTTCAGCGACAAGAGCATCAAAAACATACAAAATACCTTTAACCTCAACGCCATCCCTTTGAGATATACTCCTGAGTTTACGATCGCCCGTCAGTAAAACGTACCCATTTTTTTTGGCATAATACCATACAGAGCAATCTGTCAATGAAATGTTGGTTTTGTTTTCGTGAACCTTATGGAGGTTGCGGATTTCAACTAATTCCGGAACCTCAAAACCTTTAACGTGCAGTCTATTCCCATTCTGATAATGGGTCACAGCTTCCTTTTGCCCTTCGCGAAGCAATTCCAACATAACAAAGTCTGTAGTATGAATCTCCCACTGCAGGCGGAAGAATTCATCCAACAGACCAATATCCAGAAGGTCTATGAATATATTTGCATCGTTTACTACAATATTCTGCATCAAATCACATTTAGATGTTTGCGGACAACACCTACAGAATTTTGTAGGAGAGCCGCGGCTTTTGAGGTAGAAATCAAATCTTTTGCGACTGCCGCATAAACCATTGTTTCAAATTTGTTGGTAATTGCTTCTTTATAGCGGCTCGCTTCTACAAACTTTTTCAAATCTGGATTCTGATTCTTGCGGATACAATAAGTCTTATACTTGCTGTCGCTTACAATGCCAAGTTCTAGCAGTTTATGCATAACGGCATCGATTGAAATACCATACATCATCTGCAACTGCCTGAGCTCGGAGGCTGAAATCTTGTCACCTGGTCTGAAAATGCCCTGCAAATTAGAAGAAGGCAAAAGCATCTCCCCTGCAAAAGCATCACAAAGTTTTTCCCTCTCACGGAGAGAGAGATCGCCAGAAAAACGTCCATTATATAGCAAGTGCCCCAATTCATGCAATGCGGTGAAACGTCTACGTTCCACATGTTCTCTATTGCTATTCAGAACAATAATAGAGACTTTATCGTTTACAGTTCCACTCACTCCATCAAATTTCAATGAGGCCTCCGTTGAGATTACTTTTACGCCATGCGCCTCCAATATGTCCTGTACATTGGCAATAGCATCACATCCCAAGTCCCAATCTTTTCGGACCTCAATGGCAAGTTTCCTCATCTCATCAGGAGAAGTAATGACAGAACCTTCAGATTTCAATACCTTATTTTCATCCTTGCCTGATATTTCCTCTATTTCAAGATAGCGTTCCACCTGATCCTGAATTTTCACTTTTAGTGCATTTACATCCTTGGCGCAAGTATCTGACTTTTTTCGAAAAGAGATTTCAAACTGATTGACGTCAAAACCAAATGAACGGAAAAAATAATCGACATCCACATTTAATGCGGTAGCCAAAGCAATAAGGACACTACTATTAGGTAACATTTTGGCTGATTCGTACTTGGAAATGGATTGCTTTGAAACCAAACCTCCTATAAGAGCTACAAGCTGATCCATGGAGATTTTTCTGAGAATCCTTGCTTGTCTTAATCGCTGAGCAAATATTTGAACATCTGAGACCATAGGCTTCATAAATTAGTATATTGACAAAATTACTATTTTTTTATTATTGTCAACCCTAAAAATCTCAACTTTTATTCATTGGGCTGATTTTTTATTGAAATTTGTTGTTTTGCAAACCAAATTAATCGACATTATACTAAAAGCGAACCGGACATCACCAATGACCATTTATAAAAAAATGCAAGCAGGTGCTGCTCCTTGTTATCGGCGCAGCACCTGATGAAGGGAGGAAATATTTACTGATTGCCTCCTATTTGATCTTTCCTAACTTTACTTATAAATCTGATATTTCAGATTCCAGCTGTTTTATCATATCCATCGGATATTTTTTGTCATCAGTAGCCACTCTGATTTGGCGGCATCTTTCATCCTCAGATACTTTTGTCCATATTTTTAATCAATTCAACATTTTCACAACGGCCTCACTTTATAATCATCAGTATGCAGGCCTGGCGTCTGCATCGATTCCAAATTACGAGACAGAGCATCAGCCACAGCAATCATACCCTTATAATTATTCTTATTAAACAGCATCGCATTATAGGTAGCATACAGATTAAACATATTGACAGGCGTCTGCTGATGCAGATAATAAAGCAAATTGTTTTTAGGAGGAGCCAATACCTGGTGTGCATCGGTCTTGTAACCAGATGCAGCCTCCACCGACTTGGAGAAATCATCAAACAAAGTTTTGAGCTTCTCCTTATCATGGACAGTGGAATTAGGCAAATCGAAAGAAGACTCGTGCAGTTCACCACCAAAAGCGAAATGGAAATCAAACTCGGTGCCACGGGAAGGCTGTTCGGCTGCCAAAATAACCACCCACGCATCCTTACGTTCAGAAAAATCCAGAATATCAGTAGCAAACTGCTGGAAATGCTCATTGGCCTTTGTTTCGTCAGTAACCCCCCAGAAAGCACACCGGTAGCCCTCCTTCCCCGCTATTCTTGAAAAATTCTCATTGGCCACATAGTTGAATCCTCCCAGTTTGGCCACATGCCAGGCAAAATAACTCAAGCCATTGGCACTCGGGCCAAAAGCGTTGACCAAAGTCACATTGGAATCACGGTCAACGCACGAGCCATAAGAAGTGTTACTGAAAAATCCGTTAACCACAAACACCTCCTCCTTCTTGTCATCGGGCAAGGCACTGCCTAAATCCTTAATGCGAAGGCCATCGGAATAACTGACAGCATCCAGCACTTCCTCCTCCGATATGCCCAACGTTATTTTAATCTCGCCCAGCGTCAGGTTGATAGCGGGCCAATATAGGTTCTCCCGTTTCACACTGCGCAGAAGCATCAGGCTTTCGATACGGGAAGCATTCTCCTTCGTCTCATTTTCCTTTTGCTGTGTCTCAATCACTTCCAGAAAAGCGGAGCCAATCAAACCGGCAGGAACCGCAAAAATGGCGATACCCAGTATACCAATCATGAACGAGATGACATGTCCCGCCGTAGTAACCGGAGTGCAATCAATCACCGTCTGAGGTTGGCCAATATATTGAGAGAAAGCCCATATCAGTGTTTGCAGGCCGTCCCTATACACATTGGGCTGCACCTTATGCTCAACCGAGAAGAGCAAAATGGAAAGAATAAAAGTCATGATGCATAACAACTGCAACGAGATGACCAATTCCTTCCGTTTGGAGCAGAACGCCTTGTAAAGGATATCGACCGAAGCCAGAAAACGGAATATCCGGAACAGACGTGCCGTACGCAACACCTTCAGTAAATCATACGGAACGGAAATAACGAAATTGACATAAAAAGGGAAAGTGGATATGATATCAATAAGTCCATAAAAGCTGAAGCAATATTTTATGCGGCCCTTCCATCCGATGTATTTTTCATCGATCTCTCCGCACGTCCATATCCGGGCAGAGACCTCAATGGTAAACACAATGGTGGTGACGACATCGACCACCCTCAACAAAGAATGGTGGCTGGCAGAAAAAGAATCGAAAGTAGAAAGAAAAATTTCAAGTGCACTCAATAACAAAAAGAAAAGGACCGTGTAGTCCGTCAGCTTTTTACAGCGATAGGCCACCGAATCCTTTTCCTGGTTGGTATAGTCGTCTCTGAACAATTGAGCGACATCCTTTCTCAGCCAATCAATTCTTTTCATCAATAAAGATCTATTTACCGAAAAGAGCTTTGAAAATCATGCCACCCAATTTGCGTTCAGCCCCCTGCTTGGTAGTGGGAATACCTGTAGCACGGGCCACCTTCTGTTTGACTTTGGTTACACCCAAAGCCCTTTTCCATGAAAAACTCAAACCTGGAATCAAAGACATAGTATAATATTTTAAATGCTAAATATTAAATAATGAACAAAAGGCCAAGCTGGCAGCCTGACCTTTATCATAAAGACATGACAAATTTATTTGCCAGCTGCCGTCAGTGTAATGCCGTTATCAGCCAAAGCTGAATCTTTGGCATTAGCTACTTGGACATTAATACCAAAAGTTTCCTTGAATTTCTTCTCAAAATTGCCTACCAGCATATTCCCGTTAGCTGAAAATTCGCCACCTTTGACATCGCCAGTGCGGAGAGATGCCAATGTGGCATTCTCATCAGCAAAGTTATTACCCTTGTAGACGCGAAGAGTGGAACCAAAAGCCGCTTTAAACTGGGCCTTTAATGATTTTACGAGTATACGCCCGCTTACCTTTAATTCTGCCATAATTTTATCGAATTATTAAAAAATCAATCCTGTTACGCTTTTGAAGGTAAGAAAATGCAAGGTTTTCCTGCTTCGTCTTTTCCGTCTGGCTCCTTGATGAAATCGGCCATGTGATAAAAAGACTTGAAAGAATTGTTACGTTTAGGCATAACCGGATAAAGCAAATTGATATCAGAGCTGGCATCATCAAGGAAAAATACCCGTCTTACACCTTCAGGATGAACAATAGACAAATATTTCTGCAATCTTGCCTTATATTCAGGTTTTTCAGCGTATAACGCATTCAATTCATTAGGGTCACTTACATTGACACCATTACAAATGTCCTTAATCTTATAAACGGTATCAGCCTTGCCTCCGGCCTTACCTCTGAAAGAGATGTAAGAAGCCTCAACTTCGGCATAATCAATTGGGCACTCGTATATACGGCACTCCGGGTCTTCAATTGCGGCAATCGTAGAACCGGCAGGTATAGACCAAACCTCTTTGTCACTAATATGTTTCCATTCCATAATTTAATGCTTTTATTAAAATTAATATTTATTTTTTTCTTTTTGCAGCTCTGGCCTTTGCCAAATTTTCCCTTACAAATAATTTGTATTCCTTTGAACGTTTGTCAAGTGTACCATCAGATGTATGAGGTATGCTGCGTTTGTCAATGGATCCGTCGCTTTTTCTTTTTACTATAGCCATAATATTTTGATTTATAATTCAACTGTAATATCGGGTTCTGTTTTAATCATGTCGGCAATCATAAGGACTGCATCTTCAGGCTGCAAGCCAAGAATATCAGCCAAAACCAAAATGGAGGAAACCTCGTCACGCGCCAACTCGCTGTCGGCCAGGACAACCTCGAGACACATTTCGAGCACAATCTTCGATTCCTGCTTATCCACACCAGCGGCTGCCTTTGCAGCCACCTCATTAACCTGTTCGTCAGACATGTTCTTCAAAGCATCTATTTCAGAAGCGACCTGCTGTCCGAATGTTTTTTTATCCACATTCAGCACCTCGGCCACCTCTTCCATAGCCACCTGTTCAGCCTCGTTATATTCGTCATCAGCCCAAGCTGCAATGGCAACAAAAGGCACAATATTTTCAACTTTTGTTTTCATATATTTAGCTGAATAGTTTTTTAATTCTAGTCATCAAACCACCACGGGCGGCACGCACCTTAGCCATACGTGCAGCAGCTTCTTTACCTTCCTTGGTACGTTTATCCAATCTACCGCTCTTTGTTCTTTTCAATGTTGTTGCCATAAATTCAATTTAATTAGTAGCTATAATAAACTCAGTACGTCTATTTGCAGAGAGGTCAGTTTCACTAACAGGTTCAGAACTGCCTTTCCCCTCATATTTCAGTCGGGAAGACTCAATGCCGCTGCCAATCAGAAAATCAACAGCTGCTTTGGCCCTGTCGGACGAAAGTTTCTGGTTGAAAGCCTCATCACCCTCCTTAGACGAATGGCCCTCGATAGTTAATTTTACGTTTTTGTTTTTCTTGAGCACATCACTGAGTTTGGTCAACACAGCTTTGGCTTGGTCAGTCAAGTCAGCACTGTTCACATTAAACTGAGCCGTATTGAATTCCTTCTCTAAATCCTGCACTTGCTTTACATAAACAGTATCTCTGACTGTGACAACTTGCGTTTTCACCACATCTTTGGAACAGCTTTTGCCTAAAAGAAAAACCAGAACAAGAGCGATGACAGCGGCAGCAAGAAGAGTCCACAGCCACCATTTGCTCTTTTTTTCCTCCCGTACAGGCGGTATATATCCATTCAGATATTCGAGACGGTAGCCACCCTTTTCAAAAGGCTGTACTGGCTTATAGTCCGCCACCACTATTTCATACAGTTTAGCTTGCTCCACAATGCACTTGAACGATGCAGCGTCCCACATCTGGACGAGATGGATTTTGGTATTGTCACCCAATGTCAATTCCTCTCCTGGATTGTCAAACGTATCCAATCCGACCCTGATATTGGAGCCGGTGCTGAACAACGTATTAACCTTGCTATGCACGCAAGAATCGTTTAAAGTAACAGGAAAAGCCTTGTTCAAATCGTCCAGCAATGCGTGCGGATGCATTACCAAATAAGCATCCACAATTCCTAAAGCTGTACGCCCTTGTGATTTTCCGTAAACTAGTATTTTATCTGCCATAATATT
>CALMUD010000133.1 GCA_937872735.1 uncultured Bacteroidales bacterium
GAGTTCAGACGTGTGCTCTTCCGATCTGTCTATTCTCGATTATCTGAAGGCGGTGTTGTCTAATCCTGCTTACGGTACATCAGATGCCATGGAAACCGTGTTGAATCCCGTTTTCATGGTCAAGTATCCCCAAAAACAGATTTGTCCATCCTATAAGGCAAGTCCACGGACGGCTCATTTTGCAGTCAGATACTATGGAAAACAACCTGATTGTGCATTGAGCCAGATTCTGGAATGTCGGTATCAGGATATCTATGCTGACTATGAGGCGGTTTTCCTTTGTGAAAAAGATTCTCCCGTTGATGTCTTGCCTCAAATTTCATCGGCCGATAATCTGAGCAATAAGCCGTTGATTAAAAAGGTCGTTTTCAATCCCCCAACATTACAAAATGGTGTTTCCATTCTTCGCGATGGCGTTTCTTTCTCTTCTCCCGTGTTGGTGGATGAGAAATCCACGCAAAACATGGAACTGATGCGCAAAGGTTTTGACTCCATTTATTTTTCCGTGAAAATTGCAAGCGAAGACCAGAAGTGTCAGTTGCCTGCCGATAAATGGAAAAAGAAAATAAGTTTTTCTGATTTTCGTGTTCAGGATGAGGAGGATAGACATCCACTGACTAATTGCAGGATAGATCTGAACGGAAATAACAAATTAAGTCTTTATTCAGGATGTGAACCTGTTTCGGTAGATGAATCGATCTGCAAATCGTGTATGGTCCATGTATCAGCTGATAATTATGAGGATAAGGAAGAAAAAGTCAATTTGACCCAACTTCCTGATAAGCCTATTGTAATGAAGAAATCACAGAACCAATTCAAGGGGACAATAAATTTGGCCAATGGTGAGGTTGCCGATATCGTATTGACATCAAAGGGATTGGATAACAAGGGCCGGTTGCTGGTGGAAAAAGAGGAAGGAAACGGAAAGACCAAGACACGGTCGAGGGTTTCTATGAATGTTTCTCCTCTTAAATTCTATAAAAAACAAGGAGATTGTTTGAGCTATTCCACCCTGAATGTATGGTTGGAACGAATCGCCTATTTGGTAGCTGGTGTTATTCTTTCTTCTATTGTGTGGTGTGTTTCCGAAGGTGTACTTGGTAGTGATGAATCGGTAGAGGTAATCGATACTGTGGGTGGCACGAGAGATTCAGCTAAGACCAATACCATAAAGAGAGACTCGGATAGCATTAAGGTGAATAAGAAAGACACGGCAAAGACCAAGAACGGCAATGCACCCAAAGTGAATCCGGCAACAAAGAAAGTGGATAAAAATGCTGCTGTAAAACCTGCTCCTGCTCAAACTGCCAAACCAGCGCCGGACGCGGACAAAAACGCTGTTAAGCCATCGCCTAAGGAAAAGCCAGATGTGAAGCCTGGGAAGGATGCTGCAAGCAAAGAGAATAAGGCGACAGATAAACCGGCTGAAAAAAAGAAGTGAACACAGAATCAATGAATAATATTTTATGCAAAACGGTAAAGAATTAATTGTGAAAGTTGTGCTGTTGCTGATGGCGGTAGCGACTGTCGTGGCATTATTCGTGGCTTACAAAAGCATAGTACCCCCCGCTGCATTGCAATTTGGCAATCAATATGTGGAGGATGCTCATATCCGCATAGACAGCATTAACCATCTGTCATATTCTGATACCGTGAGAGATGGTTCTGATATGCAGGACGTGAAGTCCCGTTTTGAATCGGATTACCAGACAATGCTTCGTATTCAGAATTTATTGGATTTTCAGTTTGAAAACAATCTGATAACAGCCGAAGAGCATGACTCTTTGATGACAGCAGCTACTGACAAATTTGTCACTGTGTTTTATTGTTATTCCACCAGATTCTATAAGGAGTCGGAATGGCCTCTGACAGAATTGAAGAGAATACGCGAAATTTGTGCTTTCTGTAAATCGATAAAGGCCCAGTCCAGTTCTGGCGCAATCTTGACAGAAGCAGCATCTGGACAGTTGGATGAAATTGTTGGCGTTGTCAACGATTATAATGCGGCTTGGTGCCTGATTGGACGTCCTAGTTGGAAAGGATTCCCTGATAGGGTTTTCTCTATCGAAAAATCACGCACCTATATGAGGGACCCACTGGTCAATAATGTTGACTTGAAAAATGCACTGGACGCTTATCCTCAACTTGTTGGAGACAGATATTACAGCTATTTACAAGGACGGGTGAATAAATTGGGGCATCCTCAACATTATGATTACGAACGTACCTATAAGGACGAATGGAATAAGGTAAGCGGTTTGATTTCAGAATGTGAGAATTATGATGCCGGTGCTTTCGGAAAGGATCTGAATGTAGGTGAGTTAAGGGACCGATTGAACCAATGCCGTCTTAATGCCGATTCTTATTTTAGATACAGATGATTTTCCGTGTCTTGTTATATGTCCAAGTGTTGATTAATTGCAAAATATAATGATATGATACCTATTTCAATAAAGATTGTCCGTCAGACGTCAAGCGTGCGGACTATATATAGTTGTAATGAAGGCGATTGGGTCTATGCTATCAGCTTTTATAATCAGGAATTGTTGGAATCTTCGCTTACGGGGTTGTCTGATAAGGATGTTGTTGTCTATTTCCAGCTGAAAGCGGATGGCTGTATTGTCTCTTTTGCAAAGTCAAATGGAGTTACCGCTTATCTTTATCTTTCCGATAAACTGAATATTTCGGCATCGGAACTGTCTTTGGTTTGTAACACTGTGTCGCAAATGATAAGTGGTTTGCGTGTTGATAAACCAGCCAGTGATGCGTTCTTTAGCCAAACTTATCCAGAACTGGAAAATGTGGTTCCGTATGAGTCGGAGGCTGCTGCTGATTCAGTCGGAGTTTTGTATTATCATGGAGAAGCAAACTTGGTGGATGCCTTGCTGCATGCCCGGTTATCTTGCTTCTCTTCTTGTCAGTTCAATTTTTTGGTGGAGAAGGATTCCTCTATCGAGGTGGGGCCTTCAGTACAGAAAATCAATGATCGTGAAAATCCATTGTCACCAGAAAAAATCTCTGATTCTATGCAAGTCGCAGAGAAGACGGACCAGAAAAAGACGGAGGATACCCGTGCCGAATCCGCATCTCTGAATTCACCCGAAAAATCCCCAGTCTCGGATAATATTCACACCGAGGAAACTAAAGTTCAGTGCGAAACTCAGGACAATCAAGAGCCAGAGGAGTTGGAACTGGGTGCCACTCCCCATATTGGTATTGATTTGCCGAAAGATGTGACGCAGGGCATTTCCACATTCTTACCTCTTCGCTTTGATAAGTTGATTACGTCCGGTAATCAGCCAGTAAATCCCAATTCGTTGATTTCTAATCCTGATGTTTCTGTCCATTTTAAGGATGGTATGCCATTTGTTTCCCCTTTGATTATACCGATTGGTTCTATTGTGCATTTGGAATTGCGTCGTCCCGGATATAAAACTGTAAAAATAAGAGTTGCAGTTACTCAACTGAAACAGAATCTTAAGTTGCCTCAATTTACATGGCAATCTATTGGAGAAAGAGATGGTGATAGTAATTTGATACGTTGGATAGTTATATCAGTGATAATAATTTTTCTTTTATCTATAATTTATTATGGCAAATAATCCGATTTCAAATAGCGTATGTCAAAAATAGCAATCAAAATAGTCCGTCAAAAAACGGA
>CALMUD010000134.1 GCA_937872735.1 uncultured Bacteroidales bacterium
TGTCAACCACCAGCTGCACGTGCGGACCCCCATAGAAGTAACAAACCATAGGATATTTGGCCATCTCGGAAAAATGGGGAGGCAACACCAGCCGATAATAAAGCTCGTCGTTCTGCAAGCGGAGCGAACCCCACCTGCACTCCGGAACGTTATAGCCCAGAAGCGGGTTGACGGCAGAAAGCAAAGACACCTGCGCAGCTCCATCGGACAGACGGCAGACCTTCACCTCACCAGGAATCAGATGAGAATTGAATTGGTCGACGTAGGTTCCTCCCGACAGGCAGGAAGGACTATGAACGGCAGGCTCTACAGACAACCGACTGACCACACCCTGCAACGAGACGCTAAGTACATCACGACAAAGGGGTGACCATGAAGTGGACTGGACCAGCAGTCTATCCGCCGACTCATCATAGCCCACCAGAGCTGTCACTTCCCACTGTCCATGGGTGAGTTGCGACAGCAACTGACCGTCGGCCGAATACAGATAGAGATGGTTGTAGCCATCACGACGACTTTGCCAAACAAAACGGCCACTGCCATCAGGAATGAAAAAAAGCGGATGCTGTGGCTCCACATATTTCTCGTCACTTTCAGTAAAAAGTGTACGCAAGAAAGCCCCCGACGACACCTCGAACTGATTGAGGGAGAACTGCTGTTGATTGCGCTGCAACTCCGCAGCAAAGACTGATTGGCAATCGGGCGAAAAGGTAACACAACAAAGATAGGCATCACGCGCACCTTGTTTGGCAACCGTAACTTTATGTGCGGACTTCAAGTGGAAAAGGCAGAGATCTGCCTCCTGACTGGTCTGTCCCGCCATGGGGTAACGAATCATATTGAGAGAAGAAATCGGGTCTTCTATATTGACCAGCGGATATTGCGTCACTTTGCGTTCGTCGATGCGATAGTAAGCAAGGACGGTGCCATCAGGAGACCAGAAGGTGCCACTAAAAATGCCGAACTCATCACGCGCAGCCGTCTGTCCTGCAGTGATACCCTCATCAGGCGACTGTTCCACCAGCAGTGAAGAACCATCGGACCGCAACAAAAACAGACCATTGCCGCAAGTATAGGCAAAAGCGTCCGCTTCTGCCGAATAATTGAATCCACTCCATTGGGATTGCAACGAAAGTTTGCGGACCACCCTGCCCTGACGGAAATCCAGAAAGAAAATCAGAGCGCCGACTTGCGTCCATACCCGATAAGGCTCCGTTGGCACGATATGGAAAGCGGCGGCGGCAAAGGACGCTTGTTCTTCACTCCACCCTGTCATATCGGAAAGTGGGATCTGAGCCATAGGCTTCGCCAAAGACAGACTAAAGACGATAGCGACCTCCTGCCTGACAAAGAACAAAAGGTCATCGCCCTCCGAAGTCCACCGTTGCAACTGCTGCAACCGCAAAGGCTGCAACTCCTCATAACGGGCGCCACCAGGTATCAGTCCCTCCAATGGAATTTGTTTCTCTTCCATATTCAACAGCGATTTTTTGGTTTATCAGGCGACGGCTGCTGCTGTTCGCCCTCCTTTACATCGCGTGTGCGGGCTATCAGCGTTCCGATGCGGGACTGCACAAATTTCCACCCGTCATCACCTCTGTGAGGCAAATCGCACAGACTGCAATCCTTGACGCCATCGGGCAGAAAACGGAAATGCCCGCCACAATCCTTGCCCAACGCATAGAGCGGGCAATAGCAGAAAAGGCAGTTGAACGCAGAACTGTCCGACAAGTGGTGGCAAGGATAATATTCACAATCCGTATTGGAAAAACATTTGCAACCCATTTTTTCAAAATTAAAAATCAGAATAAGGAAACACTCTGACTGCAAAAGAAAGCAGACTGAGCCGATGACACATCACTCGCCGAGAGGTCATCCATCTCCTCAATGTCAGTGCCTCCATCATCGCCCTTGCGGTTCTTGGAGTTCTTCTTGCTGCCTCCCATATTGCCGAAATTATAGGTAAGATTGAGGTAGAAAGTGCGTCCTCCGCGATAGAAAGAGCTTTCCTGATCAAAATTGGAATCGCAGGTGCTATTCTTGAAACGGAACGAATCAAAGAGGTCACGCACGCTGACCGAAGCCGTTAGCTTGCGGTCGCAGAAAGAACGTTTGAGACCAGCATTCATGGTGAACACATGGTGACTGCGTCCCTGCGTACGAGCGACTGGCGACAGATAATTGGCCGAAATCTGGCCCTGCAATTTCCATGGCAAGTCCAAATCAGCATTCATTTTTCCTGTCCAGCTAAGACTGCTGTTATCACTGACATGAACAGTCTGAGCCGAAATCAAATTAGAGGTATGGTCGATAGAATTGATGGTAAGGCTGCCGCCATTCAACTTGGTATAATAGAAATTGAGATTGGTGGTGAGCGTGATAAACTTGATGTGGTTTTTGGCAATCAGTTCCAGTCCATCAGAATAAGAGGACGACAGATTACCATAGGTGGTTTTCATCACTTCACCATCCATCCAGCTGTAAGAGCTGATCACTCCATCGGTGTACTTATAATAGAGAGAGGCGGTATATAAATCGCCATTCGCATTCTTCACATAATTGAATTCCAGCGAGTGAGTCATCTCAGGGTCGAGGTCAGGATTACCAAACGAGAGATTTGCAGAATCGGAAGAGTTGATATAAGGATTGATGCGGCTGAGCCGAGGACGGGAGATGCGCCTTGTGTAGTTCAGCTGCAGTTCGTCGGTCTTACTGAGTGTATAGCTCAAGAAAGCAGAAGGAAACAAATCGAGATAGGGGTCAGAATTGCTTTTCTCACCCGTAGTGTGCTGTGTCCAATCCATATCGGTGAGTTCTCCGCGTAACCCCGCATTGAATTTCAAGCGTTTGGAGAACTGACCGCTCAGCGAGGCATAAAGCGCATAGATGTTCTGTTGCAGTTCAAAATCATTGGACAGGTTGTCTCGCTGCTCGTATTCAGTCTTGCCCGCAGGACGTTCCTGATTGAATGCGTTGTTATGGTCGTTCTGCCAAGAAGCCTTGGTCCCCGTCTCCAGTTTGGAAGTATTGCCCAGCGGCAGCACATAGTCAGCCTGGAAGGTGTAGTTGTGCATCTTGCGGTCCTGGTCCTCATGACGGGCAGAAGAGCTGTTAGGCACAAACGAATGCAAGGAATCCTGGTCGGCCAGATTGTAGTCGGCATCATTGTCCCCCCAGTTTTGGGAATAGGCAAACGAGGCGGTAAGTTGTTCCCCCTCCTTTCTAAACTTATGTGTATAATCGAGGGAAGAACTGAACACATCGCGTTCGGAGTCGGTGTAATTGTCGCTGGTGGAATAGCGGGAAAAGCGTTCATTGCCATACAGCAGGCGGCCATACTCATAGCGGTAATTCTCCGTGTTGTCACGGCTGGCCAACGAGCCCATACCATTCCACGAAAAAGAGTTGCAGGAGTCGAGATGAAGCACCGCTCCCAGCCGCAAAAATCCCGATTTTATTTTACGTTCAATGTCAGCATCACTGTTGGTGATGGACGTATCGCCCCTCGCATACGAGCGCCGATTGCGGGTACGTTCACCTTCAAGTGTGGAGCGCTGCACACCAAAGCTGCCCGACAAGTCCCACTTGCCCGTTGTGTAGTTGAGCGAGGCGCCGAGACTGCCGCCCAGGCTACCCCCAGTGGGATAGTTGAGACCAGTAGTCACCGAGCCATAATAACCTTTTTTGTGGTCCTCCTTCATCACTATGTTGATGATTCCAGCCTCCCCCTCTGCATTATATTTAGAGGAAGGATTAGTGACCACTTCCACCTTCTCGATACTGCTGGCAGGGAGTTGTTCCAATATGTCGCCACGGTTCTCATCGTTCAGTCCGGCAGGCTTGCCGTTGATATAGACCTCCACATTCTCATTGTTACGGAGAGAAACATTACCCTCCACATCCACATTCACGGTAGGTACATCTTTCAGAATATCGGAAGCCGACACTCCTTCGGTAACGGCCCCCGCATTAACCAGAAAAGTCTTTTTATCGGCATCGACGTGCAAAGCAGAACGCTGGCCAGTAATGACCACCTCTTTCAGCATTTTGGTGTCATCCTGCATACGGATGTGCATTTCCTTAATCTCGGGACGGGCGCTGCTCAGCGTCACCCCAATCTTCTTGGTGCGGTAGCCCATAAACTCAACCTTCACCATATAGCGTCCCAACGGGACATCCTTGAACGAGAATGAGCCGTCGTCAATACTCATATCGGTACGGAACACATGCGTAGTGTCCGAGATTTTGAAAAGCAGCACATCGGCCGAAGGCAACGGTCCCTGCGCATCCTGCAACACGCCATGTATGCCGCCAGCCCACAACAGACAAGGCAACAGACACGACAGCAGACACAATTGGAATTTCTTCATTATCATAAAATTAAAAAGACCATTCAAAGACTGTAAAATATAAAAAGATTGCCACCAGACCACAACAGCCTAGCGGCAATCTCCTTTTCATTCAGAGAATATGATCAATCCTCCTTTTCATCATCCCGTGCAGTTGAAGCAGGGTTGTCGGCCACATTATCCCCGCCATTATTGGCGATTTCATCATTGGCCGATTTATCAGCGTCTCCTTCCTCCTTTTTCTCTGCATTTTCAGCGACATCAGCTACCACCGAAGCGAGAACAGCTTTGGCGGCATCCTCATCAGCCGCTTTCTTCTTGGCCTCATCATTCTCGGCAATCAATTCATCAGCACGGCTTTGCCACTTGCGTTTGCCAAAAATCTGTTCCAGATTATCAGCAAAGA
>CALMUD010000135.1 GCA_937872735.1 uncultured Bacteroidales bacterium
AGACGTGTGCTCTTCCGATCTCAAGCGACACCACCGAATATTACTTCCAAGCTGTCAATGGTGTCTGCCACTCAGACACCCTCATGGCGAAAGTGAATGTGAACAAAGCCATCAAGTTGGCACCTTTCAGCATCGACACCTTCTGCATAAACAGCAAAGTGACCGTGACCGCCAAAGTGACTGCCGGACAACCGACCCAATTTGTATGGAACGGAGTGGCAGGAATCGACTCGACCTACAGCATACCAGCTCTCAGCAAAAACGAGACCATAACGGTGTATGCCACCGACGGCATCTGCACCTCGGACACACTCAGCAAGACCGTGCTGAAAGAGGATACCTCCACGATAGTGCCGGCACTGCGTGATACGGAAGTGTGCAAACTGACCGACCTGACATTCGACTCAAAAGCAGTGGGACAGAAGGTACAGTGGTACAAGACCTACTCCGGAACCAACATCTACAAGCTGATGCTGACTGCGAAACAGCCGATACTGGAAATCAGTGCCGACAGCAGCCGCACCTACAAGGCCGTGGTATCGGGCGTCAAGTGTCCACAGAAAGAAGTGAAAGTGAACGTAAAAGTGAACATACCTGCCGAGATTAAATCGAGCATCGACACCACCAAGATATGCGAGGGACAGACGGTGACACTCACAGTGGTACTGGACCACGTGACAACACTGGGCTGGAAATCGAGAACCGACACCAACAGCGTGTTCACTGTGTGGAAACAAGGCACCTACAGCGATACCGATACAGAAACCAAAGAGACCCTGTCGCCAAAGGTTACCACACAATATATAGTAGCCACCCCAAGCTTCGGTTGTCCTACCCAGACCACACCAATCTATACGGTGGTGGTGGACCAGCCGATAGACTTTGACCTGAAGACGACCGACAGCCTGCTGTGTGGCGGAAAATCAGTCACCATCAGCGGATTACTGAATGCCGGAATGCCAAGTACCTGCGTGTTTACGAGGACGACGGAGGACGGAGTGTCCACCGAACTGCCGTTTACCAACTACACGTATACCGTGGTGCCCGAATCGACAGCAACGTATAAAGTGGAGATGAAAGGTACCTACTGTCCAGGCACCTTTGACAAAGACGTGAAGGTGACAGTGGAGCAGCCACCCGTATTGAGCTTGGCCGCCGACAAAGAAGGCATTTGCGAAGAAGGTCTGGTGAATCTGACCTTGACGCAAAAGAACGCCATCGGCGTGGATTGGCAGAGCTCGACCGACGGCAAGACCTTCACCTCGTTTGTGACTACCGACGGGCAAAAGCAGTCGCCTAAGCAGACCACCTGGTATAAAGTGGTGAGCACCGGCAACAAAATATGTCCAGTGGCAGAGACCAACGTGCAGAAAGTGATAGTGGAGGACTCCATCAGATATGGACTTGCAGCCACCTATAATACTATCTGCAAGGGCGATGCCGTAACAATCAATGCAAAATTGACGACGGGGAAACCTACGGATGTGACATTCATGCGCAACAAAAAAGGTGGAACGAGTGTACAGTTGCCGTTTGTCAAAAACTCATGTTACGACATACCCGACTCAACGAGCACCTATGTATTGTCAATGTCGGGTACCTATTGCAATACTCCAGTCGTAAAGAGTGTGGATGTGGAAGTGGAACGACCAGCCATACTGACCCTGACTGCCGACAAAACAGACCTATGCGTTGGCTCGACCGTCAACCTATCACTTGCCGCGCAGAATGCGAACAAACTGCAATGGCAATCGTCAACTGACGGAACGAACTATACAGCCATGACGGTAACCAGCGGAGCGGGGCTGAAGCCGGCCGTGAGTACCTGGTATAAAGTGGTGAACACGGGAGCCAAAGTGTGCAAGTCTACAGAATCGAACATATTGCCTATCACGGTAGAAGATTCGTTGCGATTTACCATAACAGAACCCGATTCTGCTGTTTGCGCAGGAACGCCAGTAGGCTCGCAGATAATGCTGACCACTGGTACACCATCGTCAGTGCTGTGGCAAAAGAGCATAAATGGTGGTGCCTACAGTACGATTGCTTCGGATTTGGTATTCTCGGATATGCCGACGGCGACAACCTCCTACAAGGCAGCACTGACCTCTTTGACCTGTCCATCGGCTGAAAAGACATTTACGGTAGCCGTACAGCAGCTGCCCGTCATCCGCTCGCTCAAGCCTTCCTCACCAACCGTCTGCAAAAACGGAGAATTGGTGCTGACCGTAGACCAGAGCAACGCGCAAGCCCTCGTATGGGAAAAACGCGACCCAAGCTCAACAGAATTTACCACCATCAGTACCGATTTGATAAACAAAGTTACCGACAATCCATCGACAGAAACGCTGTACCGGGTACGGACAACCGGCTCGGATGCGTGCGGAAACGCCACCTCCGACCAAGTGGATGTGACCGTGGAAGATTCGGTGAAAATGACGGTGACACCGGACACCACTATCTGTCCGGATTCAACCCTGAAACTGACAGCCGTGTTGACCCAAGGCACACCAAAGACGATAACATGGGCAGCCAAGAGCGCAACAACCGACTATACGGGCGTGAGTGGCAACACCCTGAATCTGATAGTGTCGCCAAAGAGAGACATGACCTATCAGGTGACTGTGAAACCAGCCTATTGCCCGGCAGTAACCAAGACAACGAATGTGAACATAGCGGTGATACCAACACTGGTAGCCACCGCCTCGGTGAACGAGTTGTGCGAGGGAGACGCGGTGAATCTGACAACCACTTCATCGGCCGTGAGCGATTTCAGCTGGAAGAGCTGCTTTACGGGTCAAACAGTGTATGCACCGCTGGGAACGGGCGCAACGATAACCGACAGTCCAACCAAATCGATGGATTATAAGGTGATGGGCGTATCGACCAACGGCTGCCCGGTAAGCTCTAAGCCAGTGACGGTGAAGGTGGATGCTCAGGTAACAGGTGTCACCAACGACACCACTATCTGTGCTGGCACATCGGCCACACTGACCATAGCACCAATCTACAATTACAAGTATCAGTGGTCGACCAAATCGGATTACTCTGACACCGTGAGATCGGA
>CALMUD010000136.1 GCA_937872735.1 uncultured Bacteroidales bacterium
GAGAAACGGCATTTGTAACTTGGCGATAATTCAGTTCTTTGCCACAAAAAAAGTCACGGTAGAAACTGCCGTGACTTTTTTAATCGTTTTGATTTTTATTTGTTTGTTTTGGTGTCTTTTTGATTTTTATTTTTGTTTTATTTCTGTTTTGTGATTGCAATATTCGTCTGTTTTGCATCAATTTAATATTTTGCATAGTGTTTTGAAATGACACTCATGTTTCAGATTTGAAATTTATCGGGAATTTTTGTTTGAATTTGAAACGATAGTATCGCCTTTCCTTTTGAAATTGAAACTGACCTTAAAAAGTATGCCATAAAACATCATTTTCGTGATACAGACGATGCAAAACGTCCTAACTTTGTCTTGTCAAAATGATAGATATTTTTGATTTTTAATTTACATATTTGAGTAGTTGTTTAGAATTTTAAATCAAAAAGATTTTAAATTTTGATTATGTCAAACAAAAAGAAAAATGAAAATGAAAAAGTTTTTTACCATCGCAATCGCTCTGATGAGCGCATTTGCATTTTCAGCAGAATCAGCAATGGCGCAGGATTCTGAGTCATCGAGCAAACTGGAAGTAAAAGCGGGTGCCGACCTCGTGAGTGCATACATTTGGAGAGGTGCCCGTGTGACGGGAGCCAGTTTCCAGCCATCCCTCGGTTTCAGTTATGGCGGTTTTTCACTAGGAGCCTGGGGCTCTACCAATTTTGACCAGGCGGTGAATGAATTTGACCTGAGTGCGGCCTATTCCATCTCAGGACTTACCCTGGGGCTGACCGATTATTGTGGCCCGTATGTAGCCGACTCAGCCGCCGCTTTTCCCAAATATGGCAACTACGACAACCACATTTTGGAACTGAATGCAGGTTTCGATTTTGGCAAAGTCTGCAAAAAATTTGCTCTCACAGTATCGGCCAACGTCAACTTGGTGAACGATAAAGACGAGAACGATGACGAGCGGTATTCCACCTATATTGAGTTTGGTTATCCAGCCAAGGCTGGCAGCGTGGACCTCAACTTCGCGTTAGGTCTTACACCAGCCGACGGAATGTATTCCGACGGATTCAATGTAGTCAACGTATCCATCAAGGGAGCCAAGTCGTTGCAGCTCACGCCGACCTATTCATTGCCAGTCTTTGCACAGGCCATCCTCAATCCATACACCGAGCAGGCCTATATGGTGTTTGGAATGTCATTCTGACGATTTCAGATAGAGAAATAAATAACATTTAAAATTTTATTGTATATGAAAAAAATTGAAGCCATAATCAGACGGACCCGTTTCGATGATGTGAAAGAGGCGCTATTGGCGGCCGACATCGAGTGGTTTTCCTTTTACGATGTGAGAGGAATGGGTAAGGCTCAACAAAGCCGAATCTACCGTGGTGTGATGTACGACACAAGTATCATAGAGCGAGTGCTGATATCAATAGTAGTGCGCGATGTGAATGTGGAGAAGACCATACAGGCCGTAATCAAGGCAGCCCGTACCGGTGAGGTGGGCGATGGCCGTATCTTTGTCATCCCTGTTGACGATTCTGTCCGCATCCGAACTGGTGACCGTGGCGACATCTCACTGTATGATGCCGAGAAAGCGAAGTAAAAAAGAAAACAAGAAAGAATAACCACTAAAAGAAAGAATATTATGGATAAAATAGTAAAACATTTGCCATCGAAGCGCGTCTGGGCGTTGCTGCTGATGGGATTGGCAACAGCGGGGACCGCCTTTGCCGAGACGACCTCAGAGCCATTGGCCAAAGATTTGGGCATCTCTATCGATACGGTGTGGATGCTGTTGGCCGCCACCCTTGTCTTTTTCATGCAGCCTGGTTTTGCCTATTGTGAGGCAGGATTCACCCGTAGCAAGAACACCACCAATATCCTGTTCAAGAACTTCGTTGACTTCATGATAGGTTCAGTTGTGTTCTGGTTCGTAGGTTTCGGATTCATGTTTGGCAGCAACGGCAAAGGTTTTGTAGGCGCACCAAACTTTGGCGACCTTTCCTTCTATCATAACGCAGCTGGTCTGCCAACAGAGGGTTTCCTGATGTTTGAGATTGTGTTCTGTGCCACATCTGCCACCATTGTGTCGGGAGCCATGGCCGAGCGTACCAAGTTCAGCATGTATCTGATTTATTCATTGGTCATATCCCTGTTCATCTATCCAATAGAAGGACACTGGACCTGGGGTGGCGGCTGGTTGTGCAATGCCGACCCTTCAAGTTTCATGATGAGTACCTTTGGTGTCACCTTCCACGACTTTGCCGGTAGTGCGGTCGTCCACTCAGTTGGAGGTGTGTTGGCTTTGCTGGGAGCCATCTTCTTAGGCCCACGTATTGGTAAATACACAAAAGACGGTAAGAGCCGTGCCATTCCTGGACATAGTCTGTCATGGGCCTCTCTGGGTGTGTTCATTCTTTGGATGGGCTGGTTCGGATTCAACCCAGGTTCTCAGTTGGCAGCCTCTGGTGAGGTTAACCGTAACGCCATTTCACACGTGTTCCTTACCACCAACCTTGCAGCCGTAGCCGGTGGTCTGGCTACCATGTTTACCAGCTGGATTAAGTATGGCAAACCTTCATTCTCACTGACACTCAACGGTATCCTTGCCGGATTGGTAGGTATCACCGCCAGTTGCGATATGGTATCGCCTGCAGGTTCTCTTATCATTGGTGCCATTTGTGGTATCCTCATCGTGTTCTCTATCGAGTTTATCGATACCAAACTTCATATTGATGACCCAGTAGGTGCCAGTTCAGTACATTGCATATGTGGTATCATTGGTACTATTCTTACCGGATTATTCTCAACCACACAAGGTTTGTTCTATGGTCACGGATTTGGATTCCTTGGAGCCCAAGTATTCGGCATCTTGGTGATAGACCTTTGGACAGCCGCTTGTGGTATTGTTCTCTTCTATGTCATCAAGCATACTCACGGATTGAGAGTTGAGCCACGTATTGAGGAAGAGGGTCTGGATGTTTACGAACACGGAGAGACCGCCTATAACGCATAAAGAAAAATAATATAATATAATATTTCTCTTCTGTATCATTGAATCGTAGAGGCCGTCACTGCAAGAGAGCAGGGGCGACCTCTTTTTTATGTCGTGCGGTTTTCTTATATTTGTGAATAACAAATCTATTGCTTATGGCAGAAAATAAACCGTTGATATTGGTGGCCGACGATGATGGCGTATGTGCCGAAGGTCTGAAGAACCTGGTGCGGGTGGCGCGCGAGTTTGGTGATGTGATAGTGTTGGCGCCAGAGTGCCAGCAGTCGGGCAAGTCGAATGCAGTGACGAGTGGTGTGGATGTGTTGTTGCATCAAGTGTCGTCAGAACCAGGGTTACGGGTCTATGCCTGTTCCGGTACTCCCACCGATAGTGTAAAACTTTCCTTTTATTCAGTTTGCCGCGACCGCCGTCCCGACCTGATATTGTCGGGTATCAACCACGGTAGCAACAGTTCCATCAATGTGGTCTATTCGGGTACGATGGGTGCAGTGATAGAAGGCTGTCTCAACGGAATTCCGTCAATAGGTTTTTCCTTGTGTCTGGATGGGGGGGCATGTGATTATTCCTATGGCTTGCCTTATGTTCGTCAGGTGTTATCCGACGTGTTATGCAATGGATTGCCGACTGGTATCTGCCTGAATGTCAATTTTCCGGCAGGACCTATCGAGGGGCCTCTCCGTTGGTGTCGTCAGGCCCGCTCGCGTTGGGTGGATGAGTTCAGCAAGACGGGAGAGCGTGATGGTTCGGAAGTGTTCAGACTGGGAGGCGATTTTGTCAATCTGGAGCCTGACACACCAGGCACTGACGAGTATCTGCTGGCACGCCACCAAGCCACTTGTGTGCCCATCAGAGTGGACATGACCGCCGACGATTATCTGCGGCAACGGACGAGTGGACAATAAAAACGGCCGGCTGGAGTTCTATTATTACGTTACGAAAAAATAAAAAATATGTCATTCGAGGATTTTTCGGGGAAACCCCAGGAACATTATTATGAGGGAGAGCCACATAAATTCAATAATTTTTGGTTGGGATTCTTTGTGTTTTTGATGCTCCCGTTCATCACCCTCGTGGTGGTGTTGCTGGCCACTGGGGCGGTACATTATGACGGATTTGTCAATCTGATGCGCTTTGTTTTTACTAATCATTCTGCCATGTTTTCGCAGATATTTGTGGCGAGTCTGTTCCCCAATCTTATCGGATTCTATCTGATATATAAACAGGAACGGTGGAAAATGGGGAGAGGGCTGACTGTGGCCACCTTGCTCTATTTTGCCGCTTTCATTATCCGATAAGTCAAAAGTAAAAGACTGCATTATGAAATATTATATCATAGCTGGGGAGGCTTCGGGCGATTTGCATGCCTCCAATCTGGTAGCCTCGTTGCGGGCTCTTGATTCCGAGGCCCAGTTCAAGGGAATGGGGGGCGACCTGATGCAGCAGCAGGGGGTCAACATGGTGCGTCATTATCGCGACATGGCCTATATGGGATTTATACAGGTTATTTTGCACTTGCGTACCATACTCGGCATTATGCGGGAGGCGTGCCGTTCTATCGATACGTTCCATCCTGATATGGTGATATTGGTAGACTATCCGAGTTTCAATTTGAAGATAGCCAAATATGTGCATCAGCATCATCCTGACATCCCCGTTTATTACTACATAGCCCCCAAGCTGTGGGCATGGAAGGCCTGGCGGCTCAAGGCCATCAAGAAGAATGTGGACCGTGTGTTCTCCATTCTGCCATTTGAGGTGGAGTGGTTTGGCAGTCGTGGGTGTCAGGTGGACTACATAGGCAATCCGTGTGTGGATGCCGTAGAGGGACGCAACCACAAGGGAGAGACCTTTGAGTCTTTTTCCCAGCGCAACGGGTTGACCTCCTCACTGCCTATCATAGCATTGCTGGCGGGAAGCCGTGTGCAGGAAATCCGACAGAATCTGCCAGCCATGTTGCAGGCGGCCAGCACCTATCCCCAGTTCCAACTGGTGATAGCAGGTGCTCCCTCCATCGATGCCTCCCTCTATGATGAGTTTACTGCGGGCTACAATGTGAAAGTGGTGTATGGCGAAACTTATGAACTGTTGCAGCAGGCCTATGCGGCAGTGGTGACATCGGGAACCGCCACACTGGAGACCGCACTCATGCAGGTGCCGCAAGTGGTGGTCTACTATGTGTCGGGTGGCAAGCCTGCCTATTATATTCTGCGAAGTCTTATCCATGTCAAATATGTATCGCTGGTCAATCTGATAGCAGGTCGGGAAGTGGTGCATGAACTCCTTTCCTATGAATTTACGGCTGACAATATCCGCAAGTATCTAGCCCCACTGTTGCAGGACGGTGACCGCAGGTCGCAGATGTTGGCCGACTATCGCCAGATAATAGAACAGCTGGGGACTGAACCCGTTTCGCAACGTGCCGCCAAAGACCTGCTTGACACCTATCGGCAGCGTCCGCAGTAATCTTATTTTGATGAACTTTTGGGATTATAAACCTAAAATATTATGATATTTTGGGTTTATAATCCCAAAATATAGCTATTTTTTAGGTTTGTAAACCTAAAAATCAAGTCTTGTGATGCTGAACATCTGAAAAATGAAGTATCTTAGCAGTTGAAAAAGAATACGGATATGATAGTACACAGAAAGTTACAAGACATAATAGAAAGCAAACTATACAAAGGCAAGGCGATAGTGCTGATTGGTGCCCGGCAGGTAGGAAAAAGCACCCTATATAGGCAGATAGTGGAAAAAAGACAAGAAAAGGTATTGTCTTTGAATTGTGATTTGGCTGAGGTCAGGGATATGCTTTCCTCCATAAATGGAGCCGAACTGAAAATGCTGATAGGCGACTATCAGATGGTGGTGATAGACGAGGCCCAGCGGGTTCCCGGTATTGGTCTGACCATGAAACTGATTATAGACAATTATCCCAAAGTTCAGCTATTGGTTACAGGATCTTCTGCCTTTGAATTGCAAGACAAGCTGAACGAGCCGCTTACTGGCCGAAAATTCGAGTATCATTTGTATCCTTTATCCACCGCTGAGCTGTATGGTGAGGGCGGACTTCTCTATGTTAAACAGTTGCTGGACGCACGACTTATATATGGCTCCTATCCCGATGTCATTAAAAATGGAAGTGATGCCAAAGAGATACTGATGAATATAGCTGGCAGTTATCTTTATAAGGATATATTGGCGATGGATAACATAAGGAGGCCCGTGTTGCTGGAAAAACTGCTGCAAGCATTGGCTTTGCAGGTCGGTTCGGAAGTCTCGTATAACGAATTGGCACAGACTGTAGGGACAGACAACAAAACGGTGGAGCGGTATATTGATTTGCTGGAAAAATGCTATGTGGTGTTCCGATTGACTGCCTTTAGCCGCAATCTGCGTAACGAACTGAAAAAAGGGAAAAAAGTGTACTTCTATGATAATGGAATAAGGAATGCCGTCATCCGCAATTTTGCGCCGCTTGCCTTGCGACAGGATGCGGGGGCACTGTGGGAAAACTTCTTTGTGAGTGAACGGATAAAAAGCAATCAATATCAAGGTAAATATGTGCAAAGTTATTTCTGGAGAACCACCCAGCAGCAGGAAATAGATTATATAGAGGATGAGGATGGACAACTATCCGCTTTTGAGATAAAATGGAACCCGAACAAAGGAAAGACCTCGTTACCAGCCTCTTTTCTCAATGCCTATCCAATCAGGCAGTCTGTTGTAGTCACTCCCGATAATTATTTGAATCTGATTTTATAGTTCATGGTTGGCCAAATGACCGACCCACAGGGCCGCGGCTATCAGCACCGCGGAACCCACCGCCACCATTAGTGGCAGCTGGGGCAAAATGGGGAATGGCAGCAGTAACGGCAGAATGGTGAGCGCAGCGGCAGGTGCAAAGAATTTGCCACTGCGGTGAAAATAGGCGAACAATAACAGCAATGCCGCCAACGCCCCCCAGCAGGCAGGTAGGTCCATTGAGACAAGGCTGTATTGCAACCAGCTGCTGGCAGCCGTAGCTGCCACCAAAGTGGCCCAGATGGAGAAAGGCCGTTGACGGAAACCCGAGTCGGAATTGCAAAATTCCACATAAGCAACTATCAGTGGAGGCAACAGACAATAGCACCAACCAGCCTTGATAAACAGTACCATGATGAAACTGGCCACACCGCCCACCAGTACCCACCTTTTCCCCCGTTGCCGTCGCCCCATGGCATAGCAGGCGGGTGCAAGCGGTTCCAGCAATTGCCAACGTTCCATCAATCCCCGTAAGGTAAAGAGGCTGGCTGTGATGACCAGCACTGCAAGCGGATAACTCCAACTGTGCGTCTGTAACATCACGGGCAGCAGTCCCGCCGAGAATAATGGGCGAATGGTGGTACGGGTGAGCGTGAGCAATGCTGCCACCATAAAGAATACCACAATGAGTTGCCCCCACAGCGGACAATGGAGATAGCGCACCATTGCCACTCCCGATGCCGCCACCAGTGTGAAAAGAAATATGGACAGATAAGGAGGAGCTATCCAAACCCGTTTGTCGACAATGCACAGTCCAGTAATCAAAGCTGCCGCCTCAGGAAAAATGGCTTCACGCCATCCCGCAGCTGTCGCCATCAGCACCATAAAAGCCATGGCAATCCATGCCACAGCCATACGTCCCGATTTGTTACAGTGTCCTTTCACAAACAACAAGATTAACTGTCCGTTTCGGCCGCCTCGTTCTCCAGCAGTGCGTTGAGGTCGTCCTCGGTGTGGTCACTGCGTTTCAGTGGAACCTTTTCAATTTTCATCTCCGTAGGGTCGATGTCATACATCTGAGTGTCGGAGGTGGCTACGCGTTTCACCAAATTGTAGCAGCTGAATATGATTTGCCGTGAAGGACTCATGTGCACATTACGGAATATGCGGTCAACCACCATGTAGAGAAAGTCGCCCCGATTATCGGCACAACCTTGCATTGACGGGTATCGAGAACTCAAATTGACCAATCCATCGCTTTCCATTTTATTGGTAATCAGTGTGATGTATTTGTCGGCATGGATGCCCAGCTTGAATCCTGCAAAAATGTCAATGCGGAATACCTTTTGCGGAACCAGAATGGTGGCTTTATAGTGGAATTCGTAAGGGTCGTCGGTATGTTTGATATGGACAAACCAGTAATTGTCGGCCCGTTTCGGAGTACGCTTGAACAGCGAATAGCCGATTTTGCTCTCCATGGAGTCCGTCCGGTTTGACTTGACAATATAGACCAGGTTGGTAGCGATTTTGGGAATGGTGACATCGTTGCTGATGCGGACGATTCGGTCAAGATAGCAGCTGTCCACCTTGTCATACAACGTGTGAGACTGTTTAATCAGTCGTCCATTGTACCAGGAATACATCACCAGCGTGATGAGAGTGGCCATCATTACAGGAATGTAGCCTCCGCACATGAACTTCTGCATATTGGCCACAAAGAACGAAAACTCAATGAATACAAAAAAGGAGGTGAGCGGCAGGCTGAACCACAGCGGGCGCTTGCGCTCCATAAAATAAAGAAACAGCAAGATGGAAGTCATCAGCATGCTGAGCGTGATGGCCAATCCATAAGCAGCTTCCAGCTTCAGCGACGACCCAAACATCAGGATAATCAGGAGGCAGAGCACCATCATCAAGTGGTTGACCGACGGAATGTAGAGCTGTCCCTTCACGCGGGTTGGGTATTTTATCATGACGTTGGGCCATAAGTTGAGATAAGTGGCCTCGCTGATGACTGTGAATGAGCCGCTGATGAGGGCTTGGCTGGCAATGATGGCTGCCAGTGTAGCCATGCCGATGCCCACAAAGGTGAACCAGTGGGGCATCATGGCAAAGAATGGATTGACGGGGTGGTTTAGTTCCGGATGGTTGATAATCCAGGCAGCCTGTCCCAGATAGTTGAGTATCAAAGTGGTCTTGACAAAAGCCCACGAAGTGCGTATATTTTTCAGTCCGCAGTGCCCAAGGTCAGAATAGAGCGCTTCCGCACCAGTGGTACACAGGAAGATAGCCCCCACCATGATAAGCATATTGGGCACGTGCACCAGAAAATGGATGGCATAGTAGGGGTTGAAAGCCCTCAGTACCCCCACATTGCCTGCCAGCTGGCAGCCCCCCACGATGCCCATCATGGCAAACCACAGCACCATGTAAAATCCGAAATACTTGCCCAATGAGCCCGTGCCGAAAGGCTGGACCATGAATACCAAAAATACAATGATGAGGGCAATAGGTACCGCCGACAGCATAGGAAGCTCGTGTTGCAAGCCCTCAACCGCCGACAGCACCGTCATGGCCGGCGTGATGATGCCATCGGCCAGCAGTGTGGCCGCACCGACGGCAGCCAAGATGTAAGCCCAACGGTATTTCTCGCGTACCAGCGCATAGAGCGACAGAATGCCGCCTTCACCGTTGTTGTCCGCTTTCAGCGTGATGATGACATATTTCAGTGTGGTTTGCAGTGTCAGCGTCCAAATGACGCACGACACCGCGCCCAATATGTAATCGGGGCGGGTAAGCTGTCCGATAGGCAGATTGTTCATCACTACCTGCATCACGTATAGAGGTGATGTTCCGATGTCACCGAACACAATGCCGATGGCCAGGACAACGCCAAAAATGTTGAATGGAATTTTTGATTCAGTATTATTCACAGGAAACGCGATTTTTAATGATTGGTCTATTTTTCTATGGAATGATGCCACATGTACTGATTGTGCCTCTGAAAGATGGTGCCAGCAATGGCATAAGATGAGAGTAAGTGTTGGCTCCCGTTATTTCCTATTGTCGCAAAGATAATATAAGGGAATGAATACACAATAGTTCACCGTCTGTTTTTTTATGATTCCATTTTTTTCTTCATCCATCGTTTCAGTCCCTTATAAGCATTTTTCTCCTTCAGCTGAGGAGGCAGAGTAAAAGACAGCACATTCGGATTGTCCTTGTATTGGTCGGGATAGATAATCATGAGGTTTTTGCCGTTAAAATAGTTCTCCAGCTGTTCGGGCAGCGAGTCTATAAACGGGTTGTAGGATATGGTGTCGGGTCTTGCCGTTACCACCACAAACAAGTCGTCGGCATTGATGCTGGCAGCCAGCAGCGAGAACTGGTCACCGCTCGTCATATTGATGTAGGTGGCGCGCAATCCGTGGTGCCGGCTTTGCACATATTCGCTGATGCGGTTGAGTGTGTCCGGGTGTGAGTGGAACTCCACCCGGCAGCCCACATTGTCGGCCAAGCGGGAAGTGCGTTCCACCCATCGGTAGAATCCCGATACATATTGGGCTTTGGAGGGGGCCGCCACAATGATGCGTCGCAACGTGTTGATAGGCTGGGCACACCGCATCATCATTATTTGGTGCAGCATCTGGGCAGGCAGCGTCTCAGCCAGTTTTCCCAGATATTCGTTGGTTTTGCCGTCGGGCCTATGCAGTCCCATAACGACTTCGGAAGCGGCGGCCTCCTTGAATGTATGGATAATGCCATCGGCAATGTTGGATGACACACGGCTTTGGGTGACCAGTCTCACATTTGCAGCGGTGGCGATACGCGTGGCCCGTTCGAGTAGTTTGCGTCCCGCATTGAGATTGTGCCCGCTGTTCTTGTCATCGCCCACAATATTCAGTCCATACATCCCCTGTTTTATTTTCGGATTATGAACGAGGAGTCCCAGATTGACCAGCGTCTCCATCGTGTCAGGATTGCCCAGAGCTATCAGTATGCGTTCCTCGTCACCGCGTTTGTCCTCCGGCATATCCTGTTCCTTCAGCACCATCTGTTTGGCCGCATGCTCGGTAACCATAGAACTGAAAATGCAGGTTACCAGAATAAGGATGATGGTGCCGTTCAGCACATCATCGTTCAGCAGCCGCTGACCGTTGGCCAGCACTATGCTGTGGCCCACCAGCACCGCAGCCAGTGTGGCGCCGGCCTGTGCGCTACTCAGTCCGTATATCAGTTGCCGTTCCACCCCTTTCAGGCCAAATATCTTTTGAGTGGAGCAGGAGGCTATCCATTTGCAGGTCAGCGCCATCATTATCATCACCAAAGCTACCTTGATGGTGCCCCATCCGCTGAATATTACCGCAGGATTGACCAGCATACCCACCCCAATCAGAAAGTAAGGGATAAACAGTGAGTTGCCCATAAATTCCAAATGATTCATTAGCGGGGAAACGCGAGGTATGTAGCGGTTGAGCACCAGCCCAGTGAAGAAGGCTCCCAATATGCCCTGTAGCCCGATAGCCTCCATCATTCCTGCCCCCAAGAACGCCAATGCCAATACAAAAATCAGCTGGATGGTGTTATCCTTGTTCCGTTTGAAAAATCGGCGGGTGATGCGGGGGAAAATGAGGATGATGATAAGAAAGACAGCACTCATCTTCAGCAGCAACTGTATCCAGAAGAGAAGATTGACTTCCCCCTTGAACATGCCGCTCACCAGTGCCAGCACCAGCAGCGTGAGTGTGTCGGTGACGGCGGTGGCGCCCACTGCAATAGTGACGCTTCGCTGATGGGCCAGACCGTAGCGTATCACAATGGGGTAGGACAGCAAGGTGTAGGATGCATACATGCTGGCCAGCAGCAACGAGGTGATGGCACTGTAGTGGAGAATGTATATATTGACCAGAAATCCCAGCGAGATGGGAATGACAAAAGCCAGCAGACCATGCGTCACCGCCTTCGTCTTGTTGGTGCGCAAGTTGCTCATGTTCATCTCCAGTCCCGCCAAAAACATGATGTAATAGAGTCCCACGTTGCCAAACAGCTCAAAGGAACTATCGTGAGCCAGAATGTTGAAGCCGTTGGGGCCAATCAGCACACCCGCCAGAATCATTCCCACCAGGTGCGGAATGCGCAGCCGCCCCATGATGATAGGGGCCAACAGAATGATGCACAGCACAATGAAAAAAATCCATGTAGGGTCAGCTATTGGCAAATATTGCGAAATGTTGGGCATTGGTATGTGTGCGTTTGTTTCAAATGCAAAGAAAATAAAAAAACATACATTAATTAGCAAAAAGTGGGTATATTTGGTTGGAAAATTGTTAACTGAAAGATTATGGATAAGATTTTACATAGAATGATAGTGCTTGTGGCGTTGCTGTTGGCAGCAGATGTCGCTGAGGCGGCAGACTCCATCAGAATCTTCATGAAGGACCTTAGCACGCTCGATTTGCCGGTGGCCAAAGTGGACAGCATCGTGTTCATTCATCACGACAGTGTGAAGGCGGATGCGCTGGGACTGATTTCGGTGCCAGGGGTGGATTACAAGACACAGACTGCGGGTGGTGTCGGATTCAGAATGGCAAAAGTGGGTGCTGGAAAATTCTGGATGGGCTCACAGTTCAATGATAAGACAGAAGTGAATTACGATTATTACGCATTTAGCGATGAGGCTCCCGTGCACCGGGTTACCCTGACCGAAAGTTACTGGATAGGTCAGACCGAAGTGACTCAGGCCTTGTGGAGAGCCGTGATGGGCAATGACGACACCCGGAAATGCAACAATCCGGCCTTCCCGATGTTCAACGTGTCGTGGTACGATTGTCTGGATTTTTGCAACAAATTGAGCCAAATGGAGGGGTTGACCCCCTATTACAATCTGACCAGCGAAAAATATGCCACCTCCGAGGACAGTTTTTGCTACATGGTGAGTGCCAAAGTGACGACCAACGAGTTGGCTGATGGATTCCGATTACCTACCGAAGCCCAGTGGGAATTCGCTGCGCGGGGGCAGTACAAGAGCAAGGAATTCATCTATGCTGGCAGTGATTCGGTCAATAAGGTGATGTGGTATGCTGTCAATTCAGGTAAATGTGTCCATGTGGTGGCACAGTTGTCCCCTAACGAATTGGGACTATATGATATGTGTGGCAATGTACTTGAGTGGAGTCAGGATTTCAATGCCAGTTATAGTGCAGAGGCCTGCATAGACCCCGAAGGACCCGCTTCGGGCTATGAACGGGTGGCGCGAGGGGGTGGCTATGGCTCCTCGCTGCATTATTGCAGTATAGCTTGTCGTCAGAAAGGCTACCCCGAAAAGGCCTATTCCGATTGCGGATTTCGTATAGTCTGCCCTGCAAGATAAAGCGATAATATTCCTATGGTGGTCACCCATATCGTAATTCCTTTCCCATTGAAGATGACAGACCTAAGAGCAATAGAAAAATAATTCGGTTCATAATCAGAAACGTTGAAAAATTGTAGCGTGCAAAATTAATTCAAGCGGCGCAAATCAGCAAAAAAAGTTTGATGTCGGCAAAAAAGAGAATTGTGTCAATAAATGTGGGGCCTGCATATTATGTTTTTGCAAAGAGTTTTTTATCTTCTTAAATTTATCCAGAAACCAAAAAATGAGAAGAGAATGAGAAAGATGATGTTGGCAGCCATGTGCTGTCTATTGATGTTGGGCTCGTGTGCCCGCCGTGCACCCAAGCAGGGAGTACCGGGTGACGGCCAGTGCCAGTGTGGTTGCCCAGGATGTTGCTGCAACAAAGGTCAGCAGCCAGGTCAGCCTGGTCCCCAGTGCGGAAATCAGCCAGGAGGTCCACAGGGGCCGCAAGGACCTATGGATCCTTGCCCGGATATGCAGAAGTGGGCCCAGTTTGACAAAATGAACGACCAGCAGAAAAAGGAATTTCTGAAAAAGGAAAAGGCCGCAGTAGATAAACAGGAAAATGACCTAAAGACCAAATGGGCCAATTTTGATAAGCTGTCAGTTGGCGAGCAGCAGCAGCTTATCATGATGAAGGAGCACCAGATGGGCCCTATGGGAGGTCCATGTGGTCCTAATGGTGGAAGTTGTTGCCAACCAGGGCAGGGCAAACCACAGGGTCCGTCGGGTTGTGGAGCCCATCCGCAGGAAAATCCTCATTGTCAGCCTGGTTCTCAGCCTCAAGGAAAGTAATCAGACATCGTTTTCAATAAAAAATCAAGGACTGCATCCTTAAAAGTAGGGTTGCAGCCCTTTTTGTTTTTTCCTATAATGGCTGTTTGTAAAGGAAAAACGGACGTTCACATCATTTTTATCTATTTTTGTTTTGCAATTTTCTACGGAAAGGTTGGAAAAAAGTGCGGGATTTTTCTTATTTTTGCAAATTGTTAACTAATAATAGTTTGCATAGTGAAAATAGTTGCTAACCTTTTCTTGTCATGTAGTGCTTTCGTTTTACTGGATATGTTTGCGTACATGTCTTTTGATGTTATTGGTAATGAGTAGGAAAGAAGTTTGCAGCTATATTGAAATGAACAGAGGTATGAATATAATAGGTTCGTTTAACCGTATGATGACAAATGTAAGTTTTAAGGCTCAGTCGATGGTTGAGTCTGTTTTTTGTGGTCTGAAGTCAAAGTTCAAATCACGGATGATGCGTTGCTGTGTAGTGATGGGGTTGGGTATGAGTATGGCATTGCCAGCCGAAGCCGCTATTTCACTGACATCGGATGCAAGTACGGTGTG
>CALMUD010000137.1 GCA_937872735.1 uncultured Bacteroidales bacterium
AAAGAATCGATATGGAAACCAACCCATAGTGTATCAACACACCCACGCACATCGGTAGCTACAAGTCGCAAACGTTCACTGGTCGCCAATTGCAACGAAGTAGAAGATTGCGGCAACGTCATGCCATTCTCTCTAAGCCAGAAATATTGACACTTTCTGTCATGGGGTGTTGGCAACATGATGTCAGCATATTGGCAAGCTGAGATTTCTCCAATAACAGGAAGCGAAGGCAATCCGTTGAATATCAGAGACACGGTATCAGACTGGAAACATCGGCTTACACTATCCAGCACCTCCACCAGATAATGCAACGTATCATTTACATTCTTTCCCTTCTCTGATACCAGTTTACTGATAGAGCCGATATCAGAAGCCCTTGCCGACGGAGTATCGCCATACAGTCTAAAAACCTTATATCCGACTTTGGCAACAGGTATCAGTTTATTACTTATCGTTAGATGACGGGATATGCTGTCGGCCAAATTTACCGCCTCTCCATAACAATGCACAATGCTTTTTAACGGTATATATTCAAAAGTATTCTCCACATTGGCGGTTACCTTTATCTCTGGGCCCATACATTGTGAAATGGTATCTTGCTGACGAACAGAATAGAATAAACGGCCTTCCTTGGCTAGGGAAACAGTATCAGACGGCGTCCAAACCAACTTCGTATTGTTATCTCTGATATCAGTCTTGGCCCCAGTTTGCAGAGTCAGGTTGGCCACATCGTTGGCTGCACATAAATAGAGCGATGAATCATTAACAAGCACAGGCAAATGAGGACGCGGATAAACCACGGCATCAATGCCCACCACTTGACTTCTGCAGCCCGTATTCTTATCAGTCAGCGACACATAGAACAAATTGTTACCATTGGCAGAAATGAAACTGCCGACAGAATCAGACTTGATATATGCCCGGCTGCCTGACACCACACGTCTACCGGCATCGTAATAAGTCGGACGAAATTGTTCTGTACTTAGTTCTGGCATTTCCACCAGCACCGAATCTGCCCCCTCACACAATTCATGTGACACTGACTTTGGTAAGGAACGGACTGAATCGTTTACAATCAGTTGCACATTCAGCCATGGACCTTTGCATCCCATAGGGGTTGTCTGACGGACACAATAATAAGTGGTATCAGGATATTGGAAGTCGGCCACTATGCTATTCTTTTTAACTGTACCGGTAAACAAAACAGAATCACAATCTCCCGCCATTTTGTTTTTTTCGTACCATTCAGTCTGATAATTACGGGCAGGATACCCCAATACGGGGACAGTATCTGATTCATACGGATTTTCACCTTTGCAATAGTTCAAAGAGAACAGTGTCTCGTTAATAGAGATGATTTTTGTGGTATCGCCAATCTTGGGATATGTATTGATACTATTGTCAACAATCACTCTGAATGTATCCGCATCACTCACGCAGCTATTGCTGTCGACTCTGACCACCGAATAAAACCGGATATTGGCCCGTGAGGTATTTGTCTGTGGGTCAGATTGCGGAATCTGCGCATATTGGTCAGAATAGAACTGATTGTATGGCAAGGCTGCACCCTCCTCATACCAGAACCATTTGGAGCCAGCATTTAGATTTTTTTCCTGAATACTGACAAAATCATTCAAATTGGCCGATGCCAAATCTCCCATACAATAAAGCACAGAATCGACATTGCCAATAAAAGACGGTGGAGTGCGGTCATAGCAAACAG
This sequence comes from uncultured Bacteroidales bacterium, assembly GCA_937872735.1. Classification (GTDB taxonomy): domain Bacteria; phylum Bacteroidota; class Bacteroidia; order Bacteroidales; family Paludibacteraceae; genus Physcocola. The sequence continues at coordinate 1,724 of CALMUD010000137.1, forward strand.
TCTTGACACATATCAGAGAGCCGGCGCCAGGACATTGCCAGATAGGGGTCACATTCTGTACCACAAAACGGGACATTCTATATCCAGCCTTTCCACAATCGCTGCTATCGTCAATAGCTGTCAGCAAGTTTGACAACATTAGCGTATCGGCAGCCAAAGATTTCTGAATATTTGTCTCGGTATTGTTGGTTATATCTTCGTATTTATAAAAACGCAGCTTATCCACATCAGCCAATCCCGGATTCTCTTTTTTCAGGAATTTCAATACATCAGTGGTAGTCAGCTTATAATATTGGCAAATGGTCATTGTATCGGACTTTATTGAGTCGGCCTTGGGATGGATTGTGATAGCCACAGTGTCAAACTTACTCTCACATCTATCCAAATAATATGACGCAGTATATAGTCTGACTCCTGCCGTATCTTTCGGCACTGCGACGGAGTCTCCATCGCCTATCAGCGACAAAGATGCCAAAGAATCTTTGGTCATGGCATACCACCTTACGGCATAGTTCTGCACAGACAAATCTTTTATGACTTTCAGATGCAGAGAATCTTCAGGAATAACATTTTCACAAAAATCGGTCAAGGACTTGTCTATCTGCGGTTTCTTGTCAATCTTAAAATCAGCCACCTTGACAAACAGCAGTGCAGAATCGCTTAAACAGTTTTTTCCAAAACTCTTTTGACGAATCAATACCTTGGACGTACCAGGAACAGATGTTCTGATTATGCTGTCGGTGGTAAACTGCCATTGAGGAGCCAATGCATACGAACGATCAACCAACAGATTGGAATGACGGACGCCAACCGTATCCACAATATCGGCCAGCACATCATACTCATTTTTTCCTTTCAGCACCGTCAGTGGCTTCGGCTCTGCATCCTTGCACAAAAAAACAGTATCGCCATCAGCAAGTGTATCATTCTGATATACAAGCAGAGGAGCATTAATCTTACTTTTATGGAAATGTACGGAAATGAACCCGCTGCACGATGTAGCCCCATTACCTGAAGTCCATGGTGAATTAAAATACAAATAGGCGGTGGTATCATCCTTTACCGTATACATTTCGTCACTGGCGACATCATTACGGAGAGAAAACGCCTTGCTTTTTTGAAAAAAGAACTGGGTATCTTGCTTGGCATAAAACAAAGTGACATCACTCACCCTCACCTTCATTTGTAAAATAGAATCAATGGTATCAGTGAGCAGTTTCACATCCTGCAATCCGGAACCACACCGCATCAAATCAGCCAATCGGATAGAATCATTGCCAGTAGATATTGACATGCCATCCTGGGCAGAACCGAGGAGTGTCTCCATTTTAGACTTATTCACCCCGTAACGGCTGGCAAATTTAGCAATACTGTCTCTCTTGACTTGAACCCACAAACAAGAATCTGACTTTGCGATAGAATCGATATTCAGTTTGTACTTGTTCTTTAGCATCAATTTAATATCAGATACCGACACCTGTGTGTTTTCACAGAAATAAAGGCTGACAGAATCGGGTAATGCCATACAACGGCCTGTCGCTCTTATTTTTACAGATATTTTATTGTTTGCCTTGTCTTTTACATAGACACCACTACTGCTTACCGTATCATCGGCCAATCCTGAACAAGCGCCCCCAAAACCGCCGGCGCCACCTCCACCCCCGCTACCACCATTACCACCAAGGGCATTTTCACATTCATATTTTCCCCAATTCGTTCCTCGCTCTCCTGTCCCCTCAATGATAGAACTCTGTCCAGATTCAGCTCCATTAACATCCATTTCAGGCTGAGGAACGATAGTGGCGGAATTTCCAGCCACTTTTGTATTCTTTTCATATACCCAGCTATTTGCCTTCTTTGTTTTGATTTTCAGCTGAATAGTAATAGCATCTGCCCCTGACAACGTTCGGGGTATTTCTATATCAGGAAAAGCCAAGGTTATGAGGGCATTTTTAAGATGCGAAGGATCTATAGCCGCCAACGCCTGATTGTCCTTGTCCAGTTTTGCCAAATATTCATTGACTGCTGAAAGCAATCCGGCCTTAGCCATAGACGAGACTCTAGGATTGACTGAAATAAGATTACCTAAATACTGTTCCGACGACGCACCGTCCTTGATATTCAGACGGACTGTACTATTCCCACTTATTCTTACCTGTGAATCAAATAAAAAGGAAATACCTGTTATGGAATCAATATACTCCGACAATGGGATATTAATCTTAATCCCATTCAGATTTTCCTTATTGTTGCCAGCCGTCACATACAGATTAAGAGGAATTTCATCGCCAGGTGTCACGTCTGGTTTTGGACTTTCCATTTCCAAATTCACTTGTGGCACATCGGGAGCCCCCGTCTCCACCACTGCATTGGTCAGATAGTGGAACTCATTGATAGGCAGAAACGCCACATTGAATGAGGAATCATTTTTATTAATATAATCGTATTTACCAGGGTCAAGCACCGACATATGGAGGTCATAGCCTCGGGTATATGGTACATCTTCCGTTACAGCACAGGTTCCCTTATAGGAGCAATATATGCTATTGGAAAGCGGGTCAGAATCGACAACGCCTCCACTGCCCACAGTCCTAATAGCCTTAGGTGAATCCTTACGGAATGAAGTTTCCGTGAGAATCAAATCTTTGTTACTTAACAATTCGCCATTATAGATATTGGCGTAACTGCCAAACATGGAGAAACCCATGGTAATGGTATCATTCAGCAAATAAGGACTGGCATTCCCAAATTTGAAATTGCAAAGCAGAGCCTTGTTTTCACCGCCATTTGTATTTGATATGCCCAATGCATCACAGTCATATACCATAATATTACGTTTTGACAATGACTTGTGTTCATACACTATAGATAGCGACCAGCCCGAAAAAAGACCGTCAGTACCAAAAGGGAGCAATTCGGACACCACGTTCGCCACATATATTCGATGTAGGGAATTAAAGTTAAGAACCGATTTGCTTATCAGCCCATTCAGCAATTCGGTAACATCCGCATGACAATTATAGAAGCCATCGCTCACACTATTGCTTATAATCTGATTATTGGTCACATCAGCAGGTACCAGATAATAACCGGAACAGGACGGAAGCGATGTAGACAAGTCGTTGCCTCCGCCATCCGTAAATTTTACATATACCTGTTCCTTGTTTCCCAGAGTTACTCCTTTGTTTATTCGTCCCGCCCAATTAAGCCGAGCACTCAATATACGAACAGAATCGCACGTTGGATCCGGATTTGGAATACAAAAACTGGCATAGTTGACATTGGTTATTGTTATAGGAGTAGATGTGAGCGATTCGACAGAGGTGTAAGATAGTGCCTGATTGTTAACAGGGTAATTCAGTATATGCTTCAGTTCTTTCTTTTCTTCTTCGAGCGAAGTATGATTATCTACAGCCAACTCTGTATTGGTATTGCCTATCAACAAACAAGACCCATTGGTGGTTTTGGAAAATACGGGTACAAAATCGGTAGCCTGCAACGATTGGGCCATCAATACAATAATCAACACTATCCCATGAAAAAAGAATTTCATCACATTTATACTTTAAATAACAAATAAAAACAAATACAAAAAGCGTGCCATATCATTTAAACATCTATAAATAAATCGATTTCATACAACAAATCAAGGTTAGATAGAGATAAACAGACTTGCATATCCACAAAAAAAAAATGATTGCCGCATACACGACAATCATTTATATCAAAATCAACGGCAAAGATGCCGATTGCAATTAATCACATCAATGGAACAAGCCTTTCATGATGAGGTCGGTGGCTCCACAATTTTTAGCCACGAATTCCTTGGCAACAGCCGAAGTGTCTGCCAGCCGCAAAGAGGATGAATCGAACATTGAATCGAGCACTTTTGCAAGGTCTGCACTGTTGTTGATAGAGAAAGCTCCTCCTGCCTTTTCCATCTCCACCGCCTCACGAAAGTTATGGTAATTAGGACCGAAAATGACGGGCATACCATAAACGGCGGGCTCCAGAATATTATGGATGCCAACACCAAATCCGCCACCGATATAAGCCAACTCGCCATATCGGTAAACGCTTGACAGATAGCCGATGCCATCAATGATAAGGCAATCGGTCTGGGCGGCATCCTCCTCACTGGCACCCGTATAGCGGATATACGGACGTTTCAGTTTCCCTATTATCTCCTGTATATGAGCCTCATCCACCTCGTGAGGGGCGAGTATCATCTTGAAAGAATGGCTGTTGAAATAGTCAATGAGCAAATCTTCATCCTTGGGCCAACTGCTACCTGCCACCAGCACGGGGGCAGATTCTCCCTTGAAAGCTTTTACCACTGGCAGGTCCTTGGCACTCTGGGCTATGGCCAGCACACGGTCAAAACGGGTGTCACCAGCCACGCTCACCTCGCTGATGCCGATACCTTTGAGCAGACTCACAGAGTCATCATCCTGCACAAAGAGATGGGAAAAATTGTGCAGCACCTTGCGATACCATCCGCCATACCACTTGAAAAACAGCTGCGACGGACGGAAGATGGCCGACACCAGATAGGTCGGTACGTTCGCCTGCTTGAGGTCGTCAAGATAGTTGCACCAGAACTCATATTTGACAAAAACAGCCATGACCGGATGAACCATATCGACGAACCGACGGGCATTGCCTGGTGTGTCCATTGGCAAATAACAAACAATATCGGCCTTGTCATAATTCTTGCGGACCTCATATCCGGAAGGCGAAAAAAAGGTAAGAATAATCTTGTAGTCGGGGTGCTCACATTTGATGCGTTCCATCAGCGGACGGCCCTGTTCGAACTCACCCAGCGAAGCCACATGAAACCAGATATATCTGGCCGATGGGTCTATTTTGGATTGCAACGTGGCAAACTGGTTTTTGCGGCCTTTGGCAAACAACGCTGCCTTCTCGTTAAAATTGGCGGCAATCCAGACCAGTAAATTGTAAATATAAATGCCTAAGTTGTAAAGCAATCTCATTGCAGAAAAAAATAAAATCCTTGGTAAAAGAAATGTCAAAAGAAAGAGCAATAATAGGCGCACACCTATTTGATGACGGCAAGCGCAGCCTTCACACGGGCAATGGTCTCCTCTTTGCCCAGAATGGCAGTAACGTCAAACATCTGCGGGCCTTTGGCCGCGCCGACGATGGTGATGCGGAACGAGTTCATCACGGTGCCCGTGTTGTAGCCCTTCGCCTCAATCCAGTCCATCACTATTTTTTCGGTACCTTCAATATCAAAATTGGAAATGGGAGCCAGCACTTCCACAAGTTCGGTCAGCAATGCCGGACTTTCAGGTTTCCAACGCTTTTTGAGCGACTTCTCGTCATACGATGTAGGACGTTCAAAAAAGAAGCTGGATTGTTCCCAAAGGTCAGCAGGAAAATTGATACGGCTCTTGACCAGCGCTACTATCTTGAGCGCCTTGTCTCGGTCGCACGCAATGCCTTTCTGCTGCAACATCGGCAGATAGTATTGATCCGTCAGCTCCTCATCCTGCATATTGATAAGGTACTCATGATTGTACCATTTAGCCTTCTCGTAATCGAAACGGGCACCCGACTTGCTGACATGCTCAAACGAGAAGAGGTCAATCATCTCCTGCATGGTAAACAGGTCACGGTCCAGTCCTGGATTCCAGCCTAGCAGAGCCAAGAAGTTGATGATGGCCTCTGGCAGATAGCCGGCTTCACGATAGCCCGAAGAGACATCTCCCGTCTTGGGGTCCACCCAGCGGAGCGGGAATACGGGGAAGCCGAGACGGTCGCCATCTCGCTTGCTCAGCTTGCCATTACCCTCAGGCTTGAGCAGCAAAGGCAGATGTGCAAACTGCGGCATGGTGTCGGCCCAACCGAAATAACGGTAAAGCAGTACATGGAGCGGAGCCGATGGCAACCACTCTTCGCCACGTATCACATGGGTAATTTCCATCAGATGGTCGTCCACAATATTGGCCAAATGATAGGTAGGAAGTTCATCAGCGGCCTTGTATAGAACCTTGTCATCCAATATGTTGGAGTTGATAACCACTTTGCCACGCACCAGGTCGTCCACTTCTATGTTTTCATCAGGCTCCACCTTGATACGCACCACATACTTTTCGCCTGCGGCAATACGCTGGTCCACCTCTTCCTTGCTGAGAGTGAGCGAGTTTTTGCCTTGCTGACGGGTACGGGCATCATATTGGAAGTTGGGAGTGGCGGCACGCATGGCCTCCAGCTCCTCTGGGGTATCAAAAGCATAATAGGCATGACCCGAATCGAGCAACTGCTGCACATATTTCTTGTAGATTTCGCGACGTTCGCTCTGACGGTAAGGAGCATGCGGACCTCCAATGCCTACACCCTCGTCAAACTTGATGCCCAGCCACTTGAACGATTCGATGATGTAATCTTCGGCTCCTGGCACAAAACGGTTGGAGTCGGTATCCTCGATTCTCAACAGAATCTCGCCACCATTCTTCTTGGCGAACAAGTAGTTGTACAATGCGGTACGGACCCCTCCTATATGAAGGGCTCCTGTAGGACTTGGTGCAAAGCGCACACGAACTTTTCTATCTGACATGATGCTGAATGATATTATTCTGCAAATTTAAGATTTTACACGCTAACTGCCAAAGAAAAATGCAGGCCGACCTGCATGACTGGGTGCTCACAGATCCTTGGAGTAGCAGCGGCGACGGATATATGGTTCCTTATCATAATGGTTCCACACCCCTACCGCCTGCACATTGCTCTCCAGCTGCTGGTTGGAGATGGCCACCTTGACGTGGTTGCGAATGTAGGCCTTGTTCATCTCCACATAGTAGAGAGAATGGATGCCACGCTTCTGCCAATCAGGATGAACTCCATTGAGATACAAGTCTATAGCATCGGTTTTGTGCAAAGCCCGCAATATATGGATAAAGCCGAAAGGGAACAATTTGCCCTTGGCTTTTTGGAACGCCTCCGACAAAGTAGGCATACTCACGCCAAAAGCCACCACATTATCTTTTTCATCGACCACAAAGCAGATAAAATCAGGATTGACAAATGAGAAATACTGCTTTATCAGGCTGGCAATCTCCCGCTCTGTCAGTTGTGAATAGCCATATAGCCCGGCAAAAGCCGCATTGAGGGTGTGAAAGAACGACTCAGCATAAGGCAATATATCCTTGGAATGCTTAAAAGTAAGCACCCGCAGATTGTACTTTTCAGCAATAAGTTTGTTGATGCGTTCCATCTTTTCGGGCACAGGCTGCGAAGCGTTAAACTTGAATTGCAGCCAATCTTCTTCGCGGTGGTAGCCAAGGGTCTCCAGATGCTGCGGATAATAGGGATAATTGTATATATTGGAGATGGTAGGCAGTTTGTCAAAACCCTCAACCAGCATACCTTCATTATCCATATCGTTAAAGCCGAGCGGACCGGTAATGGCCGACATTCCCTTGCTGCGACCCCATTCCTCTACAGCCCCAAGCAGAGCCTGAGCCACCTCCACATCGTCCACGAAGTCAATCCAGCCGAAACGCACTTTCTTGCCCCATTTTTCGTTGGCCAAATGGTTGATGATTCCGGCAATGCGTCCTGCCAGTTTGCCATCCTTATAGGCCAGCCAATATTCTGCATCACAATGTTCAAAAGCGGGATTAGTGTTCTTGTCCAGTGTATCAAATTCGGAGCTGTTAAGTGGTGGCACCCAGAAATCATTTCCCTTGAAAAGGTCGAAAGGAAAATGGATAAATGTTTTCAGTTGGCTCTTTGTCTCAACTTTTTTCAGTTCTATCATTTTTGCTAATGTGTTTTTTCTGATGAAAATTTTCGCGCGGCAAGTTAACAATAAAATCCGACTTGGCCGCAGACAAATATCGCTTTTTATGTATCAAGAGGAAACATAAAATGTAATAAACGTAACATTTGATAAAAATATTGCACACTAAAGTTTTGTTTTTACATAAAATTTATATCTTTACACACACTATTTATCAAATAGTCAAAATAAATAGCGCACCTCGGCAGACTATTCGCCGATGTGTGTTTTAAAATTGCAAAAA
>CALMUD010000138.1 GCA_937872735.1 uncultured Bacteroidales bacterium
GCTCCGCCTTATGCTCGCGTATGTTGTCCACAAGGTCCTGCGCATTGCCGTCGGCCGCCAGCTGTGGCACCAGCTTGCCCTCAATGGCTTGCTGCAATATGGAAATACGAAGATTGTTCTTTTTCATGACTTCAGTTTTTCAGACCTAACAAATGTTGCAGTTCGGCCAGATTCTGGTCGATGTTTTGCCCAATCTCGGCCCGTTTGGCCTTGTACTCGGCTATCAGCTCATCGGGCGGCAACACCTCCTCATTGTCGGTCGGGAAGGGGCACATCTCCAGATGGCAGCCGCCGTCAATCAGCTCCTGCGCGGTGTAGCAGCGGGCCTTGTCGTTGCCGTCGGCATCCTGCAGGGCGGTGCGGTGCTGCCACCATTCCATCACGGGCAACAAGTGCTCCAGACGCATGGGCTTGGTCTTGCTGAAGTGTTTCATCCCCTCGGGCATATCGAAACGGTAGAACCAGGTGACGTCGGTGGCAAGCGGGGCATTGGCTTTGGTGGCTCGCCGGTGGTCAAAGAAGAGCACGTTGGTGGCGATGCTGGTGTAGGGGGCAAAGATGCTGCCGGGCAGACGTATGATGGTATGCAGATTGAACTCCCGCAACAGCTTGGTCTTGATGGCGATTTCGGCATTGCCGGTACCAAACAGAAATCCGTCGGGCAGAATGACGGCGGCGCGGCCGTTCTGCCGCAACCGGTACATTATCAGCACCATAAACAGCTCGGCCGTCTCGCTGGTACGGAGGTCGAGAGGGAAATTGCCCATCACGCTGGCATCGGTGCTGCCGCCGTAGGGGGGATTCATGGCTATCACATCCACCTTGTCGTTTTCGGTGAGGTCGCTCATCTTCACGCCCAGCGAGTCGCAGTGCCGCATATCGGGCGCTTGTATGCCATGCAGCATCAGGTTGGTCACTCCCAGCAGGTAGGGCAGCGGCTTCCACTCCTGCCCCACAATGGTATGCTGCAGCAGCTCGTAGTTCTGGGTGCTCTGGCTGCCTTGGTCTTGCAGATAGCGGATGGCCGACACCAGAAAGCCTCCTGTGCCGGCGGCAAAATCGCCTACGCGCTCACCCAGACAGGGTTGCAGCATCCTTATCATGAAGTCGGTGAGGGCACGCGGGGTATAAAATTCGCCCGCATGGCCCGCCCCTTGCAAATCTTTCAGTATTCCCTCGTATATGTCGCCAAACAGATGCCGGTCGGCGGTTCTGTCAAAGTTGATGCCATCGTTGATGGTGTTGATGACCTGCCGCAGCAGCACGCCGCTCTTCATATACTGGTTGAGGTCGGTAAACACGGTGCGGACAATGGCCTGTCCGCTGGTGGCGCAGGTCAAATCCAGATTTTGCAGTGTGGGAAAGAGGCCGCCATTGACAAACTGCAGCAGCTCATCGCCCGTCAGGGCCTTGCCGTCCTTGGCATCGACCGCCCAGTTGCGCCACTGGTACTTGTCGGGTATGATGGAATGGTAGTTATCATCGGTCAGGGCCCATTCCATCTCCTGCTGGTCATACACTTTCAGAAAGAAGAGCCACACCATCTGCTCAATGCGTTGGGCGTCGCCGCTGATGCCGGCATCCTGCCGCATGATGTTCTGCAATGTCTTTATTATTCCGTTATTTGCCATATCTTATGCCTTTTGTTTTCAGTTGAATGTATTTGTTTTATTCTTTTTTTGTACGCGCTGGGGAGTTGTCACTGCCGGTAGAGCAGGTCCTCAATCTGCCGCAAGGCATCCCTGTAGCCGTCTTTTCCGCCAAACAGATTGGTGATGGCCACAGGGGAGCCAATCTGGTTGAAAGGCGACAGTTTCAGCACCTCCATTTTTTCCAGTTCCAGAATGCCATTGTCGGCATATTTGTCGAGCAGGGCCTCCATCACGCGGCGGGCCTCGCCCTGATATTTGTTCAGATAGTCACGTTTCACCACTTTGTTGGCCCGTTCGCGGCGGGTGAGCGTAGGCTGGTCGAAGGCCACATGGCAGATGATGTCGAAGATGTCGGCATCGGCCAGCGCAGGGTTCTGCTGCCGCACGGCATCAATCAGCACCTCGCCGTCTTTCAGCTCATCCACAATGGCTTTTTTGCGGTCGGCGGCACTCCACTCCTTGATGAAATCGCCCAGCGAGGCAAATTTGGAGCGGAGCGAGTTGCGGGTATAGTCTATCACGTTCTCGCTGACCAGCTTGCCATCTTTGCCGAGATACGATACGGCCTCCCTGTCTATGCTGATGTTCTCCCCCATGATGTAGAATTTCTTGGGCGGCTCGGTGCCGCCACCGCCGCCACCGCCAGATCGGAAGAGCGTCGTGTAGGGAAAGAGTGTACG
>CALMUD010000139.1 GCA_937872735.1 uncultured Bacteroidales bacterium
AAACTTATCTTTTACTGTCACCGTCTGAGGGCAAGTCGTGGTATTGCCTGACGCATCCGTGAAATGCCAAGTAAGAATGGTGTCACCGATAGGATAGGAGGTAGGTACTGGAGATAAAACACCCGCAATTTTTAAATTGCAGTTATCTATGGATTGTGGAACAGAAAGGGGAACCGCACTCGAAGGCAACCGACAATCGTTGGTAGTCAATTCCGCTACAATATTTTTCAGCGTGTCACAATCAATAACGGGAGATGTTGTATCCTTGACCGAAAAAGATTGATTGCAAGAATGGAACTCAGAATCAGTATAATACAAACGCGTCTGCAAATCATAAGAAGAACCGGCAGGAAAAGTGGTTGATTCATCCGCCAACCTCATCTCTGCACCTTGTGCGGACTCTGATTTTGAATACCAATACTCTACCTTCGTTGGTGTGACAGAAAGCGATGGCCGATTATCCGATGGCAAAAAATCGAGCAATGATGCCAAGGAAACAGAACAAGTTCCCTTTTCCGTAAAAAGTTCAGCTCGCGCTGCGGACAACGGATTGCAAGTCAATTTGGGTTTGGTGGGGTCATTCACCACTATCGGCGGCAAATAAAAATAGTTGCCGATAACATTCGCTGCTTTTCCGAAATCCCTATAACATCCCGCAGGTCCTCTGAATGTCGGATAATATTTTGCACGGATGTATAAACTGTCCCCAGTCACTTTGGGAATAACAAGATCCAAGGCGGCTACGTCAGTCGGTGAAGTCAGTTCTTTTACATTTTCTGAATTCAGATTTTGAGGTTCAAGCTTGTCTTTATAAGTACCATCATCCAGCATCTTCATGCCTGCTGCATCCAATGGGTCCGGTTTCCAATTGACTTTATCGGCAGAATATTCCCAACGAAAAAAGGAGTGAAGCAAAAAGCTATTGTCGTTATGCACCGTCAGATGCACAATGTCTCCTGGCTTTACTGAAGACTCAGAGGCACAGACATAACGGGGAGCAGACTGGACCCGTATAGTATCAATGGCAATCACATAGTTGGGGTCCTGAACCGTAGCCGTCAAAATAGCATAAACGTCTTTCACCGTATTTTCTTCAGCAGGAGTCATGCCACACTCACGCAGGGTGCTGAACTCCACAATGGAAGTAAAAGATTTTTCGAGGGGACGAATGGCCGAGAACGAATATTCGCCCAAGTCATTCATTGAATAGGAAGATACCACCGTATCGCCTGTCGAATTTTTTATATTGCGGCTTGTCGAGTTATCCACCACATGTACGCTCAGTGTATATTCCAATGGTTTAACCACATTATTAGTGTCGTGGGCCACCAGACGGTGATGCACCACCACCTGGGGCTCTGCATATTCTTTATAGTTGGCAGGATCACCCACATATACCAGATAAAACTTATAGGCAACCTTGAGTCGCTGAGTCCTGAACTTGCGGAAAGGCAGACAATAACCCAAGTATCCACCTTGTCTATAGTTATACTGAACATTTTTTCCGCTCAGTAACATATAGGCCCCACCTCTGTCAACGGCTAAGCCCTGCGCTTTCGGATAAATTGACTTCAGATTGTCTGTCAGCAAGTATCCATAGCTGGCAGGATCGTAAACATCGGTACTGAACAAACCGACAGCCCATGTACAGCCTTTATAGGGTAACAAATCGGGAGAACAGTCTGATAAATTCACATAGTTGTCGTTCATCTTCAACACATTCACCCAATGGTATTCCTTATTGAATGTTTTACGAAACACTTGCGACGGGGTAACTGGAGCGGACAAGTATCTGGTGTAGATAAACGGATAATACAAATCGGTGGAATATCCCGCCATCGGACAAGGAATGACCCCGCAGGAGAATTTTCCAGAATGCGTTTGCGCAAAAATGGTGTGATTCATGTCGTATCGGTCCGTCCAGTTGCCATAAGAGGCCTCACCCGCTGTAGGTACCGCACTGCGGGCAAATGTCATGGACTCATCGGTGACACAATCGCCTATCTCGTCAGGACCATTGTTGCTACGGACCACACAAGCTGCCGATGCAGAGAAACATACGGCAACCAGACAGAAAACTGCCAAGCACAAACGGCACAACCGCCCGCGCGACGAGTTCAAATCGGTATATGAATAAGACATTAAAATATCAGTTTAATGAGAGTCACCTAAAAAGGATTGCTTGGTAGTAAAAACCTTAATACAGTTAAATAGGCTATTTGCTTGCAAATAGGAAATCGACAAGAATAGGATGACTTTTATCATTTCCATGAATGATGCTGCAAAGGTATAACAAAATGGCAAAAGCATCAATAAAAAACAGGAGAAAGCCTCCGCTTGACTGTCCTTAATAAAATCAAACACGCACAAAAAAAGCCCTGCAACAAAAGTCGCAGAGCTATATTTTAAAGAATACCTTATCTTCTCCGATTACTTACCCAGCAACGCTTTGATAAATTCGTCCCCCTTGAGCACACCATACGCGCCTGCCTTGCACGAATCCTCATCGTAGACCTGCACAGCATCCGGCTCAACTCCAGGTTTATAAATAAGAAATGGAATAGGCTCGGCAACGTGAGTGCGAAGCCGGCAAGGTGTAGGATGGTCAGGCAATACGGCAATAGCGACTGGCTCGTTCCACTTTGACACCTCCTCGTAAATAGGCTTCACGATGCGGTTTTCCAAATACTCCACGGTTTTCAGTTTCAGTGCCACATCGCCCTCATGTCCGGCCTCATCACTGGCCTCAATATGCAGGTAAACGAAGTCGTTGGTTTTGAGTGCATTGATAGCCGCCTGGGCTTTGCCTTCGTAGTTGGTGTCATACAAACCAGTGGCACCTTCCACTGCCACTGGCGTCAAACCAGCATATACACCAATACCCTTGATAAGGTCCACAGCTGTAATCACTACTCCGCTCTTCAATCCATACATCTCCTTCAGCGTCTTCATCGACGGCTTGTACCCAGCGGACCAAGGCCAAATACTATTGGCCATATCCTTGCCTTCCGCCTTCCGCTTCTGGTTGACAGGATGACTCTCCAATATTTCCTGAGAACGAAGAATCAGCTGATTGAGCAGTTCTGCCGTCTCGGCTGCCTCTGGTGTATCCGGTTTCACCATCACATCACGGAATGGGGTTCCAGGCACATCGTGGGGGGGGGTGCAGCTGACGTGCTTGTTGCCTCCCTTAATCTTGAGCAGATGGCGATATTGGATGCCACGGAAAAAGCGGACCTTGTCATCCGCCAGTTTCTCATTCAAAAAATCAATCAACTCGCAACCCTCCTCTGTAGAAAGGTGACCCGCGGAATGATTCTTTATTTTTCCATCCTCAATACAGATAAGGTTGCAACGCATGGCCATCTCTCCTGGATAAATAGGAACATCCATGCCAGCAGCCTCCAAAGAGCCGCGACCCTCAAACACCTTCGACACATCATAGCCAAGCACCTCCAGATTGGCAATCTCGCTACCTGGATGAAAACCTGCAGGAACAGTGGCCAGCATGCCACAACGGCCCATTTTGGCCAATTTATCCATGGTTGGAGTGGCTGCAGCCTGCAATATAGTCTTATTTCCTAATGACGGAATCGGCTCATCGGCCATACCATCACCCAGAATTATAATGTATTTCATATAAACAAGCAATTAAAATTTGCACAAAATCAAAAACGTGTCCCCCTCGTCAACGGATGTTGGCAATGCTGATGACATCGGCAAATACCCCCGCAGCCGTAACTGCCGCACCTGCACCATAGCCCTTTATCATCATTGGGTCCTGCTTGTAACGGGCGGTAGTTATAAGGATAACATTGTTGCTGCCCTCAAGGTCGTAGAACGGACTGCGCTGGTCAACGGCAACCAACCCCACGCTGGTCTTTCCGTCTTCGAGTTTGGCCACAAAGCGCCAGCGTTTATGCTCCTGCTCCAGTACCAAACGCTTCTTCTCAAATTCGGCATCAAAACCTTCCACTTTCTTCCAAAACTCATCGAGAGAGCCCTCAAAGAAATCTTCGGGAATAAACAGATGCTTTTCCACATCCGTCTGTTCAACCACGCAACCAGATTCACGGGCCAAAATGACAAGTTTACGGATTACATCGGTACCACTCAAGTCAATACGTGGGTCTGGTTCGGCAAAACGGGCCTCCATGGCCATACGAATGGCCTTGCTCAGCGGAATATCCTTACTGATAGTGTTGAAAATGAAATTGAGCGTACCCGAAAGGACTGCCTCCAATTTAAGAATACGGTCGCCCGAATAGATGAGGTCGTTGATAGTGTTGATGATAGGCAAACCTGCACCAACATTGGTCTCAAACAAATATTTGATGCCCTTGCGACGGGCTATGTTCTTCAATTCAATATAATTCTTGTACTCCGATGATGCTGCAATCTTGTTGGCAGCCACCACTGATATATTATGGAGCAACAAGTCCTTGTAGATGCTGGCAATGCCTGCGCTGGCAGTACAATCGACAAAAACGCAATTGTAAATATTCAAGTCAATCAGCGCATTCTTAAGTGTTTCGGGCGACGAGGCCATTCCCTCGGTCTGCAACAAATCACGATAACGGGTCAAATCGACACCATCACGATTGAGAATGTAATGCTTCACATCGGCTATACCAATAACACGCGCCTTCAAGCGGTTCTGATTCATCAGCAAGTCGGCCTGCGTACGGAACTGTTCAAGCAGACTGCCACCGATATTGCCTGTACCCACCACAAAGAGATTCAATTCCTGATAGTCAGACAGGAAGAAAGACTCATGAATGGAGTTGAGCGCCTTGCGGAGATTATCTTTGGTGACCACTACCGAGATGTTGGTCTCCGACGACCCTTGCGCCATGGCTATAATATTGATATTGTTACGTCCCAGCGCATTACAGAGCTGGCCGGCAGTACCCGTATTTTGCTTCATGTTATCGCCCACAATGGCAATAATTGACAATTCCTTTTGGGCAACAATAGCCGACAATGCCCCTTGTGTCTTTTCACGGGCAAATTCCCGATTAAGCAGTTCTACCGCATTGTTGGCATCTTCCGCCTTGACACCCACCGAAATGGAACTGCCCGAAGAGGCCTGAGAGACAAACAGCGTGCGTATATCATTGGCAGCCAAAGCCGAAAAAATACGACCATTGACACTCGGAACATTCAATAAACCCATACCCTGAATGGAAAGCAAGGCTGTATCGCTAATCGATGAGATACCTTTGATGGTCTTATCATTGGCATCGCGCTCATTAGAGATGACCGTACCTTCGGCCTCTGGGGCAGAGATATTGCAGATATGGATAGGAATATTCTCTGAAGATGCCGGATAAAGAGTAGGAGGGAAAATGGCACGGGCGCCAAAATTACAGAGTTCCATGGCCTCAGTATAACTTAAACGCTTAATAGGATAAGCCTTGCTGATGACCTGCGGATCTGCTGTCATAAATCCCTGCGAAGTAGTCCAGATGTCAATCTCACGCACACGCAGCGCTGCTCCTATAAGAGCAGCCGTATAGTCTGACCCACCGCGACCCAGTGTAGTAACCTCATTGGAATCGACCGCCGAAGCAATGAATCCTGGCACCACCACCCGCTGGTTGACCACAGAAAAGGCATCTTGAATAAGACGGTAGGAAGCATCAAAATCGACAGCGGCATCATTACCACCTATGGTTTTGATAAACTTGCGGGAATCGACCAGCTGGGCATCCACAAAACGGCTGATAAGCAGCGAAGATATGCGTTCACCATAACTGAGAATGGCATTTTCCGTCTTGCGGGTCAAATCCTTTATCAGGAAAACACCTTTGAGGATATTCTCCAGCTCACCATGCAGCACTGCCACATCAGCGAGCGTAGCCTCCTGAAGGGAAGTTGGGATAATACCCTCAACAATATGCTTATGAGTGTTAACAATTTCCTTGAATTCGTCAACGTAAGAAAGGGTACCCTCTGCAGCCAGTGTGCTGGTCTTGATAAGCCTGTCGGTGACCCCTGCCATGGCAGAGACAACAATAACTGCAGGTTCATTCACACCTTCTATGATTTTCTTCACCTGCTGCAAATTCTTTATGGAGCCTACGGATGCCCCACCAAATTTTAAAACTTTCATACGATATTTTTTTAATTATGACTTTCTTGTCCTTATTTATAATACAAATATAGCAAAAATAGCCGACAAACTATTTGCGATTGCGGTGCAATGCTGCATTATACGCATTCGGTGAAGAGAGGAGTTCTACCGCTTTCTGATAGGATTCTGACTTCTGGTTCATCAGCTCAAAATATTCAGTCATGCTCCATATATCACGAGCAATAAGTGCCTTTATCTGGAACGATATGAGGTCCTTAGACTTGGCAAACTGCGCACTGTCCAGCTTCACGCCTTCTTTCTCACCCATCTGAATCAAATCTTTCAAATCGGACTCCGACATATTGAAATTCTTTTCATAGGAATCAAAAGAGCCCTCCTTCTTGGCATCATATTGCGCCTCCAGTTCCTTGCGGTTCTTGTCGGTATAGTCGAGCACAAACTTGTTAATCACGCCACGAGCCACCAGATTGCGGTGATAATCAGTATAGAGAGTAGTATCAATTGGCACAAAGACATCTGGCATGATGCCGCCTCCGCCATACACGGTACGCTTGAGTCTCAAAGTATGATATTTGAGAGAATCAGGGAACACGACACTATCCTCATTACTGAGCTCGCCGCGATTGTAACGGTCAATAAGGTCATGCTTATATTGTTCCACCCCATTCTGATAAGAGCGCTGAATACAGCGGCCAGTAGGCGTATAGTAGCGGGCAACCGTCAGACGCATCTGTGAGCCATCGGGCAATGGAATAGGACGCTGCACCAGACCTTTTCCAAAGGTACGTCGCCCTACTATCAGAGCACGGTCCCAATCCTGCAAAGCACCCGACAGAATCTCGCTGGCCGAGGCCGACGACTCATCCACCAGCACCACCAGATTGCCCAATTCAAAAGCACCTGTTGCCGAAGCCCTGAATTGCCATTTAGGCTGGGAAACTCCCTTGGTATAGACTACCAGCTTGCCTGCCGACAGAAACTCGTCAGCCAATGAAGTGGCAGTATTGAGATAGCCGCCGCCATTGCCCTGCAAGTCAATAATCAGAGATTTCATTCCCTGCTTTTTCAGTTTTCTGAACGCCTCATTATATTCATCAGTGGTAGTGGCACTGAAGCGGTTGATTTTGATATAGCCGATGCCCGGCTTCACCATGTAAGAGGCATCCACACTATAAATAGGAATTTTGTCTCGGGTAATATTAAAGGTAAGCGGTTTTTTCACGCCAGGACGCACCACCTTAACCACCACAACGGTGCCTTTTTTGCCACGCAGTAATTTCTGTATATCACTTGACGATTTTTTCACGCCAGCAATTATGGTATCGTTCGCTGCCACAATGCGGTCGCCTGCCACTATTCCCACTTTTTCGGCAGGGGCACCACTGATGGTCTGTATCACCATCAGCGTATCGTTCATCATCTGGAAAGAGACTCCGATGCCCTCAAAATTGCCATCCAAAGGCTCATTCATTTCCTGCACCTCACTCTTGGGTATATACACCGAATGTGGGTCCAGATTATTGAGCATTCCATTTATGGCATTATCCACCAAATGGTCTTCATTGACCGTATCCACATAAAACTGCTTTATCGCCATTATCACGAGGTCCACCTTCTGCTCCCCAGGTGTCAAATATTGCTGAGCCTGAGACCCAAACAATGTGCCACAAACGAGCACCAAGGCTAAAAATCTTCTTCGCATCAAAGTCTATTTTTTCTATTGTACTTAATTTAAAGAACAAACTTACATAATTCTTACCCGTTTTCAAAAAAAGAGGGTCACATTTATACAAATTAAAAGCGTACTGGCATGAAAAAGGAGAAAGATGGAAACTGCAAACGATATACTTTACACAATCTTACCCATTTATCATAAAAATTTTTATCTTTGTACTTTGAATTAGATTAAAACAAAACAAACATTATATGTTAACGCTTAAGGTCATTACAGAAGAAACGGACGATGTAATCCGCCGTCTTGCAAAGAAGCATTTTGACGGAAAACAAATCATCGGCGAAATCATTGAACTGGACAAGAAAAGACGTGCCACACAGGCCGAACTCGATAATGCAAAAGCTGAAGCCAACAATCTGGCAAAACAGATTGGCCAACTGATGAAGGAGGGCAAGAAATCGGAAGCTGAAGCCGCAAAAGCCAAGACTGCCGAGATAAAGGAAAGCACCAAGAAGATGGACGAGGACTTGAAGAACTTCGAGACCGAAATCACAAACCGACTGCTGGTTATTCCTAACCTGCCTAACGAACTGGTGCCGGAAGGCAATGGTGCTGATGACAACCTGGTGGTAAAAGAAGGTGGACCAAAACCCAATCTGGGTCCAGATGCACTGCCTCACTGGGAATTGGCTAAGAAATACGACATCATCGACTTCGACCTTGGTGTAAAAATCACAGGTGCCGGTTTCCCTGTCTACAAAGGCAAGGGTGCCCGCCTGCAACGTGCGTTGATTGACTTCTTCCTCGATAATGCCCGTGAGGCTGGTTATCTGGAGATTGAGCCACCTTATGTTGTCAATCAGGCTTCAGGTTATGGCACGGGACAGTTACCCGACAAGGAAGGCCAGATGTATCACTGCAATGTGGATGACCTTTACCTTATCCCTACGGCTGAGGTTCCTGTCACCAACATCTACCGTGATGTCATCCTCAACGAGTCGGAGCTCCCTGTCATGAACACAGCTTATTCTGCTTGCTTCCGTCGCGAGGCAGGCTCTTATGGCAAGGATGTCCGCGGATTGAACCGTCTGCATCAGTTTGACAAGGTGGAGATTGTCCGCATCGATACTCCTGAGCACTCTTACACTTCATTGCAGGAGATGCTGGATTACGTTCAGACACTGGTTGACAAGCTGGAACTGCCTTGGCACATTCTTCGCCTTTGCGGTGGCGACCTGAGTTTCACTTCGGCCATCACTTACGATTTCGAGGTATTCTCAGCCGCTCAGAAACGTTGGTTGGAAGTCAGTTCGGTATCCAACTTCGAGACTTACCAGGCTAACCGTTTGAAGTGCCGTTATCGTACAGCAGACAAGAAGACCCAGTTGTGCCACACCCTTAACGGAAGCGCACTGGCTCTGCCTCGTATAGTTGCAGCCCTGCTTGAGAACGGACAATGTGAAAAGGGAATCCGTATGCCTAAGGCTTTGGTCCCTTACACTCATTTCGAGTATATCGACTAATAACAGATATTTCCCATAACGAGAGGGATGAGGAGCAAGATACTCTTCATCCCTCTTTTTTTGCTTTGCTCTTTTAGCTATTTTTGCACCATATCACAAACTGAACATCATGACCGACATTACTCTCCCAGCCGAATGGGAACCACAAAGTGGAATACAACTGACTTGGCCCCATGCCGACACGGACTGGAACTATATGCTCGACGAGGTAACCGCCTGCTACATCAGCATCGCCCAAGCCATCAGCCAACAGGAACGCCTGCTCATCGTCTGCAAAAATGCTGCCGAGGTAACGCAGCAGCTAAGCGGAGCGAACAGCAGGAACCTCACTTTGTGCGAGATACCCACCAACGACACATGGGCACGCGACCATGGAGGCATCAGCATACGACACGCTGACGGGAAACTGGAGGTCTGCGATTTCTGCTTTAACGGATGGGGACTGAAATTTGCGGCGGACCTCGACAACCAGATTACCCGACGGATGTATGGACATCATTTATTTGCACCGAACGTTGCCTACCGCAACTGTCTCAACTTTGTGCTGGAAGGCGGCAGCATTGAAAGTGACGGGCAAGGCACTATACTGACCACGGCCGAGTGTCTGCTATCGGCGAACCGAAATGAACAATTCAGCCAAGACGAGATAGAGACCCGCCTGCATCAATTTTTTGGCACAAAACGGGTACTGTGGCTACACCATGGAGCGCTGCAAGGCGATGACACAGACAGCCACGTCGATACGCTGGCCCGTTTTTGCGATGCCAACACCATTGCCTATGTACAATGTCGCGACACCAACGACCCTCATTATGGAGAGTTGAAAGCGATGGAAGATGAATTAAAAACATTCAGGACAGCCAGCGGACAGCCTTACCGACTGCTGGCTTTGCCTATGGCTGACAAGGTGGTAATCGATGAGGAACGGCTGCCTGCAACTTATGCCAATTTTCTGATAATGAATAATGCTGTGTTGGTACCCACCTACGGTACCAGTCACGATGAAGATGCTCTGAATATATTGTCTCAAGCTTTTCCCGAACGCAAAATTATCGGCATCAACTGCGTGCCGCTTATCCGCCAGCATGGGTCGTTACACTGTATCACCATGCAATACCCTGCAGGAGTGATAAAATAAAAACATATTCAGATGGCTATCTATTCTGCCTTATAGCCCTCATAAAAATAAGATTGTTCTATTCCCTTGAATATGACGTCCCTATCATTCACCATAGCGGTAAGAGAAGGCAGCAACAACATCCTCAGTTCGAGGTCCTTCACAGGACTACGTTCCATAGCTTGCAGATAGTCTTCTTTGTCAATCTTGTGCCAATCCACCACTTTCCCTATATTTTTCTTCAGCATCATATCCAGCCAAATACGCGTACTTCGGCCGTTACCCTCCATAAAAGGGTGTGCGACATTCATCTCCACATATTTGGCCACAATATCATCGAATGTCGATTCCGGCATTTTCTCTATCACAGGCAATATCACATCAAGATACAGACAATTGGCAAAACGGAATCCCGCTTTTGAGATATTCTTATTACGAATGACACCTGCAAAATCATATAAACCATCGAACAAATACTTATGAATAGCCCGCAGACCCTGCACATTACCAATTTCTATTTTATCAATGTCTCCCGTTTCAAACAAAGCCTTGGCTTTTTCCAAACTCTTGGCATCTATCTCGCTTGTATTCATATAAACTTCTTCTTTTCAGAAAATTCAGAATCTAAAATTTTGTCATTAGAAAGATAACAAAAAACTTTCAAACCACAAGTATCATTCCCTCTATAAAAATCAGAGGGGCTACTCCAAAATCGGAGCAGCCCCTCTGTCTTTATCAGTTGTTATCCTTCAGGAAAAATCCATCAGATTTTCTTAATCTCGATATTCACCTTGAAATCATCAAAATCCAGTTCGGTAGGGTTCTGAAGTTTATCAACCAAAACAACCTCCTTGGCCAATGTCTGGGCTCCGATATAGTCAGCGAAAGCCTCCACCGCCTCGTTCACATGGTCGTTACGCTCAATCTTGACAGCGATGCGGTCCACGATGTCAAAGCCGCTGGACTTGCGCAAATTCTGAATACGGTTGATGAATTCACGGGCAATACCCTCCTTCAGTAATTCAGGGGTAAGCTGAATATCCAGGGCAATGGTCAATTCGCCATTGTTGGCAACCAGCCAGCCAGGAATATCCTCCGACTTGATTTCCACATCAGTCTTTTCCACCACAATCTGCTGACCTTCCACCTCCAAAACGAACTGGCCGTCTTTTTCCAGTTTGGCAATATCAGTCTGTGAGAGATTCTGCAACAGATTGGCCACCGTCTTCATGCTCTTGCCACACTTAGGACCCAGTTTCTTGAAATCGGGTTTGATGCGTTTAACCAGAATACCGGCAGAATCATCCACCAGCTTTATCTCCTTAACATTGATTTCATTCTTGATAAGCCCCTCGACGGCAGCGATGCTCTCCTTCTCGTGTTGCGAAAGCACTGGCACCATCACCTGCGCCAAAGGTTGGCGAACCTTGAGGTTCTCCTTCTTGCGGAGCGAGAGGGCCATTGACGAGATGGACTGGGCCAGCTGCATACGTTCCTCCAATGCCTTGTCGATTAGGCTATCATCAGCAACGGGGAAAGTGGAAAGATGAACAGACTCGCTCTTGTCCTTGCCGGTAGCGGCATTAAGGTCCAGATAGAGACGGTCGGCATAGAATGGCGCGATAGGAGCCATCAACTTGGCCACGGTAGCCAGACAGGTGTAAAGTGTCTGATAAGCCGCCAGTTTGTCTTCATCCATCTGCCCACCCCAGAAACGTTTACGGTTAAGGCGCACATACCAGTTGCTGAGGTCATCCTGCACAAAGGTAGAAATGGCACGGCCAGCACGGGTAGGCTCATAATCATCCAAATCAGAATCCACCTCCTTGATAAGAGAATTGAGCAATGAAAGAATCCATCGGTCTATCTCCGGGCGTTTGCTTACCGGCACCTCTGCCTGCGAGTAGTCGAAACCATCCACATTGGCATAGAGGGCAAAGAAAGAATATGTATTGTAAAGCGTGCCAAAGAACTTGCGTTTCACCTCTTCCACGCCATCCTCATCATACTTCAGATTGTCCCAAGGCGAAGAATTGGTGAGCATATACCAGCGCACCGGATCCGAACCGAATTTCTCCACCTGACCGAATGGGTCGATGGCATTGCCCAGATGTTTCGACATCTTGTTGCCATTCTTGTCGAGAACCAGACCACAAGAGATGACAGCCTTAAAGGCGACACTCTTCTTAATCATGGTTGAGATGGCGTGCAATGTAAAGAACCATCCACGGGTCTGATCCACACCCTCCGAAACGAAGTCGGCTGGATAGAAGAGGTTGTTGTCAACCATCTCCTTGTTCTCAAATGGATAGTGAAGCTGAGAGAAAGGCATAGAACCCGAATCAAACCAGACATCAATCAAGTCCGACTCACGCTTCATCGGCTTGCCACTGTCAGATACCAATATAATATCATCCACATAAGGCTTATGAAGGTCAATATGCTCAGTCGAATAATTCTCGGCCGTATAGACCCCGACCTTGAAACTCTTGTAAGGGTTTCCCTTCATCAGACCAGCCTTGATGGATTTGTCAATCTCGTCAAACAGTTCAGCCACCGAGCCAATGCACTTTTCCTCTTTGCCATCCTCGCTCCGCCATATTGGCAGTGGAGTGCCCCAGTAGCGCGAACGGGAAAGATTCCAGTCGTTGAGGTTCTCCAGCCATTTACCAAAACGGCCCGTACCTGTAGATTCAGGTTTCCACTTGATGGTCTTGTTGAGTTCCACCATCTCCTCACGGGCTTTAGTGGAACGGATGAACCAACTATCAAGCGGGTAATATAGAATCGGTTTGTCAGTACGCCAGCAGTGCGGATAGTTATGCACGTGCTTCTCTATCTTGAATGCCAGATTCTGCTGCTTCATAGCCACACAGAGGTCCACATCAAGCGACGCGTCCTGGTCGGTAAGTTTATCATCGTATGCGTTCTTGACGTAGCGGCCTGCATACTCCTTATAGGCCTCCACATTCACGCTATTCTTCACATACTGAGGGTCAAGGTCCTCCAGGTCGTAGAATTTACCCTTGAGGTCAACCGTAGGACGCAAATTGCCATTGACATCGAGCAACTGCAGCGGAGCTATGCCGGCAGCCTTGGCCACCCGCATATCATCTGCACCATAGGTTGGCGAAATATGCACAATGCCGGTACCATCCTCAGTAGTGACATAGTCACCCGGAATAACCTTAAAGGCATTGCCATCCACCTTGAACCAAGGCAACAGCTGTTCATATTCCATTCCTACCAAATCGGAGCCCTTGCAAGTTCCCAGCACCTTATATGGCACCACTTTGTCTCCTTGTTTGAACACCAGTTCGGCATCCTTTCCCTTCGGGTTAAACAAGGCATCGAGACGGGCCTGAGCCAGAATGAAAGTGGCAGGAATACCCGTATAAGGGTTGAACGACTGCACCATCACATAATCTATCTTTGGGCCAACGCAAAGAGCGGTATTTGACGACAATGTCCATGGCGTAGTGGTCCAAGCCAGAAAATAAAGGTCGCCCCAGTTGCTGGCAACAGATACGCAGGCAGGCACATTGCCCTTCACCTTAAACTGCGCCGTAACGGTGGTATCCTTCACATCGCGGTAGCAGCCCGGCTGGTTCAACTCGTGCGAGCTAAGGCCAGTACCAGCGGCAGGCGAATAGGGCTGAATGGTGTAACCTTTGTAGAGGTAACCCTGCTTGTAGAGTTCTTTCAGCAGATACCACTCTGTCTCTATGAAGCGGTTATCGTAAGTGATGTATGGATTTTCCAAGTCCACCCAATAGCCTATCTTGCGGGTAATGTCAGTCCACTCTTGAGTGAACTTCATCACATTCTTACGGCATTTATCGTTATACTCAACAACGGAAATTGATTTGCCAATATCATCCTTGGTGATGCCCAATTCCTTTTCCACACCCAGTTCCACCGGCAGTCCATGGGTATCCCATCCAGCCTTGCGGCGGACATAGAAACCTTTCATGGTCTTGTAGCGGAGAAAAGTATCCTTGATGGAACGAGCCAGCACGTGGTGTATGCCGGGTTTACCATTGGCTGAAGGAGGGCCCTCAAAAAAGACGAAGGAAGGATCACCCTCATGGGTTGTTACACTCTTGTGGAAGATGTCATTGTCATCCCACTGTTTCAGCACCTCTTTGTTGATATCAGAGAGGTTGAATTTGGAATACTCAGCAAATTTCTTACCCATTATGTTGTTGCTATTCTGTTTATTATCAAATATATCAGGCGAAAATTTAAAAAATCCGTCCCAAATGGCAAAATTACAAAAAAAGAAAGAGGAATAAAAGAATGAAAGAGATAAACCAAGGAAAGAGAGAGAATTATAAAAATCGCCCTTTTCTCGGATTTTCAATAAATATATTTATCAGCACACACCCCGCACACTCCTTTTCTCCGAATAAGGCACAGCCCTATAAAAGTCAGCAATCCGTTAAGCATCAGCAGTTCATAACCGAAATGATAATCAAACCGGCTGGCCGCCAATGCGTTGATAACATAGCACAATATAGGAGAAACGATGGTGACCAGAGGCACCAATCCATCCCGTACCTGCCATTTGGTGAAGAGTCCAAAAACAAACAGCCCCAGCAGGGGACCATAAAGATAGGACACGATGGTATAGATGGAGTCCAGCGCATTCTGACTGTTGATGGCCCTGAACAGAAGCATAACCAGAATGAACACCATGCAAATGGAAAAATGGATGAACAACCGCCGGCGATAGGAGATATTTTCCTCGCTCTGGTGCAAAATGTCGACTGAGAAGGAGGTGGTGAGCGACACCAAGGCAGAATCGGCACTGGAGAAGGCAGCCGACAGCAAGGCTATGACAAACAGCACCGCAATGGGACCTCCAAAATAGTTCATGGCAAAATAAGGCAGAATCTTGTCACTCTCTTCGGGCATTGCAATTCCTTTCTGCCCCGCAAAGACAAGCAACATGGCTCCCAACACCAAAAAAAGGAAGTTGACTGGTATGAAGCAGAAGCCATAGGAAAGCATATCCTTGCGCGCTTCTGCCAAATTGCGGCAGGTGAGATTCTTCTGCATGATGTCCTGGTCCAGACCGGTCATCACTATCACCACAAAAACACCGCTAAGAAACTGCTTGAAGAAATTTTGGCGGGTGTAGAAATCGTCGAACACGAACAGACGGGAATGGCCGCCTTGCTGAATGGCAGTAAACAAGGATGAGACATCCATGCCCAAATGACGATAAACCTGCACAATAAGCAAAACGATGGCTGCCACCATGCACAACGTCTGAAAAAAATCAGTCCACACCAGCGCTTTGATACCTGTCCGGCATGTGTAGGCAAATATAAAGAGCACAAATATCAGAGCGGTGAGTACAAATGGCACCCCGATGGAGTCGAACAGATAAAACTGCAATACCAGAATGACAATGTAAAGACGGGAGGCCGCCGCCACCATTTTGAAGAGGATGAAAAAGCAGGCTCCTGTCTGATGGGAAAAACGGCCAAAACGCAACCCCAGATAGCCATAGATGCTGGTAAGATGCAGCTTATAGTAGAGCGGCAAAAGGACGTAAACCACCACCGCATAACCAAAGAAAAAGCCGAAAACCATCTGCATATAGGTGAAACCCACCGACCCCACCATACCTGGCACTGAAACCACACTGATACCCGATATGGTGGCACTCACCATTCCCACCGCCACCACTTGCCAGCGTGAGTTGTGATTGCCGCTGAAGAAAGTGGCATTGCTGCTGGTGCCACCAGCAAAACGGGAAATGAAAAATATCAACAAGAAATAAATAATGATGATACTGACTATCAAAATCTGCATAATACGGAATATTAAAACATACTCGACAAAAAAACCGAAGGCCAACCTAAAAAGGCACCTCCGGTTCTATATTGACAGAAATTCAGTTACGAATTACTTTTTACCATTCTGAGCCTGCTGTTGTTTCATCTGTTCCTGCATCTCGGCAAGACGTGATACCCAGGTTTTCTTGTCCATCGGCTTGTTGGCTTTCTCCTTTATCTTGGCCAGGAGTTTATCCTCGTCTATAAAGAAACGCATGGCAAAAGTCTGAATGATGGTGATAAGCAACGAGATGAAATAATAATAGCTCAAACCTGACGCATAATCGTTGAACCAGAAGAGGAACATAAGCGGCATCAGATACATCATCCACTTCATGAACGGCATCTGCTGCGAGGCACCGGTATCAGTCATCGACATATTAATCTTGGTATAGATAATGTTGGTGATTGTCATAAGCATACAGAACAAACTGATATGGTTGCCGAATGTGGAAGAGATGAATGGTATATTGGCATTCCATGATACCACCGCATCGTAGGAGGAGAGGTCCTGCGCCCAAAGGAAACTCTGCCCTCTCAACTCGATGGAGGTCGGGAAGAAGGTGAACATGGCTATGAGCAAAGGCATCTGCAACAGCATCGGCAGACAACCCCCCATCGGGTTGACCCCCGCCTTGGAATAGATACTCCAGGTAGCCTGCTGACGTTCCGCCTGATTGTCGGCAGGTATGTCCTTGGTCATTTTGTCTATTTCAGGCTTCAGCACACGCATCTTGGCCGATGACATATACGACTTGAAGGTAAGAGGGAAAAGCACCAGCTTGATGACGATAGTCATCAACAAAATGATAATACCATAATTGCTGATGAAAGAGCCGAAGAAGTTGAACATAGGAATAACTGCCAACTGGTTGACCCAACGGAAAATAGCCCATCCCAATGGAATGATGCGGTTTAGGTGAAGCTTGTCATTTCCCGATAAGTGCTTGTCGTAACTCTTGAGCAACTGATACTTGTTAGGACCGTAGAAGAAACGGAAAGTAGCCGTCTGATTCTGGGCAGGATTAATGCCAAGTTCCATTTGGGCATCGTAATGCTGCAAATAGCCCGACTTTTCATCCTGCTTGGCCGAGGTGAGTTGTCCCTTCTTCAGCCAATTGCCACCATCGGCAATCAGCACCGAAGAGAAGAACTGATCCTTAAAGGCAACCCAGCGCATTGGCTCGGTCACTGCCTCCTCTTTCTCACCCGTATTGGACAGCTCCTCTACGCCATCGTCATGGAGCGGCTTATAAGAGAGGGCTGCATAGCGGCTTTCAAACTTGATACTCTTCTCATGCTGCTTGATGTTGGTGTTCCAATCCAGTTTCATGCTGTTGACCGATGACACCAGCCCTTTCAGGTTCTTGGTAGCTATGCTGAAATTGAGCATATAACTGTCTTTGGGCAGCTTGTAAGTGTAAGTGAGCAATTTATCATCACTTCCCGCATTCACGGCCATGGTCACCGAAGAGTCGGTTTGCGCCATAGGGGTAAAATAAAGGTCTGTGGTATTGAGCACCTTGCCATTGGCAACAGGCAACTCAATGTTGAAATTGACATCCTTTGCATCGAACAAGACCAACGGCTTCTTCTGAAAATCAGAAAAACCCTTCAGCATCACCTTAGAGGCAGCGCCTCCCCTGGTGGCCAACTCCACCCTTATCTTGGAATTTTCCAGAACAACGGTTTTATTGGTTCCTACGCAGTTGGCAGCGAAATCGCCGAAAAGGTTGTGCATTTTTGATGCTTTGACTGAATCGGGGTCATTGGTATCGAAAATGGCCTGTGCAGCCTTTGTCTTTTCCTCCTTGTCGGCAGCCGCCAATTTGGCCTTCTGCTGTACGGCTGCAATGGAATCCATCGCCCGCTGCTGAGCTTTAAGTTGAGCCTCGCTAGGACGGTTAAAATACATGAAGCCGATAATCACAAGGAGAATCAGACCCATTCCTATACCGGTGTTCTTATCCATTTCTTTTTCTTTTAATTAAAATATTCAATATTTAGTCTTTTGGTGTATCTGTTTTGCTATGATTGATTGCCGCATCAATAAAAGAAACAAACAGCGGGTGCGGATGCTGCACCGATGAATTGAACTCAGGATGGAACTGCACCCCTACAAACCACGGATGATCGGGCAGCTCCACTACATCGGCGAAGTGCAAATCCTCACTGATTCCGGAGAATATCATGCCCGCCTTCTCAAATTCATTTTTATACTTATTGTTAAACTCAAAGCGGTGACGGTGACGCTCGCTGACGACCGTCTTGCCATAGATGTCGGCCACCTTTGAGTCGGCCACGAGCATGGTGGAAAAAGCGCCAAGACGCATCGAGCCATTCATGCCGAACGCTGTTTTCTCATCGGTCATGATATCAAATATCTTGTAAGTGGCATTGGTGTTCATCTCCGTAGAGTCTGCATCCAGATACCCCAGCACATTCTGGGCAAAGTCGAGCACCGCACACTGCATGCCAAGTCCAATACCGAAGAATGGGACCTTGTGCAGACGCGCAAACTTGACAGCCTGCATCTTGCCTGCCACTCCACGTTGTCCGAAGCCAGGTGCCACCAATATGCCATCCAGCCCTTCCAGCTTGCGCATCACATTCGTTTCATCTATCTTGTCTGACTGTAAATAAGTCAGTTCCAGCCTACGGTTATAGGAGGCAGCCGCAATGGAGAGCGCCTCACGTATCGACTTGTA
The DNA here is from genome assembly GCA_937872735.1 of uncultured Bacteroidales bacterium. Classification (GTDB taxonomy): domain Bacteria; phylum Bacteroidota; class Bacteroidia; order Bacteroidales; family Paludibacteraceae; genus Physcocola. The sequence continues at coordinate 18,967 of CALMUD010000139.1, forward strand.
GGCATCTGGCAGCTCCACATACTTGCCCACCAAACCGATACGGATAGGCAGGACCGCCTTGTGCAGCGTGTCGGCCAGTTTATTCCATTTGGTAAGGTCAACCTCTGTCTTAGGCTCCAGATTGAATTTCTTAAGCACCTCGCCATCTATATTCTCTTCATGCAGTTTCAGTGGCACATCGTATGCAGTAGGCTGGTCAATAAGCTCAAGTACGGCCTGTGGCTGCACATTGCAGAAGAGTCCCACCTTGGCACGCGAACGTTCATTGAGCGGATGCTCTGTACGGAGCACCAGCATATCGGGCTGTATGCCAAGCTCCAGCAATTCCTTGACAGAATGCTGAGTCGGCTTGGTCTTCAACTCTTTGGCGGCTGCTATGAATGGAACAAAAGTGAGATGGATTGACATCCAGTGGTCCCGACCAATCTCGTAACGGACTTGCCGTTCAGCCTCCAGAAATGGCAAAGACTCAATATCACCCACCGTACCGCCAATCTCAACAATGACAAAATCAATCTTATCATCATCTGACATACGGTAGATGCACTGCTTTATCTCGTTGGTGATGTGAGGCACCACCTGTACGGTATGTCCCAGATAGGCACCTTCACGTTCCTTGTGGATAACATCCTGATAGACACGTCCGGCTGTAACATCGCTGTTGCGGGTTGCCTTTATGTTGAGGAACCGTTCAAATATGCCCAAATCGAGGTCGCCCTCATGGCCATCGTCAGTGACGTAACATTCGCCATGCTCATAAGGGTTGAGCATTCCCGAATTGATATTGATGTAAGGGTCCAGTTTCTGAATTGCCACTGAGAACCCGTTAGCCTGAAGCAACTTGCCGAGAGAGGCTGCCAGCAATCCACCTCCAAGCGATGAACTGACGCCTCCCGTAATGAATATGTATTTTGTATTAGCCACTGTAAAAACCTCTAATATTCTTTCACTTTAAATTACAAAGGTACAAAAATGAAAGATACCAATGGAAAATTGCCAATAAAAAATTGAGAAATGTGGAGACCCACATCCCTAACAGAAAGACAAATCTTGGAAAAACGGACAAATAAGACATATAAATAGTTGGAAAAACGGACAAAATCATATTATTTTGCATTGGAAAAGTGGAAATAGGTAAATTTCAACAAGCCATGCTAAAAAGGAAAATAGACAACTATATCAACAACTATTACGAATCAAACCCAAATGCGCTACTTGTAACAGGCGCCAGACAGATAGGCAAAACCTATTCAATCAGAGAGTTTGGAAAGTCTTTCAAAAGTTTCATTGAGATAAACTTTGTGGAGAATCCTGATGCCATTGAAATTTTCAAGGGTGCCAAAAACAGTTCTGACTTGCTTCTTCGACTTTCAGCCATCACAACAGATCGGAAGAGCACA
>CALMUD010000140.1 GCA_937872735.1 uncultured Bacteroidales bacterium
CAATAAATGAACAACTCCCTATAACACAGATGAGATGACCATAATCATAGAATCTGCAACACATATCCTTAAATATACAAAAATGGTACAATACTCGACTTATAAGACAATGCTTTAGTAGACCATCAAAACATAAAAAAGAAATTAGATATATTAATATTAGAAATAATAGCAATCAATATGGAACAAAAAACAGAATCTGACGAAATAAACCAGCTGCTGGATGTCAACAGAATCCAACAGTTTTACCATTTTACCGACCGCAGCAACATCAACTCCATACTCAGTAATGGAGGGCTGATATCGTGGAAAGACTGTGAGGAACAAGGCATAACAATTCCTTGCCCAGGAGGAGAATCACTCTCTCGCAGCCTGGATTCACGCAGTGGTTTGGAAGATTATGTCCGCGTAAGTTTTGTGAAAGACTTGCCGATGCGATTTATCGCAAAAAAGGAAGGCCGTATATCCGATCCCGTAATACTCCGAATAGATAGGGAAGTAGCCACATGGACAGGAACATTATATTCAGACCAGAATGCCACAAAAAACGGGGCTCATATAGGATATAATCTTTCCGATTTGGAAAACATACAATTTAATGTTTTCAGACAATCGTATTCTGGCTTGGAGGATGATGAAAAACATTATTACTCCGCAGAAGTGCTGGTACATCATCGCATCCCCACCGAATATATACTGAACCTGCCTTGCATCAGTAGCCTGACAGCCGATCACAAGCTGGTGATGATAGGAGATTCGGTAACCATAACATGGGACGTCAAACATGCGACCCGCATCACCCTAAATGAACATGAGCAAAACGGGAATGGACAAATCGAGGAGAGAATAACCAACAACCGACAGAAATATAAGCTGACAGCTTACAACGAGGAAACAGACACAAGCAAAAGCCAATCAATAGAGATTGTTGCCATAAAACAACCTACATTCACAGTAGACAAGGACAAACTGACCCGGGGGAAGAAAGAACGCGCCAGACTTAGCTGGAATGTGGACAATGCATTAACCGTAAATCTGGTAACAGACAATGGGGAGAGCCAGGAAGTTCCGGCAAATGGCAGCAGAGAGGTAAGTCCTGACATCAGCACCACCTATACCTTGATGTATTGTATCGGCACCACTGATGAAAAAATAGAAGATGAAAAAGTCATAAAGGTGAACGTATATGACGCGCTCAGCATCACATTCTCCATCGACAAAAAATACTCCATACCCAAGGCTCCCGTAATGCTCACCTGGAATGTAGAACACTCCACTTCGATAAACATAAACGGGCAGCAAGTACCCACCAGCGGAAAAGCAAAACTGGAACTCGAAAAGAGTGCAGAATACATACTGACAGCCCAAAATGAGCTGGGGACAGAAGAAAGGAGGGTGACTGTGCACATGATGCCATATCCAGCCTTCAGACAAATAAATGTTCCTACACAGAACATCTCATACCGAATGGACATACAGCCCAAAATACCATCGGTGCAACTCGTATCACTGAAGGAGTTCAGTAAAAAGGTAGATCGGAAAAATGAAGTATACGCCCAACTGCCAGATAGAATTCCCCTCAACCCAGCCATCAAGATTCCAAAAACATACCGAATATTTGGCTACACCATCACAATACAGCACAACAACAGACACTGGTTCCCCTTGTTCGGGAGTCTATATCAGAAAATCAAACAATTGACAAGCAAATAAAAACAAACAAATGGATAAAGATACCAAGACCATAAACGGGGCCCCCAAAGAAATAGAATGGTGCGGCTGGCTGAATGAATTTTTCTGGATATGTTCAGGCGTAAACCGAAAAGTGCTGCGCCAATGTCCCAACGACTACTCCAAATATTTTGGAATAGGCGGCACCATTTTTTTTACGGCCATGATGGCCATGCTATCGGGAGGCTACGCGCTATACACCGTATTCAAAGACCCCAAATTGGACGTAAACGTCACCGACAATGATGCTGTGTGGAAAGGCATCATTTTCGGCATATTTTGGGGACTGCTCATTCTCAATCTGGACCGCTTCATGGTCAATACCATGTACTCCGACGGGAAGCATACCATCAGCACGGAAGAGATAAAGGGGGGTCTGCCCCGCATTATACTTGCCATCTTCCTCGGCATCGTCATTTCCACACCAATAGAACTGAGAATTTTTGAGGACAAAATAGAAACCCAGTTAAAGATTGATGCAGGAATTGACGGAAAAAACATTGATGATGCCAACCAGGACCTAATGAGCAGAATTACAGCAAAAGAAAACGAAATAGCGGGATACGAAAAACAAAAAGATAACATAAACGAAAAGATAAATCAAGCACAAAGAGCTATTGATGAGGAAATAAATGGAACTGGAGGAACCAGACAAAAGGGAATAGGAATTCGGACCAAACAAAAAATGGAAATTGTCAAACAATTAGAATCAGAAAGAGAAATACAGTTTCAACAAATAAACAACTCCCAAAAAAAGGCAAGCGACCAATTAGACCAATTAAATAAAGACTATGAAGACTATACCATAGCAAGGAAGAAAGCCGTAGAAGCCTCCAAAGGATTGTCAGCCAGATTAAAAGCGCTGTCTGAAGTCACCTCTGCAAGCAACAATTTCACCCTGTTCATGGCCCGTATTCTGGTCATGCTGTTATTTGTAGCCATAGAGGTGATTCCTACCATATTCAGAATGATGATGGAGGCAGGCCCTTATGACCACTATCTGGAGGCAGAAAACCACAAATGGAAAATAGATTCCATGAAAAGGATATCGGCTCTGAACGATGAAGCCAACACCGAGCTGGAAATATCGACACAAAAAAATGAAAGCCGATTGAAAGCGGAGACCGAAGCCAATGAAACATTGCTAAAACAGATGGCTGACGCTCAAGCTGAAATGATAAAGGTGGCCATTGATGCGTGGAGAGAACAAGAGCTCATAAAGATTAAAGAGAACCCTTACAAATATGTTCAGTTTGAATCGGACCCTTATGGAAATCCGGAAGAGAACAACGAACTGGAACATCCTGCCAACACAATCACTAAAATTGAGCCTGCAAAACCAGCTGACACCGATGCCGACACCGATGCCGACACTGACGAAAAAGCAGATCGGAAGAGCGTCGTGTAGGGA
>CALMUD010000141.1 GCA_937872735.1 uncultured Bacteroidales bacterium
TGGAGTTCAGACGTGTGCTCTTCCGATCTACAGCATCCTCAGTATTAAAATTCTTTTTCAACTGTGCAAAGACACCCGCATCTTCCCAAATATCCTTCAAGTCAGTATCTCTACCATAATAGGAGAATTTGGCCTCAGAATCTATCATCCGAGCAAAAATATCGCTGATATATTCAGACTGGCGCCGCTTGCACTTTTCACGATTACCCGAACCGAAAGAAACAGAATTGTCACTTTTTTCGTTGTGAAAATACAACCATATCCGATCCTCCCGATTGTCAAGCGCCACTGGACGTGGCTGACAATCAGCACCGCAGACCATTCCCAATATATAGGAATTTGTTATGAACAGAGACAAAACATCCATCTTGCAAAATATTATTTGGAGAAAATTGCATTTATCAAATCATCGAGGAAACAACATCCCTCCGCTATGATAATCGGCTGATGATAAGAGAATTCATTTACATTCTTGCCGGCCTTTATATACTCTGTATCATTACAGATATAACGGGAAACACGGCCAGGCAAATCTGTTATCTTGTCTTGCAACAAGGTTTTCGCATCTGGATAAAGATCGGTGCGAACAGAAACGAAATCAACAAAAATGTTCATGAAATCCTTGAAATTGGAAACCGCACTAAAATCGAAACCGTTCATGCTGTTTTCAAATTTATCAGATTTCAGTTCCTCATCTGGCTTGATATCCTGGCGGGAGCCATCAGACGAGATAAAGCGGACCCCCGTTTCTCCACAAATATCAGAATCCATGGCCTCGAAGACTTTTGGCAATGCTTGGTTCAGGCATAAGCCCTTTGCAACTTCAGCCTTGTTATCCTTCAAATCCTGAGTACGATAATTAACAGTCAAATCTGCACATCCCATGGCTTTTGCCCCCGCATTCAGGCAAGCGGCATAATAGTCATTCATGGCACTGGTGCTGGTAGCGCAACCAAGCCACTGGAACAGCAGACCACCCTTACCAAAGGAATTGACATCCACCGTGTTAATCTCTGTCAGATTCTTATCCTTGATGGTTTTCCCCACCAACATACCCGAATAAAACAGAAGGAGACCTGTAACATATGCAGGGATGGTGAATACGAACTTGGCATTTGAATACAACGAAGAATAAAAAGCATTATAATCCACAGAGGTATGCAGCTGGTCGAAAATACTGTTCAGATAATAAGGGGCTTTTTCTTTGGAATTCTTCATTTCCTGAATATTGGCCACATACACTTTCGTCTTGTGTCCTTCATGGAAAGAATAAAGAGCCTCCTTAAACTGATCTGACTTGATGATGGCATTGAAGAACACACCAGCAGCCAGACGGATAGAACTCTCTCGGAACAAGGATGGCTGGTTTATATTCTTTGCCACGATTTGGATATCGGTAGTACTGCCACCCACATCAATTCCCAACAGAATGTTATTCGAATTAAGCCCGTAATTCAGAGAGTTGGTATAACTGCAAACAGCTTCCGCCTCTGTGACTTCTTTCTCTATTTTCACCGTAGCATTGACAGGATTCACTAATATGACTTGTCCATATATACGTCCCAAATCATTCTTTTCTGATGGAGACATAGCTCCTGGATAACTCCAACGCAACACCGAAGGGGTCATTCTATTCTTGTACAAGTAAGCCAGCGTTTGCAGCCAAATAGTTTTAAGGAAAGATGTCTTTTTCTGGGCACCCTTGCCATCATTCAGCCACTTCATATTATAATGAAGGATTCCAGCCTGAGTGGTAATTTCATACTGGTCCATATTTTCCACCATAATATTCGGTCTGTTCACAGGAACACCTCCTGCAACCTCCTCCATTTCGTAATTGGCATTGTAGTTGCTATCATGCTCATGCAGCCACGATTTCATTTGACCATTATCAGATGGATAATTGGAGAAAAACAAAAGCTCATTGTTTTCTGCAATTGCTTTTTCATCATCACTCTCAGCACCGACCAGAACGACTCTGTCATTTTCAAATTGGACAGGCAGAGAGACCTCCTTGGTTGAATCTTTATAATAGACACAAGTGTTGTTACTACCGAAATCGATACCGACTTCCGCATTATTACATTGTATCTGACTATTCGACAAATCTGGCACCTTGTCGTCTTTCAGCAACAAATAGCCGGCATGTTGCTCCTTTCCATTGTCGCTTACCGTAGCTGATAGTCCCGCTATCGGTTTGTCCGCACGCAAAATATTATACCTCGGTTTACTTTCGCTGACCTTTCCTGCAGGATAAACAATCAAAGGGGCAATCGTAACATTTGCATTCTGTGTCACCGTTTTAGTTTCCATTTCCGGCACATAGAATTGGGCAGGATTATTACCAGTCCCATTCGTCACAATTTTGTTAGCTGCATCCGAAAAAAGAGGAGAGAAGTGCATCTTGGCATCCGAAGTAAACTCAGAATACATATAATAATTGGTCCACTTGTCCGAGCGAAAATTCGGCCAAAGAACGAATTTGCTTGGTATGGATTTGTAAACAATCTTGTACTCACGGGTATTAAGAGCCACTGCATTGCCATCTATCTCCACCGTCATTGACACGGACAGCGATTTTCCTTCCATAACAGTATCTGCCGAGATTCTAAGTGGATCAGGACTTGGGACATAACCCAACAAAGACCCCATACGGGTGCGGAATATCGTTACGCCCAATTCGGAAAGAGGAACCGTAAAATACCACATCTGCTGATTGGACTTATCCTCCACCTTCAGATAATAAACCGAAGCATCCGATAATCTATGATTGGCATCCCCCTCTGGAAATCCTATTATATAATCATCGTCACTCAGCAAGTCTTGAACATCTGGAATTTGGATTCCAGCCGCAGCTGCAGGTGCCGTATAGGTGAATTTATTCTGATAGAAATAGACGGGCAAATCGAATTTGAACAATTCCTTGAATGGGCTTTCCAAAATTTTGAATTTAGGAACCGGGCCAACTTCTGACAAAGTACTTGATTTTGATTTTATGACATTTACCCAAGTAAAAATCATTTTTTTCAGACCCGATATACCCGTACCTTTATTCTTGCGACAAGAAAACAGAAGATTTTCATAAGTTGAAATATTATCATTCAAATTCTTTACGAACAGATATAACTTCTGGAGTTGCGCTGGATCCAATTTGCTTTGAGTAGGATCTATGAATTTTCCATCCACATACCAAGGTATATCCTTGGCATCCGAGCCCAAATCATAATGGATGCCCGTGAAACAACCCGTAAGCGGTGATGTGCCGCCAATCAGATGTCCCTTGTAGTGAATAAGTTGAATATAGGGTTGCGTTTTAGGATCAGCTGACAACAAATGCTGATTACTCCATAAATCTTTATCATCAAACAACATACGCCCCATAGCGGAGGCTATATCGTAATCCGCACCATCCACATTCATGTAAATAGGTTCAGAAAATTTGATACGATCGGGATACAATGCAATAACCGCCAGCAATCCACGCCACTCGTCATGCAGTATTTTGTAATATTTTACCAAACCCGTTTCTCCTATATTAGGATCTGGGGTAGCCATCGTATTGAGGGCGAACTCAAACAGTTTGGCCCGGGCCCAAGGAGTTGGCAAACCTGATATCAGAGAAGCCGCGGTCTCCGCATTCAA
>CALMUD010000142.1 GCA_937872735.1 uncultured Bacteroidales bacterium
GGATTGCTCAGAACGTTCTGCAACTGCACCTTGTAGGCTATGGAGCCTCCCTCGCAGATGCTGGTATCACTCGGTGTGAGGGCGATTGTGATTGGCTCGCGGGCCTCCACACTGTCTTTGGCAGAGGTGGTGGCCGAAGCCTGCGACTCATCCTTGTAACAGATGCCGTCGATGGCCTTCACCGTATATTTATAGGTGCCGTTCTGACTTATGGTGGCTGTATAGGTGTTCTCGCTACCCTCGCCCAGCTTGCTCACTGTTCCGTCCTGGTCAACATACCAATAATAGGTGGATGGACGGCCAAGTGAAGGAACTGCTGTGGCGGTGAGATGGACAGGAGTGCCTGCTGCCTCTTTCAGACAGAGTTTGTTTTTCTGCACATCCGAGGCCAACGCCAGCGTAAATTTGCGATAAAGGGCATAAGAAGCCGAAGCCTCACGAACCTCGTTGCCACAGACCTCATCGGTTACCTGTGCCTTGACTGGCAAGGTCAGCAGACTGGTGGCGGAGGCATCGGGAGTCACCACATTGGTGGTGGCCGAAGCGGCATCGGTAACAGTAGTGGCCGAAGCGGCAAAATCAGCTGTCCATGTTACGGTGGCTGGATTGCTCAGAACGTTCTGCAACTGCACCTTGTAGGCTATGGAGCCTCCCTCGCAGATGCTGGTATCACTCGGTGTGAGGGCGATTGTGATTGGCTCGCGGGCCTCCACACTGTCTTTGGCAGAGGTGGTGGCCGAAGCCTGCGACTCATCCTTGTAACAGATGCCGTCGATGGCCTTCACCGTATATTTATAGGTGCCGTTCTGACTTATGGTGGCTGTATAGGTGTTCTCGCTACCCTCGCCCAGCTTGCTCACTGTTCCGTCCTGGTCAACATACCAATAATAGGTGGATGGACGGCCAAGTGAAGGAACTGCTGTGGCGGTGAGATGGACAGGAGTGCCTGCTGCCTCTTTCAGACAGAGTTTGTTTTTCTGCACATCCGAAGCCAACGCCAGCGTAAACTGCTTGTAGACAGTATAGAACATGCTATCGGAAACTGGACAATAATTGGCGGCATTACCGGTTACTGTCAGTTTGTTATGGTCAAGTACCTCTGGCACAGAGGCCGAGGTAGTATAGGAAGACGATGAATTGCCCACTGTCTGTCCATTCAGATTCCATGTAAAAGAGACATTTGCTGGTGACACATTCTGTAAGGTGATAACCGAATCATACTCGCAGAACTTGACATCCTTGTATCTTGCAGGTATAGAAAATTGGACAAAAGGATTCTTTATCAGATGAACAACTTGCGTGTCGGTGACACATCCTCCTATTTCTCTTCCCACAAAATAGAATACGGTGGTATCCTTCGACTGCGGAGTGAGCACGAAATGCAGTATGGTAGAGTCGGCCGCATCAACAAAAGCTGTCTTGGTGCCGTCATTTTTGACCAACTTCACACCATCACCATTATACCAGGTTGCGTAAGGTTTGAAATTGGCCACACCTTTCACACTGAAAGTATCTCCCTCACAAGCTGCTTTGGAGAAGTCGGGACCCATGGCTCCCGAATAATGGTAAATGACAGCCATGGAGTCGATGGCATACACACTGTCACAATTGACAATAGGCAGATGTCCCTTGCAAATAGAGTCAATCACATTCTGTGCCGATGTCACCATCACACGGAAAATTGTAGTGTCTCTCCAGAATCGCTTGTCCGCTTTTGACAGACGCACACTGTCGGTATTGACTGACGTGTAGTGATGAAGAACGCCCGCTGCCAGTGCTGTGGTATCCAAATCAACCCACTTCTCGGCAGACTGCCGGTTCTTGTATTGGAACAGATAAATAGGATTGGATATATACGTTTGTATATTGTTGCGATTGAGGGCATACAGTCTGATGGCGGTGTCAGTCTGGCAAGTCCTTACGGTGTCGGCCATACGGGAAAAAGTGCTGTTGGTCAACAACTCGATATTAGGGTAACAAATGGAAATGCAGATATCGTCCAGCAGAATGTCGTTACCCGTTCCTCCCGCCATATTGTTGGTTATCTGTATAGTGTAATCTGTACCATTGGAAGGGAACAGGAACGAGAGGTGAGACCATTCTTTTTCGCCTTTGGCAGCATCACGCGGAATGATGTCACCCGAAGCCACACTGTAAACCAGTTTTTTATTCTCATCAAGCACATCCAGACGCACATTCACTGGGGTACTGCCCGCTGCAATGGCCGCATTGTTGATGTAGGCCGAGAACAGCAGCTGGGTATTGGCACAAGAGCTCTTGGTATGTACCGTACGCTGGTATATAATGGTATTGCGCGAATTGGCGGAACAGTTCACAAACAGCATACCGCCCTCCACATCGCCTTCGGTATGGTCGTTGCCTGCCCAATAGTCATCCACTGCTTTTCCGCAATTGCTGTAATCAGGGTTTGGCAAAATGGCATAATAGCCATCCTCCACACGGTATCCGTCGCATTGTCCTTTTTCCCAACAGCGGTATGGCTTGTAGCTGAGTGCATCACAGTCGCCTGGCGTATTGTCTGCCACATTTGGGTCGGTCAGTGCATATTCATGATTTTGTACGAAGTTGTTGACATCGGGTGCCCAGTAATGCTCTATCTGGTAAGTCTTTCCTTTGGCATCGGTCAACGAGGCATTATGTTCCACCGTTGGGCCATCAAACACATACTCCACATAGTCGGTTGCCGATTTGAAGTAACCAAAATTATCGTACCAAAGGGTATCGGGAATGGTGCTGGCGTCACACGCATAGACCGCCCTGATCAGAATGGTATCTGACAAGGTCAGCAAGCCCGTATGTCCAGGACGTGGGTCACTGACTGTGGCGGACAATTTGTATATCAGACTTTGCTGCGCCTTGGCCTGCCACAGGTTAGTGGCTGCACCTTGCAACAACGAGGTGTCACGATAGGCTGCGCCAAAATCGAGCGTCTTTACCTGCATCTTGAAAGTAGAGGCCTCAAATCCATCGGTCTCAGCTTGCAACTCATACGGTTTGCCTTGCTCCACCTCATATTCATAATCATTCAGTTTCTCTGCATTCGAGGCTGTCAGACGGAGAGCGGGTACCACATACACAGCCTGCACAGCCGATGAGGTATAGGTCTCAGTTGCGGTTTTGGCTATCAGTCGATAATAAACTGAATCAATAGGAGTGAATCCAGTCATGGCAGCTGCCGTGGCCCCTGCCACATCTGACCATGTGGAGCCATCCTCACTTGATTGCCACTGATAAGTGGCGTCGTCAGAGAACACCGATGAATCGGAGCGACAGAATGAAGAACCGATAGTGACGGATTGCCCAGATACCAAGGAGTCGGGCATAACAACCGACAATGAGGTATATACCGTTGTTGGCTTTTGCAAAGAAAGCGTGTAAGCACTTCCGTTTGTATTCAGATACAAATCATGAAGTCCATGCTTGTTGCTGCCATCGTACACTCCTTTTTTATAGGCCACAGCATACGACCCAGAGGTGGTGGTACTCTCAAAAAAAGTATAACCTTCACTTTGAGCATCAGTGTTAAAGGCGGAATTGGCAGGAGATAAAGGTATTCCGTCCACTTTAATCTGCATTTGTGGGTCGTTGTCAGACGTGAAATAGGCTATCCGATAGATAGATCCACAATTGTCGACGGGAACGGCAGTACACAGGGTTGAATCCATGCCATACCATGGAACAAACGTGATTTTGTGACTGGCCTCAACTCCTTGAAACAAAAAGAAAAACACACACGCAAAAACAGAAAATAGGAAACGGGAAGTATGGAAAACATCCCCCATTTTCATGACATAACTATTCCCCAGCTGGGAATTTGGGCTTTTCATTATAAGATAAATTTTAATATTTATACATTAATAGTCTCAAACATTACTTTTTTGTAAAAAAAAGATACGGTTTGATTACAAAAGTGTCCAAATTTACATATTATTTTTGATACAACAAAATTCATAAGTTTATCATTTTTAAATGCAGATTCAAATATCAAGTGCAAAAATAATCAAAGGGAAAGAAAGAAGAGTTTC
>CALMUD010000143.1 GCA_937872735.1 uncultured Bacteroidales bacterium
CAACAAACGAATCGGCAGAAGACCAGCCTATACTGGAGGACAATGTTCCTGACAACCAATAAACGGCATCGACAAAAACGGACTTCGTGGATCATTCTGGCCTGTGCCACCTTGGGTGCCGCGTGGGTGCTGGCCGTTCTTAACGGATATGGATTTACCGTCTGCCCGTTCCGCTTGGAAACCACACTACCCTGCCCAGGTTGCGGTACTACCCGCGCCATGGTGAGCCTATATCGGAAACAGTTCTATTTGGCGCTGATTATCAACCCCATGGCCTATGTATGGTCGCTATTGATAACGATGGCATTGCCCGCCGCCATTCATGACCTGATATTCCGACATTCCCTTATTGCCTTCGTAAAGCTAAGGGCTTGGCATTTTTACAACAGAAACCGATGGATATTGTTGGCCGTCTTCACAGGCATTGCCTTGATATGGGCCAACAATCTGTTTCATCACTTTACGCATCAATACGGATTTTAGACCAAAGGGACCGACTGAAGTGCCCCTTTTTCCAAAACTGATTTCACAAAAAAAGGCTGATTTCCAATAAAACGGATTTCAGCCTTTTTCGAATCTTTCCCTGCCATTCCAATAAATATAGCAGTATAGATACCTTATTTTAACTGAAATATAGCAGTAGAAAGTGTTAAAAAGTGGAAAATATAGCAGTAGAACCACATAAAAAGCTATATTTGCCATTGATATATAAACAGATACAAGATGGATGCACGGAAAATTGAAACAATATTGACAGAGCAAAAAGAAGAACTGAAACATCTATTGACACAATCCTTTTGCCACCGCAACGAAGAAAAACTGGTAGATATGAATAGCCAGTTGGCACAAGTGATAACCGGCATAAGACGCTGTGGCAAATCAACGCTGTGCATCAATGTGCTACGGACTTATGAAAAACCCTTTGCTTATCTCAATTTTGACGATGAACGATTCAGCAATATCAATGCAGATGACCTAAATGATATTCTAGGAGGACTCTATAAAGTTTATGGCGACTTTGACTGCTTATTTATTGATGAAATACAAAATGTGGATGCTTGGTATTTATTTGTCAACCGCCTTCTGAGGTCGGGAATGCATTTACTGATAACGGGATCCAACTCCAAACTGCTCAGTAGTGAATTGGCTACCCACCTTACAGGACGCAATCACCAGATTGAACTCTTCCCTTTCTCCTTCTCTGAATATTGCAACTATAAGAACATTGACACCCACACACTGACTACCAAGACCATCGCTTTTCTGAGAACAGCTTTCGACGATTACACCAAAACAGGAGGATTTCCCGAACTACTGATGGGCGAACAAAGCGAACCTTACATCGGCAGCTTGATTGACAACATTGTACAGAGAGACATCGTGCAACGATTTGGTATCCGCAACAAAAAACTGTTTGCAGATATCACTAATCATTTGTTGAACAGCGCCCCCATGACTATTGTATATAAGAGAATACAAAATCAGTTTGAGATTGCATCCAATCATACGGCCGAAAACTATGTGAACTATCTGCAACAGGCCTATCTGATTGTTCTTATTGGCAAATATTCGGCCAAAAGCCACATCCGCATCCGCAACGAAAAGTGCTACCCTATTGACGTCTCTTTCATGAATAATAGGTTGAACGCTTTTTCTGGAGAAAATGTTGGCTGGCGACTGGAAACGATAGTCGGAATCCATCTTGTCAGACGGATGCACAACAGCTATAAAGATGTGTATTACTATGCCGACCAGCATTGTGAAGCAGATTTTGTGGTATGTAACCGCAACGTCGTGGAAATGATTGTGCAAGTGTGCTATGATATCAGTGCTACCAAAACACTTGAGCGGGAAATAGCAGGTTTGCTGCGCACATCGGCTGCCTTGCATTGCGACAATCTATGGCTGATAACAGACCACGAGAACAAAATCATAGAACGGAAAGAAAAAAGCATTACCGTGATGCCAGCCTATGCCTGGTTGAGCAACGAATGACACCCATCCTCCCGCCACTCTCATTCACGCCCACACAAAAAAAGGCACAACCCCATTACGGAGTTGTGCCTTCTTGTATTTATTATTGACTCTCTTGCCTTATCTGACGGCAGTGATAGCCACCTTGGTTTCCTGATGTCCAGGATAGCTGAGGCGGATGAGGTAGACACCCTGAGGCAACCCCATAGCCTGCAAGTCAATCATCTGATTATAGCTGCCAGCCTGACGGTGTGCATTTACCAGATGGCGCACCAAAGCACCATAAGCCGTATAGAGGTCCATAGATACATTACAGTCGAATGGCACGCTATAATCGGCATAGATGGTTTTATCCTGGCCATAGAAGAGGTCCAGCATATCGCCATTCTCATCCTCCGCCATCACAGTCTTGGCAGAGCTGGAGGCCTTGGCTATCTGCACATTGAATATCAGATTCACCTGATTGGTGTCACGCACCAGCGCCTGACGGATGGTGTAGGAAGAACCCACCTGCACATTGTCGGGATAGTTGCCAATATTGACACTCATAGAGTTGACCACCAACTCAGAATAGAGTGTGGAACTAGTGCCATAGGCACACACATTGCCAGCGGCATTAAACCAGTGACCCGGATAATTGGCAGTAGATTCCTTGTTGAACGAACCATCAACATTCAGTCCATACAAATTGACACTGCCACCCAGCACGCTGGCCACCGAAGAATTGAGACCCAGCGCATTCTTGATGGCTACGGAGTCAAGAGCCACCAGCACCGGCGCATAATTGGACGCTATAGGCAGCGTGACATTATACACCAGCTCGGTAATCTTGTTTTTAGGTGTTACAGGCGTAACGGGTGTTGAAGGAGTGGATGAGGTATCAGGATGTGACACTGCATTCCAATCGTAATCGAGGTTGAAGTCGTTATAGTATTTGGTGTTGGCATTGCCCGCGCCCGAAACGCCCTCCAACAGCTGCAAGCGGTAGTCGTGATGTTTGGTGCGGGTGGCGTCGCCCTTGTAGGCATAGTCCGTATTGCAGACCACAGCAAACACCATATTGTCCTGCGCAGCTTTGGTAATGTTGAGCGTGACAGTAGAGTCACCAATGGAAGGACGGCTATATACAGGCGTGCCGTCGGTGGCACGATAGCACAGCTGCAGGCTCATGTTGTCGCCCAACGGTTTGAGGTGCACCTTGACCGTATTGCCCGAAATCTTAAGCGGCACAATATTGGCACCCGACCAGCCCGGAGTGGTACGGTTCTCAGGTATCAGCCAGCCGCTGCTGTCGGTAGTCACCACATAGGGCGATATAGTCCACGGCGCCACCGTATGGGTACATGGGGTGGTTTCAGCCTCGATAGTCGCGCCCACATTATCGTTGAGCAACGTACGCATTGCTTCCGACCATCCTTTCATATCCAGCATGGCCAGCTTGGAACGATACTCCATGATGAGGCGGCGGGTCTGAGCATCACCCAGTGCGCCCGCCATCGTCTCCAGAATGTATTTGCTGTCATCGGTCGTGTTGACCCAAATCCAAGGCACCGCACCCTCGCTCACCCACAGTCCGAGGAAGGTAGGGAAAATATTGCTATACTGTGTGCCGCCCAGCATCCGTCGCCAGTTGCACACACCACCGGCATCCACGCCCTGTGCGCCAGGCCCGCCAAACGAGCCATCGAGCAGCCAGCCGCTGTAACACTCAATAGGAACAAATGGCGCCATGACGGAAGTGGCATTCAGAAATCCCATGCCCGAATAGGTGCCATGGCGGCGCACCTCCATCTCTTGCTGCAACCAGGTGTTTCCACCCTCCTGAAACCAATGCACATGCTTGGCACCCAATGTGGTAAGTATGGCATGGATGCCCTCGTGAATCATGGCACTCATCTGGCTCTGTCGGTCACTGTAAGGACAGCTGGGGTCGAAACTGTAAACGGGATAATAAGAGGCAACCACACACGGATAGCCGTCCACATACGACTGCCAGCCACCTGTGGCAGTAGGGTCGTTGGAACCGGTACAATCCATTGAGCCATAGAGATACACCGTACTGCGGTAGCCGTCCTGCACACGTTTGTCGCGTGGCCAGCCCATGCTGTCGGTTATGTAGCTGAACTCCTCGTTATAGTGGGTCAGCAAGTTCTGTATGGCAACATCTGACACCAACGAGTTGCGGTTAGAGCCCCATACAAAACTCCACCAATCCTTGTTGGTCACTCCGGCGGCCGCCTTGTAGCAGTCGCCTTCATAGTTTTTGGTAGGCATGGTATAGGTGATACCCTGCGCCTTGAAACTGTAGTTGATGGTCGGCGAATAAGCTGGCCAATTCCACGCATCTCCCTCAGCCCCAACTGCTTGGCAAGTGGCACTTAAGAGCGCTAATGATGCGATAAAAACCTTTTGCGTTTTTAGCTTCATGATTTTGTGATTTTTTAGGGGCCAAAGAAAGTTGGAAAACAGAAACGTGCGATAGAACACTTTCTCCCCCCTGATTCAACGTGTGTTTATATGATATTAGATATGTAAAAATATTCAAACGTGTGCCCCAAATATACAAACAAATTATACAAAACAAAAGTTTTTTGCAATAAAATAAATTTCATTGGCAATTAATAGAACGGACTGACGCTGTCTGACAGCATAACATAAACCAAGCGGGACCGGCTTTCCAATGAATAGGAAAACCGGTCCCGCTTTATCATTTTCTCAGTGTGGCAGGAAGGATGGAGTCAAGCCATCAGCCGTCCCCGCCACACAGAGCCACAGTTGTCACCTTTCGCCGCCAAACAGGCTTTTGGCCTTTTGCCACAAATGTGACACCGCAGCCAGCGCATCCAGATACATACTGCCACTCTCCACCAGACCAGCCAGTCCACCCTCTTCCGAATGGGGCCATACGCAGGTCTCGCTCCAGGTGCGTTTAATCCGCCGTTCACACTTGCCCATCCGCTTTTGCAGCAGCGCCTTTTGAGCCCTCACCTCGTCGAGCGAGTTGGGAACACCAAGGGGGGTTGACCTTCCATTATTCATATTCTTCATCGTCATCATCGTCTTCCTCCTCTGTTTCAGGTTGTATCATCAGATGGGCCAGAAATCTGGTCAATGGATTTACTATCAACGGCTTGCGCAACAGCACCACCAGCAGCATCAGCAACACATACACAGCCGACATGATAGCCAGACTGGCGGCCATGCCTCCCACGTGCGGAGCCAGCCAAAAGGCTCCCGCTATCGACAGGAAGAAAAAGGCGACCAGACCCAGCACCAGGAGCAGCACAGCCACCACAGCCGACGACAGCAGTATGGTCAGTTTCTCTACCACCGACAGCCGCAGGCTCCGCTGGCGCAGGTCCACATACTCCTTCACCCCGTCCACCAGCTGTTGGATGTGCCTTAAATAGTAATTGATAAACATGATATGTTCTGTCAAAACTGGTTATTCATTTCCGCTGTCGGCATCCGCCTCATCAGCAGCGCCACCATCCCCACCATCCCCCTTACCGGGCAACTTCACGCCACGCTTGCGCATCTCGTCAGCCAGCTTGGCACGGGTATCACTTCCCTTGGCAGGCGCCAGCAGCAATGCAGCCACTGCACCTATCACAGCGCCTCCCAGCAGGGCGGCAATCACACTTCCACTTTTACTCATATTCTTTTAGATTTTTTGTTGACAACAAGATAAGAAATATTCACCACCGTTGTTGCAAAGGTGCCATCTTTTTTATTTCCTCTTTTCCGAAATGTTTTGCACATTTGTCGCCACCTAAAGATTCATTTTTGGGGGGACAGGACAACGAAATAAATGTCATTTGATTCTCTTCACCGATTTGCTTGAAATGCCACTCCTATCACCACCACAGGCAAAACTGATGGCAATGGCATAGACCTCCTTTTTTTCAGCCGAAAACGCCGAAACATAATTACGGTCCATCAGCTGTTTTTCAGCACCCCCTATGCCCTTGTTATTATCCAGTTTCAGTTCCATCACCATAATGATATTGCGAAAATGGGCCACAAGGTCAATCTGTCCAGTTGCCATCTGTTTCTCCTCCTCCATCTGACATCCACAAAGAAACAGCGCATTCTTCACTATAAAACGGTATCTGTCTTCCCGCTCTTTATCCCCCTTCTTGGCATAAGGAGTCTCACTTACCAATTGTTGCAGATAATCCATTGCCCCCTCCACATCTCCAACTTTCAGAGCACTCTTTATGTTCTTTATACTACTATTTACTTCGTATTCCATTTTGCCGACAGCATTAGGCAGAACCATTTTAAAGAACGACGTTCTTACTTCATTATTAGGAATACCAAGCGTATAGAAATCGCCATCAAAATCTTTTATGGTGAGGTAACCTGCCTGATAAAGAAACAATTCAGGTTGGTCAAGAGAAACATCATTCATTTCAAGCGCATCCTTGTCAATCACGCACTGCTCCATATCTTCTGCACTTACATTCACATGTTGCAGCATTTCGCTCACCATGCTGGTAGCTCCCGACGATATCCAATAATTTGTTATCTCGCTACGCGACAAAGCATTTATGACACTGTAGGGATTATAAACACCCATGCTGGCTGCCGCAAAATGATATCCATCATACATTTTACACAGTTCATCCAACGTGGTTTCCAAATTCCATTCATTCTTTTCCTCCATTCTTTCCAGTTCAGGCCTGAAATTGGAAGTCATTTCCTCGCGTGTTATACCGCACACTGTGCTATATTCGGGCCAAGAGCCAATAATGGAAATATTGTTGAGCGTGCTGAACAGACTCAACTGGGTGAATTTGGTAATACCGGTTATAAACAGACATTTCACATATTTTCCTCCCGTCTTTAATGCGGGGAAAAAACTGCGGTAGATATCACAAACCTCTTCATGCTCATCCTTGTCATACAGCGTATGCTGAAGTGGAGTATCATATTCATCCACAAGCACGGCCACCGGCTTGCCATACTTATCATTCCCCCTCTGAATCAAAGATAAAAAACGGTCCTTATTCGTCTTGGCGGCAGCTTCCCGCCCATATTCTTCTTCATATTTCGCAAGGGTGAAATTCAGATAACTTGACAAGTCGTCAGCACATTCACATCCACTAAAGTCAAAATGGAATACCTGACGTTTAGGCCACTCCTTTTCCATATCCATTATCTTCAAACCTTGGAAAAGGTCATCCCGGCCATCAAAATAATAATGAAGCGTACTGACAAGCAGACTTTTACCAAAACGGCGAGGACGGCTGAGAAAATTATATTTCTCTCCGTTCGCAATTTTCCACACCATATCGGTCTTGTCAACATAAACATATCCGCCATGACGCAGTTCCTCAAAGTCCTGTACGGCCTTGGGCATCAGCCTTATATCATTGTCATTGCTCATATCATACTTGCTTTAATCCGCGGTTATCCCATCACAAGATAATGCAATTTTATCCTATACTCCTACAAAGATACAAAAAAAGAGAGAATCACATCACACCTCCCGCAGCAATGCCATCGACTCCGTATAATTGCAAACACAACATTTATCCACGCTACTGCGGAAACAGTTATAGAACAACACATTGCGCCACTGGCTGCGCCCCGAACGGCGCACCACAGCACACGCTGGCAGATGCTGGCCATGCAGCAACCGCACCGACAGCCACAAGCCAAAGCCCGATGCCGTAAGATATTCACCACACAGATGCTTGTAGGCCACCACATCGGGCCGACGCTCACCAGTCCTCGCATCCCACAGGGCCTCCACAGCCTCATAAACGGCGTCTGACGGCTCATCGCCATTGCGGCCGTCCACTATCACATCCACATCCTCCAACGCGATTCCCTGACGCTCCAGAAAGGCACAGATGCGCTGCAGAGCCTCATCGGCATCATCAGTGCAGAGGCTCGACGTCACATCCACCAGCTGCGCCAAATCAGTCCCACTGGGCTGGCCCGACAGTGCGAAGAAAGCCGCCCCCTCGCCCATGATGCTCCCTTCGCCGCGGGTATGCAGCAGTTCCAGATTGTCAACCGGCTGCTGCCGCCACCACCCCACGCGGCTGAACACGTCAAACTTCATCTGCGAATATTCGTCCACTCCGCCCACCAGCACACACCGGCTGTCACCCTCATCAAGCAGCATCAGGGCATCCACCAGCGCCGACTCCAGCGAGCTCACTCCATGAAAGTGGGTATTGTTATAGCCCGTTATCTGGTTGGCCATGGCTATCTGGCCCGCCACCGAGTTGTGCGACGAGTTGATGAAAGGGGTGGGCGACAGCATCTGCTCATGCTCATCATCGCACGACCGCATGAACCGCTCAAGGTCGGTAACGCACGACAGACCCGTGCCCACAATCACGGCATCGGGCTTAACGGGCGACCGCTGTATGCAGAGCGACGACCCCGCCAACCCCATCTTGAGGATGCGCGACATGCGGCGCAGGCGGGCCGGTGGTATCAATGCCTTATAGTCGGGGTCCACACACAGCAGATGCTGGCACACCTCATGGCGGGGCTGCTCCAGACTGTCCTCCCCGCAAGTATCCTGCGGAGATATCATAGAGGTGGACTGTATATAAGCTGGCATATATGGTTGTTACGTATTTTTTCTTTCCTACGCTTTGGTGAATATCAGCACAGTGTTGCTGCCGCCAAACCCGAACGAGTTGGACAATACGGTGCTTACACTGGCTGTATAGGTATGGAGGGGCAGACTGAGCGACACCTCAGGCATGGGCTGCAGCACACGGTTGTTGCCGAATATCACCCCATGACGGATAGAGAGCAGGGAATAGATGGCCTCCACCGCCCCGCAGGCAGCCAGCGTGTGGCCGGTAAATCCTTTGGTGGACGTCACCGGCACCCCGCTGCCCAAGGTGGACACAATGGCATTGCCCTCCGACTGGTCGTTGACCACCGTACCGGTGCCATGCGCATTGATGCAGTCCACCCCATCGGGCTGCATACCCGCCTGGGCCAGCGCGGCCCTGATGGTCTCTGCGGCCCCAGCTCCGTCGGGACGTGACGAGGTGGGATGATAAGCCTCGTTGCGGTTGGCGTAGCCTGAAAGCTCGCCCCACACCTCGGCACCCCGCTCCTGCGCAGCCTGCTCCGACTCCAGCACCAGAAAGGCGGCACCCTCGCCCAGTGTCACTCCGTTGTGGCTGGCATCGAACGGACGACAGCCCGTAGGCGACACAATCTCGATGGAGTTGAAACCGTTGAGCGAGAACCGCGACAGTCCGTCCATGCCTCCCACCAGCAGACGGCTGGCCCTGCCATGACGTATAAGACGCGCCGCCACTTGCAGGGCATTGGCCGACGAGGAGCAGGCGGTGCTGATGGTGGTGACGGGGTGGGTGATGCCAAAATATCGGGCCAGACTGTCGGTGAGATTGCTGCTGCTGAAGTTGGGTATGGCGGCAAGGTGTTGGTCAAGGGTGTCGTAGCACGCCTCTATCACTTCAATGCCGGCGCCCGTGGTGGCAGCCACCAGTCCCAGCTTGCCAGCTTGGGCGGCGCTGATATGGGCGGAGTCAAGAGCCTCCTGTGCCGCCAGCAGCGCCAGCAGATAAGTGCGGCTGTGGGCCTCACTGGGTTGCAGTCCGCACCGGGCCGTCAGTTCATTGTTGTCCAGAGGCACCTCCGCCACCGGTATGGTCAGCGAGGTATGCAGATAGCGGGCAGGCGCAAAGGCAGCACCTTCGCCGCCCATCAGCGTGCGCAGGTTCGCCTCCACACCCACACCGGCGGCAGTCACCATGCCGGCGCCCGTTATCAGCACCCTCTCAGTCATGTTCAGGCTTTCCCCTCTTTCTCCACCAGTTCGGCCATGGTGCGCACCGAGGTCAGCACTTCCTTGCGCTGGCGAGGGTCCTCAATCTTGATGCCGTAATTCTTCTCCAGCAGCAATATCAGTTCAATCGCGTCAATGGAGTCCAGGCCAAGGCCCTCGCCAAACAGCGGGGCATCAGGGTCAATATCTTCGGGTTTGATGTCCTCCAGCGAGAGGGCTGCAATAATCTGATTCTTCAGTTGCTCTATCAATTCGTCTTGTGTCATAATCTCATTTTTCTATTACGCCTTGTCTCCTCCTTCATCGGGGGCACAGAAATGCACGATTGCAAAGTTAATTGTTTTGCAGCGTAAAATGTACACGCGGGGCGACGAAAATATCAAGAGGAAAAAATAATGAGGCAACGGCACGGCATTCGGGCATAAATAAAAAAGGCTTGTCCCCGCGGACAAGCCTCATCCTTCCCTTTTAAAGTGCAGTATGAAAACATATTTTCCTTTTGGAAGCTGTCGTTCGCTCTTTTCACTCCCCTAACACAAAGTTCCGCAGCAGTTTGTCCAGTTTGCTGCCTACCTTAT
The DNA here is from genome assembly GCA_937872735.1 of uncultured Bacteroidales bacterium. Taxonomy (GTDB): domain Bacteria; phylum Bacteroidota; class Bacteroidia; order Bacteroidales; family Paludibacteraceae; genus Physcocola. Next base: position 10,348 of record CALMUD010000143.1, read on the forward strand.
GTGGCGGTACCGGCTGTCCTTCGTGCTGCTCCAGATAGGCGCGGACCTTGGCCAGGTCCACCGTGGCCTTCAGTGCGTCAAAGCGGCCAAACTCGTTAATATTGTCGGCCGTAGGGTGCTGCATGCACAGACGGCGCAATAGCGCCTCGTCCAGTCCAAGACTGGTGGCAAAACGGTGGATGCGGTCATCGCACGCCCGTTGCATATACTCGGCAATGTAATCGCTGAGCGACTTGTCGGGGTCCACCTCCACCTCACCACGCTGCACCTCGCCCAGAAACAGCTGGGCATACTTCTGCTCCTCCTGACTGAGTATGGCAAACGAACGGTGCAGCTCCTGCAGGGCCTGCGTCTGCTCCAGCTCGGCACCGTCCTTCAGCAGACGCATATACTTCTTGAAGTGCTCATTCATGTAGTAGTTGTCCACCTGCTCGCCCGCCTGCTCGTTCAGATGGTTCTCTATATCATAAGGTGCCTCGCCACCGCCGCCACCGCCGCCACC
>CALMUD010000144.1 GCA_937872735.1 uncultured Bacteroidales bacterium
CGGTGATGCGCAATTTTGATGGCCATTTTCCGGTCCTGATAAAGTTTCTGGATGCGGCGCGCGACCTTTCCATACAGGTCCATCCCGACAACACGCTGGCGAAGGTCCGCCACGACAGTCTGGGCAAGACGGAGATGTGGTATGTGCTGGCGGCGGAGCCGGGAGCCCGTCTGATAGCGGGACTGAAGGAGAACATCACGCCAGAGGAGTATGAGGAGCATGTGCGCAACAACACCATCTGTGACGTGCTGAAGTATCACGAGGTGCGTCCCGGCAACGTGTACTCACTGCCTGCAGGGCGCATCCATGCGCTTGGTGCCGGGGTGATGGTGGCGGAGGTGCAGCAGAGCAGCAACATCACCTACCGCATATATGACTATAACCGCCCCGACCTGAACGGCCGGAAGCGCGAGCTGCACACGGACCTGGCCAAGCAGGCCATCGACTATACGGTGTATGAGCATTACCGCACGCGCTATGAGGAGCGCAGGAACGAGGCGGTGCCGCTGGTGTCGTGCCCCTATTTCGTGACGCAGCTGCTGGATCTGGACCGTCCGATGGAGCGCAGGGTGTCGGAGACGGGCAGCTTCAAGATATACATGTGCCTGAGCGGAGCCTGCCGCATAGAGGACTCGAATGGCTACTCCACATGGCTGCCCCAGGGCCACACGGCGCTGGTGCCGGGCGGCATGGATCGGGTGACGGTGATTCCGGCGCAGGCGTGCAAGGTGATGGAAGTGTATTGCTGACAAAGAAGACAAAATAAAAAAACATTATAATAATATGAAAAAGGTAGCGTTGATTTCTGGAATAACGGGTCAGGACGGGTCGTTCCTGGCAGAGTTCTTGTTGGAGAAAGGATATGAGGTGCACGGCATATTGCGGCGGTCGTCGTCGTTCAATACGGGACGCATCGAGCATCTCTATTTTGACGAGTGGGTCCGCGACATGAAGCAGACCCGCCAGGTGAACCTGCACTGGGGGGACATGACGGACTCCAGTTCGCTGATACGCATCATACAGCAGGTGCAGCCGGACGAGATATACAATCTGGCAGCCCAGAGCCATGTGAAGGTCAGCTTTGACGTTCCGGAGTATACGGCCGATGTGGATGCCACAGGCACCCTGCGTATGCTGGAGGCCGTGCGCATACTCGGTCTGGACAGGAAGACCCGCATCTACCAGGCGTCCACCTCGGAGCTGTTCGGCAAGGTGCAGGAGGTTCCCCAGAAGGAGACCACCCCGTTCTACCCTCGCTCGCCATATGGCGTGGCCAAGCAGTATGCCTACTGGATCATGAAGAACTACCGCGAGAGTTACGGCATGTTTGCGGTGAACGGCATCCTGTTCAACCACGAGAGCGAGCGCCGCGGCGAGAACTTTGTCACCCGCAAGATCACGCTGGCGGCCGCCCGCATCGCTCAGGGCATGCAGGACAAGCTCTATCTGGGCAATCTCAACTCGCTACGCGACTGGGGCTACGCCAAGGACTATGTGGAGTGCATGTGGCTGATAATGCAGCAGCCCAAGCCAGAGGACTTCGTGATAGCCACGGGTGAGTACCATACGGTGCGCCAGTTCTGCACGCTGGCATTCAAGGAGCTGGGCATCAGCCTGCGCTGGGAAGGCGAGGGGGTAGACGAGAAGGGCATGGACGAGTCGACCGGCAAGGTGCTGGTGGAGGTGGACCCCAAGTATTTCCGCCCGTCGGAGGTGGAGCAGCTGCTGGGCGACCCGACCAAGGCCAGAACGGTGCTGGGCTGGAATCCTCGCAAGACCTCGTTTGAGGAGCTGGTGAGCATCATGGCCAAGCACGACTATGACTACGTGAAGACGCTGCACCGCAGCGAGGTGTGATTTTTGTAAGAAAAAAGAGACAATGGAAAAGAACGCGAAGATATATGTGGCGGGCCATCACGGACTGGTGGGCTCAGCCATCTACAACAATCTGAAGTCCAAGGGCTATGCCAATGTCATAGGGCGCACGCACAAGGAGCTGGACCTGATGGACGGGATAGCCGTCAAGAGATTCTTTGATGAGGAGCAGCCCGAGTATGTGGTGCTGGCGGCCGCCCATGTGGGTGGCATCATGGCCAACTCTCTCTATCGGGCCGACTTCATCTACCTGAATCTGCAGATACAGCAGAACGTCATAGGCGAGAGCTTCCGCCACGGGGTGAAGAAGCTGCTCTTCCTGGGCTCCACCTGCATCTATCCAAAGGATGCGCCGCAGCCCATGACGGAGGAGGTGCTTCTGACCAGCCCTCTGGAGTATACCAACGAGGAGTATGCCATATCGAAGATAGCGGGACTGAAGATGTGCGAGAGTTTCAACTTCCAGTACGGCACCAACTATATAGCAGTGATGCCGACCAACCTGTATGGTCCCAACGACAACTTCCATCTGGAGAACAGCCATGTGATGCCTGCCATGATGCGCAAGGTGTATCTGAGCAAGTGCCTTATGGAGAATGACTGGCGCAGTGTGCGCCGTGATATGGACATCCGCCCTGTGGAGGGAGTGAATGGTACGGCCGAAGAGGCGGACATCGGCATTTTTAAGTGCAGGCGCATCATTTACGCCATCGCCGGTCATGGCTACAAAATGATTTTTAGATTGTAACGCATTAATGATTCTTAATTTCT
>CALMUD010000145.1 GCA_937872735.1 uncultured Bacteroidales bacterium
TGGAGAATGTCCCTATTGAAATAGCTCCCAATCCTTATGATATCAAGTATCTGCGAACCAAAAAGGACCGAATGGGGCATACGCTCGATAATGTCTGATTTCTTTTTTTCGCTTGTTTTGAATTCGTATAACTGAATATGACTAAATTAAGTGTTAATATAAATAAAGTGGCTACCATACGGAACGCACGAGGAGGAAATGTCCCTGATGTGCTGAAAGTGGCTGCTGATTGTGAATCGTTTGGTGCAGAGGGTATTACTGTTCATCCTCGCCCGGATGGCCGACATATCCGTTATGATGATGTGATAGCTTTGAAAGGGGTTATCAAGACTGAATTTAATATTGAGGGGTATCCGTGCGATTCTTTTATTGATTTGGTTAAGACCGTGAAGCCCACTCAGGTTACCTTGGTTCCAGACCCGCCTGAGGCTTTGACCTCAAATGCAGGATGGGACACCATACAGAACGAGAGTTTCCTGAAGGAGGTGATTGAAGATTTGCAGTCCAATGGAATCAGAGTGTCTGTGTTTATTGATACAAATCCTGATAACATACGCAATGCTGCAGAGACAGGAGCGGATAGGGTGGAACTCTATACCGAGCCTTTTGCTCAGCATTATGCCGAGAACAGAGAATTGGCCATAGCTCCGTTTGTGGAGGCCGCAAAGGTGGCTCGCGATGCTGGTCTGGGCGTGAATGCCGGTCATGACCTCAATCTGGAGAACCTGGCTTATATGCATCAGATGATTCCTTGGTTGAAAGAGGTTTCCATTGGTCATGCACTTATATCTGACGCCTTGTATTTTGGATTCGAAAAAACCATACAGCTTTACAAAAATTGTCTGGTTGACACGAAAAATGATTAAGGTGCGTTTTAATTAGTAGATAGCGTTTTATATATCAAATATCTGTAGATAAAAACCATACCAAATGAATTTATTCGTATTATTGCAAGCTCAGAATGTAGCCGACAGCGTACAGCAGACTGCGGCGCAGGCCGCACAGACGGCCCCTGCGCAGCAGGAGGTTGAAATGAACCTGTTGGATATGGCCATAAAGGGAGGTATCATTATGATTCCTCTTCTTTTGTTAGGATTGTTGGCGGTTTATATTTTCGTGGAACGCCTTATTGTAATTCGTGGCGCATCAAAAAACGACCCTTCTTTTATGGATCGTATCAAGGACTTTCTGAATGAAGGAAAAATTGATGATGCCGTGGCGCTTTGTCAGCGTACCGAGTCGCCTTATGCGCGCATGGTTGAAAAGGGTATATCCCGTCTGGGCCGTCCGATGAATGATGTTCAGGTCTCTATTGAAAATGTGGGAAACCTTGAAATCTCCAAATTGGAGAAGGGCCTTTCCCTATTGGCCACTATCGCTGGTGGAGGCCCGATGTTGGGATTCCTTGGAACGGTTACTGGTATGATTCAGGCTTTTTTCCAAATGGCGAATGCTGGTAATAATGTCGATGTCAGCAATCTGGCAGGTGGAATCTACACCGCAATGGTTACGACTGTAGCCGGATTGATTGTCGGTATTTTGGCTTTCTTTGCCTATAACTATCTGGTTACCCGTATCGACAAAGTAGTACGCGACATGGAGTCTCATTCACTTGAGTTTATGGATATACTAAACGAACCTGCTAACTGATATAGCTTATGGCACTGAAAAGAAGAAATAAGGTAGATGCCTCGTTCAACATGTCGTCCATGACGGATTTCGTGTTCCAAATCCTTATTTTCTTTATTTTGGCCTCTGCGGTGGTCCAGCCGGTGGCCATAAAGATAAATTTGCCCCAGAGTCAGGCACAGACCGCAGCAAAGCCTTTGGCCCGTGTGGTTATTGACAAGAATTTGCATTATTATGTCGGCTTTGGCAAGGAAAAGGAGCATGAAATACCTTTCGGAGAACTGGAGCCTTGGCTGCAGCAACAATCTCATCAGACACCTGATATGTATGTGGCACTGTATGGTGATGCCGATGTGCCTCTGAGCGAGGTGGTAAAAGTGCTGAGTATCGCTAATACCAACAAGTTCAAGTTGGTGATAGCCACTCAGCCTTTGCAAGATAAATAGAAAAAGACATTCCTTTTTACGGGATTATTATGGTACTGGAGAAAAAAGCTAAAATAATTGGAGCTGCGGCCAGCGCGATATTTTTTGCGTTGCTTATCCTCTTTTTGTACCTGGTGGTGCTGGCTGTATCCAATCCACGCAAAGAGGTGGGGGTGGAGGCTATGGTGGGCGACTCCCCTTCAAGTGGCGGAGAGCAGATGTTTGAGCCGGTGCCTGCCAGTGATGTGCCTGATATGCCTCAGCAGCCCAGCATGGAGCAACCTACAGAACCTCAGAATACTGCGGTTGATGTTCCTTCGCAAAACATAGAACAGAATGTCAATCTGTCAACTGCAAAAAAACATACCGAAAAGAAAATTGATATACTGGAGTTGCAACGTCAACGTCAGGCTGAAGAAGACCGAAAAAAGGAAGCTGCAGAAAAAGCCGCCCAAGAGGCAGCATCACAGCGTATTCACGGTTCTGTGAAAAATGTTTTTGGTAAAAAAACGCCAACTTTTGGCCAAAGCGGAGGTACTGGCGGAGAAGATTCCAAGGGAACAGGTCAAGGCGGAAGGGGAGGAATGCACGTTAATGGTGGTGCAGGTAGCGGTTATAGCTGGTCTCTTGCGGGCCGTTCGTTGCGTGGCAATCTGGTCCGTCCTGATTATACGGTGAATGAGTCGGGAAGTGTGGTTGTGGAGATTATGGTTGATTCCAATGGCGATGTTATACAAGCTACCGTGGCGCGGGGTACCAATATTGATTCCCGCGTGCT
>CALMUD010000146.1 GCA_937872735.1 uncultured Bacteroidales bacterium
CAGGTGGTTGAACATCTCTCTTGTTTCAGAAAAGGCAATGGCCGAGCAAGGCACATCCTGCTCTTTTACCATTACTTTCCATTCGGGCTTGTCAATGGATATTTTCCCCGTTATCATGGCTTCCACTATCACTTTTTCCATCCAGGCCACAGCTGTCGGTGTTTTTTCCGCTATTTCCATGTCCATTGCCTTGTTGCCTGTCTGCGGAAATCTGATGGATTCGTTGTTGTAATCTTTGGCTGTTGTTCCGTATATGCGGCTGAAAGTCTCTTCAATGAAAGGACTGGCCTTGGTGGGCAGGCCTCTGGTGATGAGGTTGTTCATTACTGCCAGTAATGGGTGCATATCATCGTAAATGTTGGCACCGAAGTCAAAGGGTGCCAGCACTTCAAATGCTGATTCTGATAATTCGTATTTCTCGTTTTTCTGTGTCAGATAATCGTGTACGGCATCCAGCTGATAGGCGGCGAAAAACTGCTTAGGCGGATAAAAGGAATAGGGTATCAGTATTGATTTGCCATTTTTCTCTTCGAGGGTGAATATCTTTATTTTGGCGGTGATGTTGTGCCCGTCTTTTATTTTGCCCAACGAGGAGGTATCGTATTCATAGAGTATGTCATCGTTGTCTATATCAAAATATCTCGTAAAGTTGTCCAAATGCCCTTCGCCCTGGTTGAGTGGCCCTGCGCAGACGATATAGTGGCGGCAATGGGCGGCAGCTATCAGTGCCGCCAGTTTTTTCAGGTCAATGTCAGCCACGTCAAGTATGTTGGAGAATAGGTGGATGACAATGTCTGTATCAGGGTGTATATGTTCGATGATATAGGCGTCTGTATTGATTCCTGGCAGATATTTGTTGATTGGAATTACAGGAATGGAGTGGTTGGTGCAGGCTTTCACGTTTGCCTCGGCCCTTTGCAGTGCTGCCGGAGAAGGTTCAATCAGAGTCGCCTTTTTCAGGTACCCCAATCTGGATTTCTCCTTTAACGCATCGACAAGGCAAATGGTGGCCAGCCCTTGTCCGCAGCCCCAGTCAAAGACCTCAAAATCACTGTAAAGCTGTTCAAAAGGGAAATGGCTGAAAGCCACTTCCAGTTTTCTCTGGTGCATCTCACCATAGGCTGAC
>CALMUD010000147.1 GCA_937872735.1 uncultured Bacteroidales bacterium
TGGAGGATAGACCTTGAGTGTCACCTCGTTGCTGTAACCCGTTCCGCAACCGTTCGTGGCATAGTAGCGTATCTTTTTGTTATTGTTGCTGTAAATGACATCAGGCGTAACTGAAACTGAATACCAGCTGCTATCCTCCTGTATTTGCCAGCCTTTTTTATAAAAGGTCATAGACCCAGCCGTATAAGATGCCAGCTCAGACCCATTCTCGCTGATGGTCGGTGCCGACAGGGCAAACGCGGCACCATCGCAGGCCCATTCAGGCGCAGGTACCACCGAGAAGGATGGCACATCGTTGATGATGAGTGGAATCGATTTGCTGTGACCCACTTCGCCATTGCTGTTGGTCACATTGGCACGGAGCTGATAGCCATTGTAAGCATACGGCAGTGCCTCATAAGGCTGTATCTCCTTTTCAGTGGCAAACCCGTCGTTCGAGATGGTCCAGGTGGTGTCGGTCAGACTGCTGCCACAGGTATCAATGAAAAGATATGGAAGAGAAACGTGCGTGTTGGCACAAAGTGTAAGTGACGTGCCATAGATATCGACTGTAGGAGTGCCATGCACCGCCAACTTCACGGCATTGCTGTAGCTGGTGCCACACGCATTGGTGGAATAATAGCGCACCGAGTCGATGCTCATGTCACACGTCACCGCGTCAGCCACGTTCAGGCTCTTCCAGTTATTGTAGGGGTCACGTTTTTGCCAGCCAGTGGCAGTGGCATATTGGCTCACGTCGAGCGGTTGGCCCGTTTCGGCTGAAGCCAGTGCCAGTGCCGCACAGACGGGGGCAGATGACGTCACCGTAAGATGCAAGGTCACGATGCTGTCGCAGCCATTGGCGGCAGTAGCGGTATCGGACACCGTGCAGCTCTTGGTATAGGTCACCCCGCGCCACTTGAAACTGCCACATTCGCTGGCGGTGGTGTCCTTGCGGATGGTATGGTTCACTGTGAGAGAAATGCCGTTGGCACTGAGCGTGGACCCGCACACATTGCGGGCCTCACACTTCACAGTGAGCGTTTTGCCGCCAAATTGGCTCAGTTTAAAGGTATCAGGATTGAAGGCTACATTGCTTCCACCATCGTAAGCATACTTCCACACGCGGGCGATATTAACAACTGTGTGATAGTCTATGATGACCACAGGTAATTCCAATGCTGCATTGTCGCAGGTCGCCTTATTGACGGCTGCCAATGTAATAGTCGGGGTACCTACTGTTGTGTAGTTGCTGAAGTCCTTCCAGCCATTGGCCGACTTATAGACATCCACTGCCGACTGGCAAACGGTAATAGGTATGCTGGTGCTGACAGAAAGAAAAACACCACTGCCCAATGAGGGTGGTGTCTGAGCATAGCAGAAGAGACGTGTCAAACTGCTGCAATCCCCAAAAGCTCCATCCCCGATACTCGTCACCTTGCTCGGAATCACTACAGAATCCAATTGGTTGCAACCTTTGAAGGCATAACTGCCGATGCTCGTCAAGGAGTCAGGAAGCGTCACGCGCGTCAGGTTGCTGCAATTTTCAAAAGCTGAATTCCCGATGCTCGTCACCTTGCTCGGAATCACTACAGAATCCAATTGACTACAACCAGAGAAGGCATCATCATCAATCTTGGTCACACTGTCAGGTACAATTACACTACCTTTTTTTCCGACTGGGCAAAATATCAATTCATTGCCCGCCTTGTTATACAGAACGCCGTCTATTACCTGATAGTTCTGGTTGGCCCTATCCACCTCAATGCTACTCAGACTACTACAACCCCAAAAAGCAGAATTCCCGATACTCGTCACCTTGCTCGGAATCACTACAGAATCCAATTGGTTGCAACCT
>CALMUD010000148.1 GCA_937872735.1 uncultured Bacteroidales bacterium
GGGTAAATATGAAGACAATGCTATTTTATGCTTTTCTTCATTTGAAGATAATCCCGGAGTATCTACCAAAACCGTAGTTGCAGGAACCTGCTTGGAAGTGTCAAAAACCTTTACTATTTTGGAATCAATCAGATTATCGTTCTTTAAATCTGCAATATTTTGGATTTCTGTCATATTGTTATTCTCATCAATAACATTTGCATAACAATGGTCATATCCAAAATGAATTTCATAAATAGTAGAAGTTGTAGGCTTGGATGCAGTCTCCAACTCTTTGCTATCAGTCAATGCATTTATTAACGAAGTCTTACCTGAACTGAATTCACCAACCAAAGGAATAAAAATCTCCTTATTACCGTCTTCCATCCTAGACTTTATATAAGAAAGATCACTAGTTTCTTCCTCCAATTTCAAATCTTTACAGATTCCAATAAGTTTATCTATATCTATCATATTATTTAAAATTAATTTCCTTTTTTCGCCTTTTCTCTCGGGTAAGGTTGTTTCCGGCTGCGCATCGAAACCAATTATAAAAAACGGGCGCAGTGCCATTCTGACTTATTCATCCGGTAAGGCTCTGGTAAGCCATGAGGTAAAATAAGAAAAAACAGCCTGCGCCCTTGCGGGTACAAACGTGCTCGTCTTATTATCCTTACCTCAAGAAGAAATTTACCAGATTTAACCGAATAGAATAATAATCTGTCTGTCAGCTATTATGTTTGAACTATGTCTTTCTCTCTTTTGTCTTCATTTTAAGTTTTGTATTAACAAAATTACAAAGAAGTCAGAAAAAAACAAGAAACCTACTGCTTTTCTTGAGGTGTTGTTGAACACATCGGTGCAAATAAACGAAGAGCCTCGGCGGATAATCTGCCGAGGTACATCTTTTTATAAAAATTTCTTTTAAACGATTCGGAATATAGACAAACAAAGAAGACAAAGAACAGACAAAGCAACCAACCTGACTTCAACCAAAAGCAGCCAGACAAAGCTACAGAATCAGAAGAGAGATACCTCATAATCACCAGATTTTACCGGACCCCTATTCGCTGAAATCTAAAACAATGCACTGGCTGCCATTATAACTATAACATAATGGCGCAAAGATAAGAGAACAGTATGCGGAAATACTGCCGAGGTGGAATAAAAAAAACTTTTATCGAGTATATGCTGCAGGAGATTCTCAAAACATTGAAACAACATCAAGGAGCCCCCATAGAACAGGAAAACGAGAAACAAGTTCGGGATAAGTTCGGGATAAGTTCGGAACAAATAATAGAACGTATCCGCCAAAACAAACACATCACTCTTGATGAGATTGCCTCCGAACTGAAAGTGACACGCCGTACTGTGGAAAAGAAAATGAGAGAACTGAAAGCAGCTGGAATCGTAAAGAGAACGGGCAGCAACAAGACGGGGAGTTGGGAGATAAACACAGAATACTGACCACCTGACCAATCATACTTTGTTTTTGGAGAAATGGGCAGTGATGAAACGTCCTGCAAGACTAAGAACAAGCACAATGAACGTCAGCACCACAGCAGCGGCATAGGCCCGATTCTGGACAGCAACCTGCGGCGCACTGAGTTGGAAGAAAACGCTGAGCGGCAAGGTGGCGGCTGGCTGACTGAGAGAGGTAGGAATATTGTCGGAAAAACCGGCAGTAAACATCACTCCGGCTGCATCACCTATGGAACGGCCAATGGAGAGCAATGTCGCCGTGGCAATGGCTGGCGCTATCTGGCGCATCACCACCCCGATGGTCTCAATGCGGGTGGCACCCAGACTGTAAGATGATTCCAGAAGATCGGTAGGGATAGTCTTGGCCACCTCATCCATGGTGCGAATCATGATGGGAATGATTAGGAGCGTCTCTACAATGATGCCCCCCAGCAGGGAAGCCCGCAACCCCATATATATCATGATAGTGAAACCGAAAGCCCCATACACAATGGACGGAATGCCAAACAACACATCGAAAGCCAATCGGGAAAGATAGCCAAAACGGGAATTGCGTTTGAGATAAACATTCAGATAAAACACAACAGGAATACTGACCGACAGACCTATCACTGTGGAGGCTCCCACTATATAGACCGAACCTATGATGGCATTGAGAAAACCGCCATCCTGACCAATGTAAAAACCGCCACCCGGCAACTGGCTTATCATGCTCCAGGTGAGCACTGGCAATCCCCGCCGAAAAATGGTGTAAATGACACTGAACACAAACCCCGACACTACCAGCACAGAGAAAAGCATCAGCACCTTGGCTATTTTCTCCTCAATAAAACGAAAATTGTTCATTGTATAAATGTATTTTTATCCTCTCATTATTTATAATCCGAAAAACTGTATTCCTCCTTATCTGCTGACCTGACGCAACACGATGCGAGAAGCCAGATTGAACAGCAACACTACAAAAAAGAGAATGAAGGCAGCAAACATAAGCGCCGCTTCATAAAGTGGCAACGAGAGCATCTCACCATAATTGTTGGCAATAAGTGCCGGCAACGGGTAACAGGCATTGAGCAATGAGGTGGGCACAATAGCCAGATTGCCACAGACCATCAGCACCGCGATGGTCTCACCCATGGTACGACTGACCGCCAACACCACAGCTGCCAGCAATCCGGGAGCGGACTTGCGCAGCAACACCAGCCTGACAGTCTGCCAACGGGTGGCCCCCAATGACAGCGACGCCTCGCGCAACTCGGCAGGGATACTGGACAACAACTCGATGAAGAGACTGACCAACAACGGGAGAATCATGACACTGAGCACCACCCCTCCAGCCAGAACGGTGTAACCACTTGTGTAGGCTGGGAAATGGGGCAACAACCATTCGGCTATAAGCGGCACAATGAGCAGGGTGCCCCACACGCCATAGATAACCGAGGGCAAACCAGCCAACACATCAAGCAACGGAAACAGGCATTTGCGGAAAACTTTGCGTGCATACTCAGTGAGATAGATGGCCATCAATAAAGAAATGGGCAAGGCTATGGCTATGGCCAATGTCGTGACAGAAAGTGTACCCATAAGGAAGGGGAAGAATCCGAACTTGCCTTTCATGGGCTGCCAATCGGAGGCGGTGAGCAATGTCCACAAGGAATGCTGCGACAAGATGGGAGCCGACTTGAGGTAAAGTCCGATGCCCATAGCCACCACCAGCAGCAAGGCGGAAACGGTGAGCACTGCCATCAGTTGGCCCGCCACTTTGTCTTTTATCAATCGATAATTCATGCTTCAATCAGTTTTATATTTGATACAAAGGTAGAAGTATAAGAAGTGCGTAACAATACCGCGTTTGTGGCAATTAAAAATCGCAAACATTTGGTAGGAACAAACAAAAAAAGGATGCACCTGACGGCACATCCCAACAAACACAGGTAACATTCACTAATACACTTCAGACATAGCTAAACATCAAAATATCCTAAACAAACAAGGCCGATTTTATTTGAGACTGCTCAAGCCTTTGTCCAATTTGGCCTTGTCGAGGGCAATATAACCCAACGGAACGTTCTGCTTCTGTCCCTCTGTCAGCACATATTTGATAAAGGCAATAACAATAGGATTGGAAGGTTTACCCTTCGACACCAAATACAAGTCGCGGGCTGGCGGTGAAGGATATTTGCCACGGGCGATGGCATCAATCAACTGATCCTTGGTATCGTAAAAACGCTCATCAGCATCAATTTTTCCATTATTATTGACGTCAATAGGCAATACCTGCAACCCAGGATAAGGCTTTTTGGTTTTTTCGTCATAAACATAACCGATATTGTTGAGACCAATTCCTTTGACATCCTTCTGCACAGCCGAAGCCACGCCCGGATCGCCAAACACACCCGTGCCATTCAAATCCTCCTGCTTCTTGCCTAGCCATTTGGCCCATGTCTCGGCAGCACCACAAGCATCAGAACGGGTATAAACCGTAACTGTGGTCTTGTCGTCCGTTCCTGCCACTTGCCCCCAAGTCTTGACCGACTGAGAAATCCAAAGGCCGATAGCCACATCACGGGTCAAGCCCTTCTGCAACAGACTGGCAAGCGCTGGATTCTTGCTGTTGATAGTAGGCACCACTGCATCTTTAGCCACCGCAAAAGCCAAAGCTCCTTGCTGAGTCTCCTCTGGCTTCAGTTCACGCGACACCATGCCCAAATCGACTGTTCCTGACAAAGCATCAGTAATACCTTTGCCGGCACCACCAGCCGAGAGGTCTATCTTGACATTCGGATGGATTTTCTGGAAATCCTGCGCCCACTTCACAGCCAGCGGATACAAGGCGAAGGCACCTGATAGGGAAATGTTGCCACTGAGTTCGGCCGAGGAGTCGGCAACTCCGTTCTGACTGTTGTTTGACGATGAACCACCGCAAGAGGTGGCAAGCAGTGCAAGTGCCGCAATGGCAGAACCCGCTGCAATGTTGAATAATACGTTTCTGATTTTCATAAACATTCTGTTTTTAATTAAACAATAAAGGAATCCACCTTAGAATTGAAAAGTGGCTTGTGCCACCGCATAATTGACATCGTCCTTGCCTGTTGACTTTTTGAAAGAATAGGCCAGTTGAAGACGCAGATTGCGTATTGGCAGATAATTGAGACCTATCTGATAAATTTGGTCATCAGCATTGGCATCTTTATTTTTTCTGAAGTAATCGTAAGAAAGAAGAGGCTGCCATTTGGGGGTTACGGCATAAGCCAGCACAGCATAAACACCCTCACTGCGCAGTCCAGCCGTATTGCCATAGACATACTCACTGCGGACCAAGAGACGGCCATCATCATACTTGGCTCCCACCGTGGCCCTGTTGCGCACATGCACCGCCTCCGCCGAATCGGTCTTCACCCACGAACGGAAGCCCGTGTAGCTGCCTGCATAATAACCTGCACTGACCGTCAATGGTTTGACCGGATGCAGGTATAAGAGACCAGCCCCCGCTTTGTCATCTTTCTGGGCGGTAGTGTTGATGCCATCTCCATTGAAGATACCAACTTTATACTCCACCAGACTGAATCCCTGACTGGGGAAAAGCGAGCCATAGAACTGTATGCCAGCATCACGGCCATTGCTCTGTATGCCACTCAAATCCTTGTAGCCATTCAGTTTGGAAACAACGGTATGGTTATCAATCACCACCTCCTGCGTAGGACTGTTATAACTCTCTTGCGTAAACGGAGCCTTGAACTGACCGACCTGCACATTGAACTGAGGTGCGATTTTCCAGCGGAAATAGGCATCCAGCACCTTTACTGTAGTTTCATACTCGGCCTGCACCTTATAATCAATGCTGGAATTAACGTCTCCACTAGCACTCAGACGGGCACGACGCACATCAAATCCCGGGTGGAAATCAGCCTCATCGCTCTGCTGATAACGAAAATTGGCAAACCCGGAAATCTTAGGGGCATTCAAGCGAATATCACTTAAACGGGCTCCTGAAGAAACCGTTGCGGCAGAATCGGGTTGCTGGGCTACGGCTGTAAATGAACTTGTCAGAAAGACGGCAAGAACAACGGATATAGGTAATAATTTTTTTTTCATTTGTACCTCCTTTTTTAATGTATCTGTCTGTATTGACAATGCAAAGTTACTGGGCTGCAAGAGGCATCACAATACCATAAAAGTTGTAAATTGAATCACAAAAGTTAGTTAGAACCATGAATTGTATCCTATAAAATGATGCGTTTTTTATCAAAAATATCCTATGAAATTGTAATAAAAACAGGAAAAGTATCCTATGAAATGATGCGTTTTTTATCAAAAACATCCTATGAAATCAGAAAAAATAGATTATCTTTGCAAATGCAATAGACAAAAAATCAGCAAGATATATATGTTCAAACGGAAAGCAATAGAGGACCTCAGAATATGGGCTAAAAAAACAGACCGAAAACCTTTGATATTGAGAGGTGCCAGGCAAGTGGGAAAAACCACATTGATTCATGCGTTCGGAAAAGAATTTGACCACTACATTGCCCTGAATCTGGAAAAGAAAGAGGACTCTGACCTATTTAAAGAGGTAACAAATGCAAAAAATGTATTTCAGGTCATCTGTTTTATAAAACATGTAAAATATGGCAACGGGAAAACGCTGCTATTCATTGACGAAATACAAGAGAATGCCACAGCTGTGGCCATGCTCCGATATTTTTACGAAGATATGCCCGAATTATATGTAATAGCAGCAGGCTCGCGCTTGCAGACCCTGCTGAAACAGCATATCTCTTTTCCAGTAGGACGTGTAGACTATCTATCGCTGATGCCTTGTTCGTTTGAAGAATATCTTACTGCAACGGGTGATGAACAGATAGCCAATGCCCTGACAGATTGCGAATTGCCAAACGCATTGCATGAGCAAGTAATGGAAAAATTCACCAGATATTCTTTAATAGGTGGTATGCCCGAAGCCGTGGCCCACTATGCCAGAAATGGCGACTTGGCAGCACTGAACGACATCTATGAAGATTTACTCAGAAGTTTTGACGAAGATGTGGAAAAGTATGCACCCAACCAAAAACAGACTGCCGTAATACGGCATTTGCTTAAAACAGGATGGGCGATGGCTGGACAGGCCATCACACTGGGCAATTTTGGCAATTCGAGCTACAATGCCAAAGATGTGAGAGAAGGATTTGACACACTACAAAGGGCGTTTCTGATGGAACTGGTATATCCTTTGACCACGACCCAGTTACCCGCCATTCCTTCGCTAAAAAGAAGTCCAAAATTGATATGGCTGGATACGGGATTGGTAAACTATGCAGCCAATGTGCAACATGAACTGATAACAACAAAGGACTTGATGAGCACATGGAGAGGTTATCTGGCCGAACAAATAGTGGCTCAGGAAATGCAAACACAGATAGGGTACACTACTAACAGAAAAAGAATGTTCTGGATCAGAGACAAAAAGGGAAGTACGGCAGAGGTGGACTATGCCTGGCAAGACGGGACGCAACTGATACCAATCGAGGTCAAAGCAGGAACAAACTCTCACTTGCGTTCCATACACTCATTCATTGAGGAGTCGAACTATGATTTTGCCATTAGGATATGGAGCGGTCCATTGAGCTTAGATGAGGAGAAAACCATTCAGAAACGGAAACCATTCAGATTGCTGAATCTACCATTCTACCATGTGGGAGAAATAGCAAAATACATTGCCAAATACCACTGACAAAAATCGTCCACCGGATTTCTCCGATGGACGATTTGTTGTTACAGAATGATTGACAAGCTGAAAATTCAGCCTCACTCTCGGCGATGCAGACCACATTCTCGGTGTTCGGGTGACTCCCACCACCAGCGGCCCGAACGGATATCCTCACCTGGTTTTACAGCCCGGGTGCAAGGCTCACAGCCTATGCTGGGATAACCTTGGTCGTGCAACTTATTGTAAGGTACATGATACTTATGAATGTAATCCTTTACCTGCTGCTCGGTCCATGCAATGAGAGGATTGACCTTGATAAGCTGGTGCATATCGTCCCACTCCACCACCTGCATATCCTTGCGGGTAAGAGATTGCTGACGACGCAAGCCGCACACCCAGACATCCAGCCCTTGAAAGGCGCGCATCAGAGGTTCCAATTTTCGAATCTGGCAACAACGGCGACGACTCTCTATGCTGTTGTAGAAGAGGTTGATACCCTCCTCACGCACCATACGCTGCACCTCACGATAATCAGGGAAAAACACCTCAATAGGTACTCCATAGGTCATGGACGTAGCATCAATCAGCTGATAGGTTTCAGGGAAAAGACGCCCCGTATCGAGGGTAAAAATCCGACAAGCCTCCTTGTCCGTACTCACAATCATGCGGGTAAGTACCTGATCCTCATAACTGAGACTGCTGCTCAACGCAATACGCCCCTTGTAGGTCGACAGAAAATAAGCCAACACATCCTCTGCTGTGGCAGAACTGAACTTGACATTCAGTTGCGCTATTTTATCTTTATCTACCGTCATAAGCTACTATCATTTAATCATACCGGCCCCCACCGTCTCGTTAGTGGCCTCATCAACAAATATCAGACTGCCGGTCACCCGATTGTGGGCATAGGCATCCGTCACTAAAGGAGAAGAGGTATGGATAACCACTTCGGCAATATCGTTCATATCAAGTTGCGATACCCCAATCTCTCGTTCCAATGTATTCACATTCGTACGGTAGTTGATGGCACGCGCCACCCCGACAGTTTCGGCAGTAGCGGTGCGAATGATATACCGATTACGCAGTTGAAGCGGATTTTCGTTAAACCAGCAGACATCGAGTGTGAAATCCTGTCCCACTTGGGGCTGACCTTCATCAGCCCTTACCAGCATATCGCCACGCGAAATGTCAATATCATCTTTCAGCCTGATAGAGACACTGAGCGGGGAAGAAGCCTCAGCCAACTCATCGGTAGCCTGATTGATGCCACCAACCGTACTTTCAAGGCCCGAAGGCAATATTCTGACCCTATCTCCGACATGGATAGTGCCACCCGACACCCGCCCTGCATATCCCCGATAATCAGGAAACTGACTACTGATAGGGCGAATAACATACTGCACTGGAAAACGGAAATCCTGACTTCCCGCTTTGTGCGATATGGAGACCGTCTCGAGATACCCCAGCAATGGCTGTCCTTGGTACCACGGCATATTAGAAGAGGGATTGACCACATTATCACCCAGCTTGGCACTGATGGGGATAAACTCCACCTGACCGATATGCAGTCTGGCCGCCATTTGTTTATAGTCGGCCACTATCTTGGAATATACCTCCTGCGAGAAATCCACCAAATCCATCTTATTGATGGCTACCACAATATGGGGAATACCCAACAACGATGAGATGTAACTATGACGCACCGTCTGCTCCAGAATGCCATGACGCGCGTCCACCAGGATAATGGACAAATCGGCTGTGGAAGCCCCCGTCACCATATTGCGGGTGTACTGTATATGCCCTGGCGTATCGGCAATTATGAACTTACGCTTGGGAGTGGCAAAATAACGATAGGCCACATCTATGGTAATGCCCTGCTCACGCTCCGCTCTCAATCCGTCAGTCAGCAAGGCAAGATTGACTTCCTCATTGCCCCGCTGTTTTGAGGCTTGCTCCACCGCCTGCAACTGGTCTTCAAAAATGGACTTGCTATCGTAGAGCAGCCTGCCTATAAGGGTGCTTTTCCCATCATCCACACTGCCTGCAGTGGAAAAACGGAGCAAACCCATGCTTAAATATCCTTTAGTATCTGACATAAACTATAATGCTATATTAAAAAAATAAAACGAAATGGAAAAAATAGGAAATCAGAAATAACCCGCTTTCTTTCGGTCCTCCATTGCCGTTTCTGACCGCTTGTCGTCAGCACGTCCTCCTCGTTCGGTGACACGGCTGGCCGCAATCTCATCAATGATATCCTCCACGGTAGAGGCTTTCGACAAGGTGAGACCTGTGCAGGTAACGTCACCAATGGTGCGGCAACGGGCCAATTTGCTGACGGAATGTTCAGTTGGCTTCATCTTGATGAATGGAGACACGGCCAGCCACTGTCCATCCCGCTCAAACACTTCTCGTTGATGAGAGAAATAAAGGCTTGGCATAGGAATTTTCTCCAGCAGAATATATTGCCAGACGTCCATCTCCGTCCAGTTACTGATAGGAAAGATGCGGAAATGCTCCCCCATGTTTTTCCGTCCATTGAAAATATTCCAAAGTTCGGGACGCTGATTTTTAGGATTCCATTGCCCAAACTCGTCACGGTGACTGAAAAAACGTTCCTTGGCCCTGGCCTTCTCCTCATCGCGGCGGGCACCTCCAATAGCAGCATCAAACTTGTTCCGTTCAATGGCATCGAGCAACGTAACCGTCTGCAACTTGTTTCGGCTGGCATAGAAACCCGTTTCCTCCTTGACTCGCCCCTCGTCAATACTCTGCTGCACCGAGCCTATTATGAGCTGGGCATCCAGTTTCTTGACCAATTCATCGCGATAGTCGAGCGTCTCCTGAAAATTATGTCCCGTGTCGATATGCAGCAGCGGAAAAGGCAAACGAAGCGGATAGAATGCCTTATAAGCCAAATAAGTAACAACAATAGAATCTTTGCCACCCGAAAAGAGGATAGCAGGATGCTCAAATTGGGCCGCCACCTCGCGAAGCACATAGATGGACTCGGATTCCAATTCCTTGAGATGTGTGATAGTGAATTTATCCATGATAACAATATTTTAATTCTGTTTTAACCAGCCAGCAAATCACTGGCCTTATGATGTCTCAACCCCGCAACTTTGCCTATCATGACAATAAGAGGGGTAGGAAAAACACGTCCTTCCGAAACCAGCTGGGCAAGCGACGACTCCATAATCCGCTCATCGGGCAACGACACATTGTGCGCCAAAAGAACAGGAGTATCAGCAGGACGACCTTCGGCTATCAAAGCCTTGGCAATATCAGTCAGACGGGAGGCTCCCATATAATAAACCAGCGTATCGGCCGATGGGGTGAGCGGACGGATGCTGTGACCGTTGAGCAACGCCACCGATGACGCCAAATGACGATAGGTAAGCGACACTTTGGCACTGGCCGCCAGTGCAGAGGCTGTGGTAATGCCTGGAATAACATGCACCGACACCCCATGCTCCTCCAGAAACGCAATTTCCTCACCGGCATGAGCCAACACCATAGGGTCACCCCCTTTGAGACGGACTACCGCCTGACCAGCCAATGCCGACTGCAACAACAACCCATTAATTTGATTCTGTTCGGCATGGTGGGCACCACAACGTTTCCCCACATATACCTTGCGGGCTGACAGTCCATCAAGATAATCCTTGCCAATGAGGTCATCGTAATAGATGACATCGGCCGCCGACAGCGCCTTGACCGCTGCGACTGTGAGCAAATCGGGATTACCAGGACCAAAACCAACCAACGTCACCCCGCCCTTAATGATGTATGATGTACTTACCATAAAATACCAATTTTAAAACCTGAGAAATAAAAAAGGACGTCAAGAGAGGTCCAAAAGCCCCGTCTGTACCAACTGCTGAATGCGATTGCGGATGCGGATGGAACGATGGACATCCTGTGCATCAGAGGCAACCGACACCGTAACATTGTCCTTGCAGAAAATGGCGGGAGAAGTGAAACCACACAACTGAGGGTCATCGCACACACTGGCCAATATATTCCGTTCATCAGCCAACTGCTTGATATGTCTGTTCAGTTCATGATTACCAGTACAGATAAACAGCACCTTCACACCCTCCAAATCGGAAGGGGCGAACTCCCGCTGTATGCAAGCAAAAGGCTGCAACTGCAATTCGGGAGTAAAAAGAGGGGCAATCACAGTGACAGAATGAGTAAAATGGCTCAATATCTGGGCCTTATGGGTTGCCACTTTTCCTCCCCCCACTATGAGTATGTTGAGATCTGAAATACGGATATTGACCGGAAGAAAATCCATCATCTATAATTTTTAGTTCTGTTTTTTACGAATCAACACTTTCCAATAGTCATCTACCTTGGTGGTAGATACTATCTCATGGCCCTCGTTGCGTACACTGCCCGGCACATTGCCAATAGGCTGTCCATCGTCAAGCCATACCTCGAGCAAAGAACCTGGAGCCAACGGAGCCAAAGCTATCTTTGTCTTTACGAAATTCATGGGACAAGCCACACCTCTGAAATCTTTGGTCAGCACAGTCGATTCAGGACTTTTGGCTGGCCCGCTGGCTGATTTCTCAGCAGACTGTTCTTTTTCCTTTATGCCTCCATCTATCTTAAACTGCAAGCTGTCGTCCATACTCTCATAGAGGCGGTTGACTGTATCTGCCAAAGCCAGCACTTCTGCCTTATACGGAGCAAGATCAGCCCCACTTCGTGCTCTGGCAACCAATGCAGAAAAGCTATCAGACACAATACCTGCCTTGATGAACAATTCCTGAAAATCAGCATATACCTCATCCTCGGTACGTGGCTCGGCCCCCCTGGTCACCAGCAGCATACGTGCCGCCGAAAAGGCGATAGCCTTGAGTAGAACAGTTTCATCAGCTCCAGCAACAGCAAGTTCCTTGCATTTCTCGGAAATGGCAGCTTGGTCCAGTTCTATGATGTCAAACAAGCCTGCTGAACATTCAGCCTGTCCATGTTTGCCTATGCTGAACGGTTCTTCCGCTCCCCAATCGAAATAATAGTTTTTGTCGTCACTCCATGCTGGAACACGTCCATATTTATCAATCAATGACTTGATGACCTGCTCGCCCACCTGCTGCACGTAATCGCTATAACCAGCAAACTGGGATTTGCGTGAAAGATAATCACGAAGATAATCCAGCACAAAAGATGGGACATCACGTGCAGCCAGATAACCCAAAGAGACTGCCAGCTGTCGGGGACCATTAATACGCGCCCATACCGTGTAAGCAGGATAAGAATGTTCATCCACCCTACCGATGCGTCCACTGAAACCGAGGTCCGTCCACGCATTCTGAGCACAGGCATTGGTACATCCGTTCATGTTGATTTGCAAATCAGGAATCTCATCCAGATTCAAATCGGAAGCAACCAACCTGCTGCGGAGCGCGTCTATGGCTCCTTTGGGCAGACAGATGCCGAGACGGCAGGTATCGGCACCCGTACAAGAGGCCAAATTGTTGACTATGACTGGCAAATCGACAGTAAAACCAAGTTGCTTCAGCAGTTGATAGAAATTGGGCAAATAAGTCTCGGGGATATTGCGAATCTGCAAATTCTGGCGAGGTGTGAAACGGAACACATCATCACCGAATTGCCCTGCAAAATCCGCCAGACGGGCAAATACATAGGGAGAGTTGTTGCCATGCACAAAAGGAACCACAAAATAGAAGAACCCCTTACTTAGCGGCTGTTCTCTGACATAACGCTTGCGCCAAATAACGAAATCGGAACTATTGTCGATGATTGGAGACAGTGACGGAACCTCATGACGATAGGTAGAACTGTCGGGAACAAGATCCAGCGAGACATCCTCCTTCAACAAGTCGTAATACTTGTGATACAACGCAATTGTATCCGCCTCACCATTCTTGTAAAAAATGTATCGTATGCGGGCTTTGTGACGGTTTTTACGGTTGCCATTTTCATTAAAAAAGTTTTTGGCAGCCTTGAGTGCCCTGAACAAGTCTCGGGCAGGCAGAAAATCGAACACGGGCCAGCCCAAGTGCGGGTCAGTAGCCACAGATCCTCCCAGATAAGCCTTAAAACCACGGACACCGTTTTTGGCAACAGGTATAAGACCGAAATCATTGACCAGACTGAAATTGGCAGACTGTTCATTCAAATCAAAAGCGATTTTGAGTTTGCGCGGCATCGTAAACGAATCTTTTTCGGCAATCAGCCGCGTGGTAAGTGCCGCTGCATAAGGGGTCGGGTCAAACACCTCATTGGCATCAATACCGGCCAACTCATTCACCAGCATATTGCGGATAGTGTTGCCACCACCCCCCTGTGTACCAAGACCCACTTGCTGCAAATCGCGCAACGATTCGGCCACATGGTCCAGACTGACATCATGTATCTGCACCTCCTGGCGTGTTGTGATGTGCAGATGCGAGCATTGCACCTTACTGCCCACCTCGGTGATACGCTTGAGTTGGGCAGGCGTGATGAAACCTCCCGTACAACGGATACGAATCATGAAATGACCATCGGCCCGCTGTTCGTACACCCCCATCGGAACCCGATGAGACTTGAGCTGTGAACCCGAAAGGTCTCCTTTTTTATATTGATTTATCAGCTGCGCCGTATAATTGATATCGGCCGACAGCGAATCCGGCAATTTATACATATTCAAAAAAATTTTAATCGGACTAATCTGATGCAAGGTGGATTTCCCTATTGACAACCACACCCTCCACTATCTTGAAGGAATTAAGATTGACTTTTCCTCCCTGCAACGAAAGAATGGCATAACGGATAGCTGGGTCATTGGCCAGACGGAGGTCCTCAGCCGATGGGCGGGACGGACTGGCAGGATGACTGTGCCAATTGGCCAATATGCACAAACCTTTTTTCCTGGCATACCGCACTGCGGCAAACTGCGCGTTGGGGTCAAAAGAGAAATGCTCCGTACTGTGGTCCATATTCTCCATCGGATAGTTTTCGGTCACCTCGTCGCCATGCCCCAGCAGATAACCGCACGACTCCTCAGGCGCCTCAGCCTGAGCTTGTTTAATGATGGACTGCTCCACCTCGCCATTTATCTTCATGTTTCCTCCTTCTTTTTATCGTTCTACTGTCAGACGTGATGTGCCAAATCACAAGTCGGCAATTCGTAATCAACCAGCCGAGTAATTGACGGGTGTGCTCCGCAAATGCTGCAATCTGCATTTTTGTTTACCTTGATGGTGCGGAATATCATCGACTTGGCATCAAAGGTGAGCAAACGGTTGGTAAGCAATTCTCCCACCCCCGTCAGATACTTGAGTACCTCGGCCGCCTGAATGGTACCCAGCATGCCAGCTATGGCGCCCAGCACACCGGCTTGCGAACAAGTGGGAACACTGCCTACGGGCGGCGGTTCCTTAAACATACACCGATAGCAAGCGGTGCCGGGCAGATGAGTAAAGGTCTGGCCATGAAACCGGAGAATGCCACCATGAGAGAAAGGTTTGCCTGCCATGACGCAAGCATCATTGATGAGAAACTTGACCGGAAAATTGTCGGTACCATCCACCACAAAATCGTAGTTATTGATGATGTCGAGCGCATTGTTGGCCGACAGAAATTCCTGATAGGTCACCACTTTGACATCCGGATTGATAGCTTCCATTTTTTCTTTTGCACTGAGCACTTTGGGCTTGTCTACATCAGCCGTAAAATGAATAATCTGCCGTTGCAGATTGCTTAAATCAACCACATCAGCATCCACAATGCCAATGGTACCTACACCGGCTGCCGCCAGATACA
>CALMUD010000149.1 GCA_937872735.1 uncultured Bacteroidales bacterium
CTGGAAAATTGAATAATGCCCCATTTGCCATACCCTTGCTAATTTCCAGAGGTTTATATGCATAGGCAGGTGCGGCAATCACATCGACCTGACCACTGTTAAACTTCTTCACAAAGTTTGAAATGTCGGATGGCACGGCAATCAGATCAATGCTTTCAACAATCGTCTTTTGTGCCTGGTCATAGTGGAGGTAGGCGAATTTTTTGCCTTTGGCCTTTTCAATGGTGTCAATATTTTTGTCCCGAACAAAGATATAGGCCAGTCCGACTTGAATAATCCCTGCAACCTCATATTTCTCACCCCCAACTGACGCGGTTAGACGGTGCTTGTTGCGATTATCCAACACAAAGCTAATGGCTTTTTGGGCAATGGCATTACTGGTAACCGCGCCCACAGCATCAATTGAACCCGCAAACTTGTTGTATTTACGGGCACGCATGGAGGTCATATAGACACCGTCACACTTCCCTGCATCGAAATCCTGTTCTGCTTTTTTCTCATCCTGATAAGGAATCAGCTCTATATCACCCTGCCAGTTTTTGGCGGCCAGCTTCCATTCCTCGATCAGTTTGTAAGACTCTCCAGCCCTACCCAACAAATCGAATACGCAAATTTCTTGTTTTGCCTGTACAGGAGTAGTCATGACAAATAGAGTCGCAGCACTCAATGCCAAAAGTCCTTTTTTCATTTTGTTTTCCCTTATTTGCTGTTTTTGCATATTTTTCCACCAGCGAGAGACGAATATAGTCAGATCTTGACTAAAAGCCTAGTCCTTTTATTTACATACATCGGGTTTTATTGATTTTTAATAGCCCTCATCATATTTTACTCATTGATAAAATATCTATTTTCCCTATCAAATGATTTGTTCAAATCACCACACAATTCAATCTGGATTCAGATTTTTATTCACCTCCCAATGAACATTCAAAACGGGTTCTTTCCACTGAACAACGTGCCCGTTTCAAAACGCCCATCATCACTGGGTCATAAATACCATCTTTGGTAAAACGGATTCGTTGCTCCCTGAAAAGTTTTTCATAATTCTCAACCTCTTCCTTAGAAATCGAATATTTATATTTTGTTGGAATGGCATCCTCAAGCCGTTTAATCATGGCAAAACTTGTTGGAATTTGTTGTATAAACCATTCCCGTGAATTCAGAGAGAAACCTGCGGGAAAAGAATTTGGGCGAATAATCAACTCAATCGTAATATTCACAACAGGAACGTTGTCAAACATTGCCCCTGTTGTTCCCAATCCTTTCTCAATTTCCAGAGCTTTATAGGCATAGGCAGATTTTCCCAACAAGTCAAAAACACAAATT
>CALMUD010000150.1 GCA_937872735.1 uncultured Bacteroidales bacterium
ATAAAAGGGCTGCTTCCTGATGGAGGCAGCCCTTTTTGTTGTGGCCAATTCTGCCTTTGGATGTTTACCCGTCCCCGCTATCAATTCTATGTTTTCATTTTGAACTTAATTTGGCTGTTTTTTGAACAAAAAGACAGCTATTTTTCCTTTATTCTTTCAAAAAGTTTTAATCTGTCGGATTTACCCTTTTTCTTTCTTCTTTTGAAATGCTTTTATTTTATGCTTTTTTATTTCAGTTTAAAACTTTATCGTTTCATTATTTCTTATTTAGTAACTTATTGACAAATAATTTCCTATAAGTCCCAGTCTTGTCATCCTTTGATGCTACGTTTGGGTAACTTTGTAGTGCCAAAAGAAAATGACAGATATTAATTAAATTATAAAAATATGTCAGCATTGAGATTCAAAGTGGTTGAGGAGGCCTTCCTGAAGAAACCAGTAGAAGTTGAAACTCCCGCCGTTCGCCCTTCTGAGTATTTTTCAAAGTACGTCTTCAACAAACAGAAGATGTTCAAGTATCTTCCTCTGAAGGTTTACAACAAGATGATGGATGTGATAGAGCATGGCGCTCCATTAGACAGAGCCATTGCCGATTCAGTAGCCGAAGGCATGAAAACCTGGGCCACCCAGTTGGGAGTTACCCATTGCACCCATTGGTTCCAGCCATTGACCGAGGGAACTGCCGAGAAGCATGATTCCTTTATGGAGCATGACTGGAAAGGTGGTATGATAGAGGAATTCTCAGGCAAGGAACTTGTTCAGCAGGAGCCAGATGCCTCTTCTTTCCCAAGTGGTGGCATCCGTTCCACTTTTGAAGCCCGCGGTTATTCTGCATGGGATCCTACCTCTCCTGTATTTGTCGTTGGCGATACACTGATGATTCCTACCGTGTTTGTCTCTTATACAGGTGAAGCGCTCGACTATAAAGTGCCTTTGAAAAAGGCGTTGGCTGCTGTCGATAAGGCTGCGACTGCCGTTTGCCATTATTTCTATCCTGATGTTACTAAGGTGACTGCCAATCTGGGCTGGGAACAGGAATATTTCCTTATCGATGAGGATTTGTTCGCCGCACGTCCTGATTTGGTGTTGACGGGCCGTACCCTTATGGGACACGATTCTGCCAAAAACCAGCAGATGGACGACCATTATTTTGGCGCTATTCCTGAACGTGTGGCCGCTTTTATGCGTGACCTTGAGATTCAGGCACTTGAATTGGGAATTCCTTGCAAGACCCGTCATAACGAGGTAGCTCCTAACCAGTTCGAGTTGGCTCCTATTTTTGAGGAGTGCAACTTGGCGGTTGACCACAATATGTTGCTGATGTCTTTAATGAAGAAGATTGCCCGTCATCACGGGTTCCGTTGTCTGCTTCATGAGAAACCGTTTGCCGGCATCAATGGTTCGGGTAAACATAACAACTGGTCACTCACTACCGACACTGGCATTTTGTTGCATGGTGCAGGCAAGACGGCTGATGACAATCTTCGCTTTGTCACATTCATTGTTGAGACTTTGATGGGTGTGTTCAAACACAATGGTTTGCTCAAAGCTTCTATCATGAGTGCCACTAATGCCCATCGTCTGGGCGCCAACGAGGCACCTCCTGCTATCATTTCTTCTTTCTTGGGAACTCAGTTGACCAAGGTGCTTGATCATTTGGAGAAGAGCACTGAGGATGAACTAATCAAGCTGGATGGGAAACAGGGTATGAAACTTGACATCCCTCAGATTCCTGAGTTGATGGTTGACAATACGGATCGTAACCGTACCTCTCCTTTCGCCTTCACCGGAAACCGTTTTGAATTCCGTGCGGTAGGTTCTGAGGCTAATTGTGCATCGGGCATGATTGCGCTGAATACGGCGGTAGCCGAGGCCTTGACTGATTTCAAGAAACGTGTGGATGCTCTCATCAAGAAGGGTAGCACCAAGGAGTCCGCCATTTTGGAGGTGCTCCGTGCCGACATCAAGACCTGCAAGCCTATCCGCTTCGATGGCAATGGCTATTCTGATGAATGGCAGGCTGAAGCCAAGAAACGTGGATTGGATTGCGAAAGCAGTTGTCCTGTCATCTTCGACCAGTATTTGGCTCCTGCCAGTGTCAAGATGTTTGAGGATATGAAGGTAATGGTCAAGAAGGAATTGGAGGCCCGCAACGAAATCAAGTGGGAGACTTATACCAAGAAGGTGCAGATTGAAGCCCGTGTCTTTGGTGACCTTTCACTCAATCATATCGTGCCAATGGCTACCAAATATCAGAGTGCTTTGATTGATAATGTGCTGAAACTGAAGCAGATTTTCCCTGCTGACAAAGCCGCCAAGATGTCTGAAAGCAATATGGCGCTGATTGAACAGATTTCGGAACATACCAACTACATCTCTGAGAATGTGAAGAAACTGGTAGAGAACCGCAAGGTGGCCAACAAACTCACTGACCCTCGTGCCATGGCTGTCGCTTATCATGATACAGTTGCTCCTATGATGGAGGATATCCGTAAGCATATTGACAAATTGGAGGAAATTGTGGAGGATGAGATTTGGACATTACCTAAGTATAGGGAAATGCTCTTTATCAGATAAGTTCATTTGATATTTTTAATTATAAGGAAAGGGGGGACGCTCATTTGAGTGTCCCCCTTTTGTGGTGTACCTGTCCCGTCCTGAAATAGGGTTACAAAAAAAGAAGTAACAAAATGAAAGAACGAG
>CALMUD010000151.1 GCA_937872735.1 uncultured Bacteroidales bacterium
GAAACTCTTCTTTCTTTCCCTTTGATTATTTTTGCACTTGATATTTGAATCTGCAGATTCAAAAAAATTTCAAATCAGTTGCAAAAAACAAAAAAGAAACGTACCTTTGCAACGCAAAACAAAAATGGTGAGGTTAGTTCAGTTGGTTAGAACGTCGGATTGTGGTTCCGAAGGTCGTGGGTTCGACTCCCACACTTCACCCCAGTGTTTATAAGCATCGATTTTCATGAATCGGTGCTTTTTTGTTTCCTGATGTTACATTCCTGATAAAATGAATGTTTCATCTGTTCTTTTTCCTCCAATTTCATTACATTTGTACAAAGCATAACTTTTATAACAGATAATAAAATGTCAAAAGTTCTCATTATCGGAGCAGGCGGCGTCGGCACCGTTGTTGCGCACAAGGTGGCTCAGAACCACGATGTGTTTACCGAAATCGTGATTGCAAGCCGCACCAAATCCAAATGCGATGCGCTGGCAGCAGACATTCTGAAGCGCGAAAAGGTAAAAGTGGAAACCGACCAGGTGGATGCCGATCAGGTTCCTGAAATTGTGAAGGTACTGAAAAAGCACAAGCCGGAATTAGTCATCAATGTGGCACTGCCCTATCAGGACCTTACCATCATGGATGCCTGTCTGGAGTGTGGAGTCAACTACCTCGACACCGCCAATTATGAGCCTAAAGATGTGGCTCACTTTGAATACAGCTGGCAATGGGCCTATAAGGATAAATTCGAAAAAGCGGGACTCACCGCCATTCTGGGCTGCGGTTTCGACCCTGGGGTCAGCGGCGTTTATACCGCTTATGCGGCCAAACACCATTTTGACGAAATTGACTACCTCGACATTGTAGACTGCAATGCGGGTAACCATCACAAGGCTTTTGCCACCAATTTCAATCCGGAAATCAACATCCGCGAAATCACTCAGAAAGGTAGGTACTACGATAATGGCAAATGGGTACAGACGGGGGCACTCGAGATTCACAAGCCGCTCAACTACCCTAACATCGGCCCTCGGGAGAGTTATCTGATGTATCATGAGGAGTTGGAAAGCCTTACCAAAAACTTTCCCACTATCAAGCGAGCCCGCTTCTGGATGACGTTCGGACAAGAATATCTGACGCACTTGCGGGTGATTCAGGACATCGGCATGGCCCGTATCGATGAGGTGGAATACAACGGCATGAAGATTGTACCTTTGCAATTTCTGAAAGCGGTCCTGCCTAATCCTAAGGAACTGGGCGAGAACTATGAGGGAGAAACCAGCATCGGCTGCCGCATAAAGGGATTGAAGAACGGCAAGGAACATACCTACTATGTCTACAACAACTGTAGCCACCATGCCGCCTATATCGAGACGGGTATGCAAGGGGTAAGCTACACTACGGGGGTGCCAGCCATGATTGGTGCCCTGATGTTTATGACGGGCAAATGGCGCCGCCCTGGCGTCTGGAATGTCGAGGAGTTTGACCCGGACCCGTTCATGGAGCAACTCAACAAGCAAGGACTGCCTTGGCATGAGGTGATGGATGGAGATTTGGAACTCTGACAGTGTTCCTCCTCCTGATAAGATGTAACAAACAGGCGCATCAAATACAACAAGCCGCATTACGGATATCCGTAATGCGGCTTTATTATTGTTGGCACTTGTTTTATGTGATAATCCTGCTCTCTTTACTTCGGGTCGGTTTGGCTGGAATCCTTTTCTGACTCTCGGCGCAGCGCTGCTTTTATTGCTTTCGAGAACTGGTCGGCACAACTCGTTGGCCTATTGCCGCAGGTATTACCCTCCAGCGTAGCAGCTATTGATTCGGCGTCCTTGCCTTCCACCAGTCGGCCTATGGCTTTCAGATTGCCATTGCAACCGCCGAAGAACTGAACATCGTGCAGTTTTCCTTCCTCTATGCTGAAATGGATAAGCTGCGAACATACTCCTTCGGGTTTGAACTGATATTTTCCCATAATGCTGAAATCAGACGTTCATCAGATAATTTTTGAAAGAGGCAAAATCTTTTGGCAATTCTATGCTCTGTTTAGTTCCTCGCATAAAAGCCTGCAACTTTGCCGGGATTTCCACTTTACCCACAATAGGCTCCACGGTATCACGGAACTTTGCAGGATGGGCTGTTTCGAGGAACACACCATTTTCTTCGGGACGTATATGTTCAGCCAAGGCCTGATAGCCTACGGCTCCGTGAGGGTCGAGCAAGTAATGGTATTTGCCAAACACCTCTTTGATGGTAGTCCTTATCTGGTCATCGTTATAGGTACAGCCCGATATATCCTTGCAAACGGCTTCGTGCGAGTGTCCATAAAGGTCTAGCACTCGGGCAAAATTGCTTGGGTCACCCACATCCATGGCATTGGCAATGGTCTGAACGGAAGGACGCGGCTTATACTCGCCTGTCTTCAGATATTCGAAGAACACATCGTTGCGATTGTTGGCTGCAATGAAACGGCTGATTGGCAGTCCCATACGTTTACCGAACAGTCCTGCTGTAATATTGCCAAAATTGCCGCTAGGCACACATATCACCACATTTTTGTCCTTGCCCTGCTTCTGCAACTGGGCATAGGCATAAAAATAATAGAAGGCCTGAGGCAGAAAACGGGCCACGTTGATGGAGTTGGCACTTGTCAGCTTCATCTTCTTATTGAGGTCCGCATCCATAAAGGCAGACTTGACCAGTGCCTGACAATCATCAAACACGCCATCTACCTCGAGTGCGGTTATGTTCTGTCCAAGGGTGGTAAACTGGCTTTCCTGTATCTTGCTGACCTTACCTTTAGGATATAACACATAGACGTGGATGCCTGGCACTCCCAGAAATCCATTGGCTACCGCACTGCCCGTATCTCCAGAGGTTGCCACCAATACGTTCACCTGCTGCTGACCTTGTTTCTTGATGAAGTAACCCAGCAGTCGGGACATGAAACGTCCGCCCACATCCTTGAATGCCAACGTAGGACCATGAAACAATTCCAGACTGTTGATGTTGTCGTTGACATTGACCAGCGGCACATCAAAGCTGAGCGCGTCATACACTATCTGCTTCAACGATTCTGCATCCACATCCTCGCCAAAGAAAGCGTCAGCTACAGTGTATGCAATCTCCTGAAATGAGAGATTCTTGATATTGGAGAAAAACGTAGCTGGCAACTGTTTTATCTCCCGGGGCATAAACAAGCCCTTGTCAGCTGCCAGACCCTTGACAACCGCCTCTTGCAGACTGACATCAGGTGTCTTTTTATTTGTGCTGTAATACTGCATTTTATATCTTAATTTTTCTGTTTCTGTTTGATTTTGCAAAGATAGGAGAAAGAGTGCGCATTTGCAAGCCACAAAAAAGGACGTTACATATCCCCAATCTCTGTGCATGCTATCTTACAAAAAATGACATTTTAGATAAAAATCCATGACAGATAAACATTCCCATTGCTCCTCTGTTGGCAGTCCTAATCTCAAGCCCGTTATGCTATCCAGTTTT
>CALMUD010000152.1 GCA_937872735.1 uncultured Bacteroidales bacterium
TTATTTAATATGTTTAAAAAATCTACTTTCTGTTTGTTTCTATTTTTGTTAGTGTTTATGCAAATATACTAAAAGGTGCCAGTATATAGCGGTGTCTTTGTCCAAATTTTTTTATAAAGGAGCGGAGCTTCCGCCTCCGGATTTCTACTGAGAATTTTTGCGTATTTACGCACTTTTTTTCAGTAGAAAAAAATAATATGTTGTTTATCAGTGATATATGTACTGAAAATTTTTGCGTATTTACGCATTTATTTTCAGTAGCGAAAAATGTCATATCTCGTTCAGACTGTTTTCATTCAGCAAAAAATCGTATAGATTCATGAATATGATGCCATTCTCGTCGTGGTGCTTCTTGATAGGGTCTTCGGTGATGACAAATTTCAGAAAGACGTCATCAATGTTTTTCAGAGACTGGAGTTCCTGCTCGCGTTTTTCCTCCGACGGAAGGCAAAGTGCGGACTGAATGTAAAGCCTTTTGCTGCCTTGGTTGCACACAAAATCCACCTCCAGCTGCCTGCGTTCGCTTATTCCTTTCTCATTTTTCACATTGATGACCACCACCCCCACATCGACGCTCAGTCCCCGTGCTCTCAGCTCGTTGTAAATCAGGTTCTCCATCAGATGGGTCACTTCCTGCTGTCTGAAGTGGAGGCGGGCATTGCGCAGCCCAAGGTCGGAGAAGTAATATTTGGCGGGTGTCTCAATATATTTCCGGCCTTTGACGTCATAACGGACTGATTTTTCAAGCAAGAAAGCGTCTTGCAGTATGTCGAGGTAACTTTTGATGGTATTGTATGATATTTTGCTATGTTTCACCGAGGTGAAAGTGTCCTCAATCTTTTTGATGCTCATCAGTCCGCCCACCGACGAGGCGATTACGTTTATCAGGTCCTCCAGGTCGCTGTCGTTTCTTATTTTGTATCGCTCCTTGATGTCGGTCAGGTAGACCTCCTCGAACAGATTGTCCAGATAGTCGATTTTTTGATTTTCATCGGTCATCGTCACAATCTTTGGCAAGCCTCCGTATGTCAGATATTCCTGCAAGGTCTGCTCTTGTGTTCCCTCAAATACGGAAGCGAACTCACGGAAACTGAGCGGTGCAATCTTTATCTCTTCACCTCTCCCTCTGAATTCGGTAATCACATCTTTCGACAGAAATTTGGAGTTGCTGCCCGTTACATAGACGTCGGCATTCCTTATTTTAAGGTAACTGTTCAGCACGTCCTCAAACTCGTTCACATGCTGTACCTCGTCCATAAGTATGTAGTACATCTGGTCGTCGGTCATTTTGCTGTCAATGTAGTTGAGCAAGGCATCGGGGTCACGCAGCCTTTTGTTCCGTCGGTCCTCCAAATCCACTTGGATGATGTGGTTGTCGTTTATTCCCTGCTCTTTCAGGTAGTTGTAGAATATGGTAAACAGAAGGTATGATTTTCCGCAGCGCCTCATACCGGTAATGATTTTAATCATTTGGTTGTGCATGCTGTTTGTCAATCTTTTCAGATACAGGTCTCTTTTGATTTCCATTTCTAATGATAATTTTTGCGTATTTACGCATTTATTTTCAACAAAAATAGTGAAAATATTGTTTATCAGACATATATGTACTGAAAATTTTTGCGTATTTACGCATTTATTTTCAGTAGCGAAAAAACAAGGCCCTGATTTTGTATTAAAAACAGCAGTGAAATTTGTTGCCAACACAAGGATGAAATCATCGTGTTGTATAGCCCCCAGGAGTGGAGAATGCTCTCAACAGTTATTTTTCCAGCCCCAGTTGGCGAAAGGCGAACAGCATATACAGTGGCAGGTTTGTAAGGCTGCCATTGTGTGAGTAGGGTAGCATGCTGGTTCTAAAAGCCTTTTTGGGGGCATATTTGTCCATGTAAGTCATAAGGCTGCGTGCCTTCACATTCATTCCGGCTTTCACCTCCAACGGATATACCTCGTAACCGTCGGTAATCAGGAAATCCACTTCGGCTTTCGACTCAGAGGCCCAGTAGTATTCCCCATTCCACCCCTTTATCTGCATCAGTTCCTGAAGTACATATTGTTCGGTCATAGCCCCCTTGAACTCTTCAAATATCCGATTCCCCTCAATTATTGTTTTGGGTGATACCCCGCTGGCGGCGCGCAGCAAGCCCACATCGAGCATAAAAATCTTGAAGGACTGCAAGTCGGTGTAAGCCTTGATTGGGATGTCGGGTTTCTTCACTCTGAAAGTTTGATGTATCATTCCCGCATCTGACAGCCACATGATGGCATCTTCATATTCTCTGGCCCGTGCGCCCTCTCTCACCAGTCCGTAAACAAATTTCTTGTTCTCTTTTGCCAGCTGTGAGGGAATGCTGTTCCATACATATCTTATTTTGGCAGCCATCGGTTTGGGGGCGTGTTTCGAAAAGTCGTTATCGTAAGTGCGAATGATGTCCGCTTGTATCCGTTCCACCTCTTGGTAGTCGTGGTTGTTCATCCAAGCTTCCACCACAGCAGGCATTCCACCCACCACAAAATAGTTTTTGAGCAAGTCAGTCAGCATTTCTCTGAATTCGGGCAACTCCGCAGAGCCGTCTAATATCATATTGGCAATCAGTTCTTTGCCGTTGGCAATCAAAAATTCATGGAAGGACAGCGGCCGCAAAGTGAGGAAATCCACTTTGCCCACAGGAAATGAAGTGCCAGCGTGGAGGGCAATGCCTAGCAGGGAACCAGCGCAGCAAATGGCATATTCGGGTGATTCTTCGGCAAAATATTTAAGGGAGGTGATGGCTCTTGGCATCTCCTGCACCTCGTCAAAGATAATCAAAGTGTGCTGAGGCTCTATCTTTTTGCCATGATAGGCCGACAATTTTTCAAGGATGCGTTTTGAAGAGATGCTCCCGTCAAAGGTCTCTTTTAGCGGTGTCGCCTCTTCAAAATTGATGTAACACACATCGTCGAAGCATCTTTTGCCGAACTCCTTTAGCAGCCATGTCTTTCCTACCTGCCGGGCTCCTTGCAGTATGAGTGGTTTGCGGTTTATGGCCGTTTTCCATCGTTTCAAATCTTCTATTAATAGTCGTTCCATAATGGTCTCCTTCGTGATGTTGCTACAAATATACTGATTAATAATGTATTGAAAGCAAAAAATCACATTTTTGGCACTTATAATTCACTATTTTATCACATTTTCGGCACCAATGTTGATACGATTCATCACATTTTCGGCACTTGAGAGCCTGATGAATCTTTGGCGCAAATCATAATAAAATAACGACAGATAATTTATAAAAAAAGAACCGCTCATTCAAATGTTTGCTAACTTTGCGGCCGAAAGATATTGGATAGAATTTTATTAACAAATAAATCAATGAGAATGAATTTTACATTTCGTATGGCAGCCGCCTTGTTGCTGTTGCTGCCGTTAGCCTGCACCTCCAAAGGTTCAACCGTTGACCAGCCAGCCCCCGCGCCGGCTCCCAAAAAACAGACAGTGGCACCTGCAGCTGCACCTGCGTCTTTTGCCGTTGACTCGTTTCACTACGACGAGGTTTCCCATTACAAGAGAGTCCAGATTACTATCCATCTGTCAGTTGACGCTCCTGTCGTCAAATCGGCATGTGCCGATAACGTAAACTCATGGATGGACAGTCAATTGCCTCTCAATGGCAAGATGCCCGTTACCCGCCAGACGGCCCAACAGATTGCTTCCTCCATGTTTCAAAATTTGAAAAAGGAGATAAAAAAGCAGGAACGTGAAGGCGCAGATTTCAATAGTGAGGATTCGGCATACTTTGAGCATGATGTGAGTATGAAGATGGTTTGTGCCAATCCACGTTTTGTAACCTATCGATGTGAATCTTATTACGATTTGAATAGCTACAATCATGGTGATGAGGGACTTGAATGTGTCACATTCTCTGTCAAAGATGGCAAGCGCTGGGGCTGGAACCTCTTCACCCGTGAAGGGAAGAAAAAGCTGACCAGACTCTTCAAGCCAGGGCTGAAAAAATATTTCGGGGTTAAAACGGACGGGGAACTGTATGAACACTTGATGGGCGGTCTGCCTTTGCCAGCCACAGCCCCATATCTGACAGACAAAGGGGTGGGATTCATTTATCAGACTTATGAGATTGCCCCCTTCTGCGATGGCTCCCCTGAATTTGTGGTACCTTTCGACAAACTGCAAGATTTGCTCTCGCCTGAGGCTAAAGAGTTAATTAACAGATAAAAAACACCTCCATCAACGTGCGTGCAAGGTGTGTGGCGCTCCCGAGGTGCAAAAAAATATCCATTTTATCGAAATTTTCTTGCCCCAATATTTGGAGAATACCCAAAACGATCGTATCTTTGCATCGCATTTGAGGAGGAAACGAGATGTAGCGCAGTCCGGTTAGCGCATCTGGTTTGGGACCAGAGGGTCGGGGGTTCGAATCCCTTCATCTCGACTCACAACAAGGCGGTTTGAAATTCGTTTCAAACCGCTTTTTTTGTTATTTACGGGCATTAATTATACGGATATTCTGACTGATGAGAGCACTGACTGACAACGAGATAAATAGATTGACACAACAGGGCTGCTGTGCCGACGACTGGGGCAACCTGCGGGTGGCCGATACGTTCACTGCCGAATATGTGCACAATGTGCAGTTCTCGGGCAAGGTGTCGCTGGGCTGTTTCAGCCGCGTCTTTGTGGGGTCCGACGGATTTCCCGTCCATGCCGGTCTGCAGTCGGTGGCCCTGCATTGCTGCTCGGTGGCCGACGATGTGTATATCGGCAACATTGGCCAGCACATCGCCAACATGGATATCTGTCACGATGCCTTTATTTGTCATACTGGCTTGCTGAATGTGGAGGGAACCACCTCCTTTGGCAACGGCACGCTGGTGGCGGCAGTCAACGAGGGGGGAGGCCGCGAGGTGCCCATCTGTGATTTGCTGTCGTCACAGACGGCCTATCTGCTGGCGCTGTATCGCTATCGGCCCGACCTGGTGCTGGCGCTTACCCGTCTGGTGCAGACCTATGTGGCAGGGGTGACGTCGGCCCGTGGCTGTGTGGGGGCCCATGCCCGCATCACCGATTGTGGGGTGCTCACCAATCTGCGCATCGGCGAGGGGGCTGTGCTTGAGGGCTGTGCCAGGCTCACCGACGGCAGCATCAACAGCCGTATATCCGCGCCCGTCCGCATGGGCCGCGGGGTGATGGCCGACCACTTCATTGTCAGCAGCGACAGCGAGGTGACCGATGGGGCCTTGCTCGACCGTTGTTTTGTGGGGCAGGGCTGCCAGCTGGGCAAGCAGTATTCGGCCACCGATACGCTCTTCTTTAGCAACTGTCAGGCCTTTCATGGCGAGTCCGCCTCGGTGTTCGCCGGACCTTACTCCGTCACCCATCACAAGGGCAGCCTGCTCATTGCGGGTATGTTCTCGTTTATGAATGTGGGCAGCAGCAGCAACCAGAGCAACCACCTCTACAAACTGGGTCCCAATCATCAGGGCATAGCCGAGCGCGGATGCAAGATGGCCAGCGGCTCCTATCTGCTGTGGCCTGCCCGCATCGGAGCTTTCTCGCTGGTGATGGGACACATCAAGACGCACTCTGACACTACAGATATGCCTTTCTCCTATCTGATTGAGGATGCTGAAGCCACCTATCTGGCACCTGCCGCCGCGCTGAAGAGCGTGGGCACCATCCGTGACGCACGCAAGTGGCCGCAGCGCGACCGCCGACAGGCTGATGGACGGCTGGACTGCCTCAGTTTCAGTCTGTTCAATCCCTATATCATGCAGAAGGTGTTGCGGGGAAAGGCACAGCTTGAACAGCTGATGCAGCAGGCCCCGACGGCTGAGACGTATGTCTGGCAGGGATTGACCATCCGTCGCCAGGCGCTGGTCAATGGCATCAGCCTCTACGCGCAGGCTTTGGCCAAATATCTGGGCGATGTGCTGTTGGCACGTCTGGAACGGATGAGACCTGCCAGCCGTGCCGAGGTGGAACGGGTGCTGAGGCCTGCCTTGCAGGCTGGTGCGGGTGAGTGGATTGATGTGTCGGGGCTGTTGGTGCCGGCTGAGGAACTTGAGGGACTGTTGCAGGCAGTGGAGCGGGGCGCAGTGTCCGACTTGGCGGCGCTCAATGCTGGCTTTGCCGCGTTGGCCGGTCAGGCGGACGAGTGGGAGTGGAGCTGGGTGGTGGCGCACTTCCCGACCATGGCCACCATGGCTGGTGCGGTGTCCGTACTCCAAGACTGGGGGGGAGCGGCAGCTGCCTTTGACGACCAGCTGCTGGCTGATGCCCGCAAGGAATTTGCCCCTTGGGTGATGACGGGTTATGGGCTGGACGATGCCACCCGGATGCAGGCTGACTATGAGGCGGTGCATGGCCAATACTCCGACAATTCATTTGTGCTGACGGTGCAGGAGCATAAGCGCCGCAATGCTGGCCGGGCCGAC
>CALMUD010000153.1 GCA_937872735.1 uncultured Bacteroidales bacterium
CCGGTGCCGGCGGCATCTCCGCCCTAATCGACGGGGGCTCAGGCATGTTCACCAATAATGTCAGTGCCGCCATCTACATCAAGGGAGCTGCGTCGGTGGGCAATTCCGATCCTAACAACAACTTTGAGCATGCTCATTCCATCGTGGGCTGGAACAATAATGGCACGGAGAACTTCGAAACCAACCTCAGTTCTACGGCAACCGTTATCTACAGTGCCGGAAAGGAACGCGACCATGCCGACCTTGCCGGTGATTACCAGGGTACGGAGACCTCGGTTGCCGACCTGCAGAAGGCGGTCACCTATACCGGACTGGGATGGGGCACCGAGTGGTCATTGGCCGATGGACGCTATCCTGTCTTGGCGAGCATGACGGTACCGTTTGACGGTGACGACATTGCCGTCAACACACCCGCCGACGTAAACGTGGTGGGCGGAACTTATGAGAGCGGTGCCAAGTCGGCTCTTGGCCGCACGGTCACCATTTCATCTTCCAATGCAAATGTGGCAACGGTCACTGGAACGAAAATTAGCTTCGTGGGTGCAGGCACGGCTACCATTACCTATACCACGACCGGTGACGCTTATGTCAAAGGTGCCACTTACACGCAGACCTTTACCGTGACGGAGACCAACTACAATATTGCCACGGCCCAGGACTTGCTCAACATCAAGTATAACACTGAGGGCGACTACAAGCTTACGGCTGACATCGACATGAGCGGCGTTACGTTCTCTCCGCTCCCCGACTTCACCGGCTCGCTTGACGGCCAGGGTCATGTCATCCGCAACCTGACTTTCAACAA
Source organism: uncultured Bacteroidales bacterium (assembly GCA_937872735.1). GTDB lineage: Bacteria > Bacteroidota > Bacteroidia > Bacteroidales > Paludibacteraceae > Physcocola. Next base: position 806 of record CALMUD010000153.1, read on the forward strand.
TGCCAATCAGGACCAGGCAGCCCTGTTTGCCACAACCCATGGGGCCACAATCAAGAATCTTGGTATTGAGAACGCCAACATCGTGGGCAACGCAAATGCCGCAGCTATCGTGGGCCGTGCCTATGGCGGCTACATCCAGAGCTGCTATGTGGCCAACTCCTATATTGAGGGCCGCGACCACGTAGGCTCCATCGCTGGCGATATGAACGTCAACGACAATGTCGGTGTCACAATTTCCGACTGCCTCTCCGATGCCAAACTCAAGACCCGCTCGTATCAGGTTGGCGGACTCGTAGGTGTGACCAATGGCGGCATTATCCAGAACTGCTATTTCTCTGGAACGATTGATGGTAATTCCCAATGGACGGGCGGTGTCATTTCTCTGATTGACTCCGATGACCATCTGACTACTATACAGAACAACCTTTCGGCTGCTTCGCATCTCTATAACGGCAGCCAGGAACGTATCATCCATACGGCAGGCCGCAAGGCAACTATGATCAACAACTATGCAGTGGCCTCAATGAACATTGGCAGCCGCGGTGCAGGTTTCTCCGGTACATCTGACGCCGCCGGCTCAGATGGTGAGACCGTGGATGAGGCAACGGCCAAGACTCGTGACTTCTATGTCAACACGCTCGGTTGGGATTTCGACAAAACATGGAAATTCCTTGATGGCACTGAGGGAAAGATGTACCCGGTGCTCAGATGGATGAAAGCCCCGCTGCCGACGGAGATTTTTGACCTGCCTAATGAGAATACGTCAGTGCTTTACAGTGAGGGTGCCGAGTTCCTTGACCTCTCGCCGATACATGGCTCTTGGGGCCAGGATTTGAAGTACAACATTACTGATGGCGCAAGCTTGGTATCGACTCTCGACGAAGAGCCAAACAAGATTTATGTGGGCAATGATAACGGTGAGTTTGTGGGTGCCGGAAATGTGACGGTATCTGTGGAGAACTCGGCCGATGTCACTTCTCTGCTCACCCTGTCTCCGACATCGTTCAAGTTCTATGTGGACCAGTCTGGCAAGACTACCGAAATCTCGACGCCTGAGCAGTTTGCCACGCTCATCAACCGCAATCTTGCCGGTACTTACCAGCTGACCAAAGATATTGATATGAGCGGCTATGATGGCTTTAAGGGCATTGCCGTAAGCGGCACGCCGTTCTCGGGTACTCTTGACGGACAGGGCCATAAGGTGTCCGGCCTTACGGTGACCTATACCGACGGCGGCAGCAATGAGGGCATATTCGGACAGACTGCCGGCGCAACCATCAAGAATATTGCTTTTGAGAACATCCTTGTTGACGCAGGTCCTGCCGCCAATCATGTTGGCTTCATAGGCTCTGCCTCCAGCACGACTTTCGACCAGGTGGCCATCACAGGTAAGGTTATCGGCAATGACCACGTGGCTCTGCTTGCCGGTGACGCCGACGGCATCACCGTGACCAATACCACGCTCTGGGGTACCGTTGACGGCCGCTCGCAGTGCGGTGGCTTCGCAGGCTGCACCCTTGAGGGAGGCGCCTCGTTTGACAAGTGCCTGAGCAACGTCAATGTCAGCTGCTCATTCCGCGGCTGGGCCGGTGGTTTCGTCGGACTAATCGACAAGGCCAACAGCACGGTCACCATCAGCAACTGCGTCTCGCTGGGCAACATGTCGTCGGCCGGCGACGGCACTCCGAGGGTGGCCGCACCGTTTATTGCAGGCAATGGCGCTGGCGACACGCCAAATGCCGTTGTCAACTTCAATGAGAACAACCTCTACAATTCAGAGGCCACGATTATTGCCGACAACATTGACCAGGCCTGGCCGTCAACGCATGAGACTGCCGATGGCGGATCTGTGTCGGCTGCAACTGCCCAGAATTCCACAGTTCTGAAGAAGCAGGCTACTTACACCAACATCGGCTGGGACTTTGACAAGATATGGAAGATGGACGAGGGAAGCTATGGCTATCCTGTCCTCCGCATATTCTCAAATGGCGTATTTAATGGCATCGACGGTGTCGCCACTTCGAAGGCTACTGTCAGTGTGGTTAACGGCAAGCTGAATGTGAATGGCCTTGCAACGGGTACCCGTCTCAGCGTCTACAGCGTGTCCGGCCAAAAGGTGGGCGAGACCGTAGCCGGCTTCTCTTCTGTCAGAATGAGCCTTCCTGCCAAGGGACTTTACATCGTCTCTGTCAAGGGTGGCAAGACCCAGGGCTCTTTTAAGGTTCTGAACAAGTAATGTGACTATAGACAGGGGATGCGTTCCTGAAGGCCGTGTCCCCTGTCAATATAATTGAAATCTCAGCGGCCTTTGCCGTATGAAACTAACCATAATATCTGCAATAATGCGAATTATAATCCAACATACAATAAAGTGGGCCTGCTTGTTGCTGACCCTGCTTCTCAGCATTCCTGCCCTTGCCGCAGGGCCGTTGAAAGTTACGGGACGTGTCGTCGATACCAACGGTGAGGTCCTGATAGGAGTGACCATCAAGGAAAAGGGCACCGATGCCTCTGCCGTCACCGATGTCAATGGCAACTACACCATAACCTGTAAAAGCGCGCATCCTGTGCTCACGGCTCAGTACGTTGGTTTCCAGCCATTGGAGTCAAAGGTGCATGGAACCTTGTGCGATATGATTATGCATGAGGACGTAGGCAAGCTCGATGAGGTTGTCGTCACCGGTTATACCACATCGAAAAAGGTGTCGGTGCTTGGCGCGCAATCCACTCTAAAGATGGACCAGGTGAAAGCCCCGGTCGCCAACCTTAGCTCCGTGCTTGCCGGCCGCGTGTCGGGTGTGATGTCTGTTCAGCGTACCGGCCTTCCCGGCCAGGACGACTCTGACATCTGGATTCGCGGACTGTCCACGCTGACCAACCGCAACGAGGGCCCGCTGGTGCTCGTCGATGGCATAGAGCGCAGCTTCAGCCAGTTCGACCCTGAGGATATTGAGTCTATTACGGTACTTAAGGATGCAGCCTCTACCGCAGTCTATGGCGTGCGGGGTGGCAATGGCGTCATCATCATTACTACGAAGCCCGGTATCGTCAGCAAACCGAAATTCACAGTCGATTTCTATCAGGGATTGACGCAGCTCACCAAGATCCCCGACCTCGTGGGCGGCATAGAGTATATGAATGCCGTCAATGAGGCTTATCAGCACTCCCGCGGACGCGCCTACTACTCTGACCAGTATATCATGAATACCAAGATTGCCAACAATATGCCCCTCAACGCAGAGGAGCAGGCCTACGCACAGACCGTTGCCGGCAATCCTACCATCAACAAGTATCTCTATCCGAATGTTGACTGGATGAAGGAACTCTATCACAAATATGGATGGAACCGCCGCGTCAATGTCAACATACGCGGTGGCGCGCCCAATGCCACTTATTATATATCGCTGTCGTATTATAATGAGAAAGGCTTGACCAAGGACGATCCGGCTCAGGACTATAGTTCTGAGATAACATACGACCGCTACAACTTCCTGTCAAACATCAACCTCAAGGCCTCGAAGACCACGACCATCGACATGGGTGTGAGCGGCTATCTCACGGGCGGACACTATCCGGCGCAGTCCATCGGCACTATCTTCGGCAAGGCCATGAGCACCAACCCCGTCATTTATCCTGTACAGTATGCCAATGGGGCCAACCCGGGCATCTCTCCCGACAACCGCGAGCTTGATAGCCCGTGGGTGACGCTCACCCGCCGTGGCTACTCCCAGCAGAACACAACCCAGATCAACACCAACCTCAAGCTGCATCAGGACCTGGGCTTCTGGAACTGGAGCAAGGGACTCTCAGCAAGGGCACTGGTCTCTTTCGATGTCAAGGCCAACCAGAACCTGACATACAATGTGGATATGTCAACGTGGCGTCCGACAGGCACCATGGACCCGACCACCGGGGTGTGGCTTCTCGACGAGCATCTCTACCCGGTGCTGACAACGGATGCCGACGGCAATCCCCTCACTTATGACACGGACCCGACAAAGCTCATCCTCTCTGAGATGTACAAGGGCAACAACTCCATGTCGGTGAATTCTGACAAGTGGGTGTACCGCACCTTCTATTTTGAGGCAGCGATGGATTACAAGCGCATATTCGCAAAGAAGCATACGGTCACGGGACTTGTACTTTTCAACATGCGCAACTATCTCGATGCCAACAGCGCATCACTCTTCACAACCCTTCCTTACAAGCAGGAAAGCTTGTCGGTCAGGGCTACATACGACTACGCCAACCGCTATTTCGCAGAGTTCAATGGCGGCTACACAGGCTCAGAGAACTTTGAGCCAGGGCATCGTTTCGGCTTCTTCCCCGCGTGGGCCATTGGCTGGGTACCCTCAGAGGAGCCTTGGTGGAAACCCATTTCCAACATCATCTCTTTCCTCAAAATCCGCTATTCTGACGGCTATGTCGGCAACGACTCGTCAGGCAGCCGCTTTGCCTATTTCACGCAGATTGGCAGCTCCGGCAGCAATTATTCAACCTATTGGAGCCGCAATGGCGCCACGGGAGCCATGTATTATGACAATTATGGCTATAAGGCGCAATGGTCTAAGATCCATAAGCGCGACCTCGGCATAGAGGTCAACTTCTTCAAGGACGACCTGACGTTTGTATTTGATTTCTTCAACGAGCGCCGCACGAATATCTTCGTGTCGCGCCAGAACGTGCCTTTTGTTGCAGGTTTCGCAACAGGAATTTCTGCCAATATGGGTGTCGTGAAGAATACCGGCTTCGAGGCAAGCTTTGAATACAGCCATACATTCAATAAGGACTTGTGGCTTTCTATTCGCGGCAATATGACCCAAAACCACGACAAGGTGATTGAGAATGCTCAGGCAGCCCCGGCCTATCCTTGGCTTGACCAGCGTGGCCACAATGTGCTCGCACAGTGGGGATATGTCGCCGAGGGCCTTTATACGAGCGATGATCAGATCAAGGAGCGCAACATCACGCAGTTTGGTGAGACTTATCCGGGTGAGCTCGTGAAGCCGGGCGACATCATGTACAAGGATCTGAACGGTGACGGCCACATTGATGAGTACGACCGTATGTGCATCAGCCGTGGTGACCTGCCGGAAATCTATTACGGCTTTGGCGGCGACTTGCGCTATAAGAACATAGGTCTCGGCGTTCTTTTCCAGGGCACGGCCAAGGCCGACCGCATACTCTCTGGCGACGGTATCCTTCCTTTCCAGAGCTCGTCAGGCGGAGGTACGCTCTATGCCAACATCACCGACCGCTGGTCTGAGAGTGACCCGACTAAAACCGACGTGTTCTATCCGCGCCTGGCGTGGGGTGCCAACGACCCGTCCAACATCAACAACTATGTGCCTTCTACCTGGTGGAAGCGCGACATGGGCTTCCTGCGCCTTAAGCAGTTCACCATCTCGTATTACTTCCCCAAGTCGTGGCAGCTCGGCGGATTTATCAAGGGAGGACGTTTCTACTTTATGGGTGAGAATGTCCTGACGTGGAGCAAGTTTAAGCTTTGGGACCCGGAGCTCAATACATCCAATGGCATTTCCTACCCCAATGTCCGCACTTTCTCTCTTGGTGTGAATTTTAGCTTTTAACTCTGAAAAATACACATTATTATATATGAACAAAAAGATTTTGGCAATTACATTCGCGGCGGCAGCCTTATTTGGCTTTTCTTCCTGTGAAGACTACTTCGACGACGTGCCGGACAACGCCACCTCGCTTGAGGATGTCTTTACCAACCGCGGGCAGTCGCTTTCCTGGCTGACCAATGTCTATCATTATATCCCAGACTGGAGCAACCGTTATGCAGGCACGGGAGGTGGCGATGTGTCTTTCTATATAGGAGCCGCTACATCGGAGGGCTATTTACCTTGGGACTGGGTTCCGGCGCTGGATATCATCCATGGTACGCTCTATCCCTCTACGGGACTCGTATCCACCATTTGGACAAACTATTACCGTGCCATTCAGTACGCCAACATTTATCTGGCCAACATCGACAACAATCCCAGTATGGACAGTACGGAGAAGGAGTGGACCAAGGCTGAGTGCCGCTCGCTGCGCGCCCTGTTCTATTTTGAGCTGATGAAGTTCTATGGCCCAGTGCCCGTGGTCGGCGACCGTGTCTATGGTGTCGATGATCCGCTGACGGCCATGCAACTTCCGCGCTCGTCGGTGGACTCCTGCTTCAATTACATTATTGGCGAGCTCAATTCAGCCTTGGATGGCGGCCATCTGGTCTCGCAGTTCACTAACGGGGCTTACGAGGCCCAGATGAAAGGCAACCTCACCAAAGAGGCTGTCGAGGGCCTTCTTGCTGAGGTGAGATCGGAAGAGCG
>CALMUD010000154.1 GCA_937872735.1 uncultured Bacteroidales bacterium
AATTTTCATACATTTTTCTGTAATCCGCGTACCTCTCGTCCCCAACGCAAACCCTATCTTTGCTTACGAGATAAAAGACAAAAACAAAACTGACAAAACATGGCAAAAATACTGATTATAGCATCCAGCGCAAGAGTCAACGGAAATTCTGACCTGCTGGCCGCACAATTTTTGAAAGGCGCCTCTGAGGCCGGACATCAGACAGAACTGGTCCATCTGCGCGACTATCATTACGGATTTTGCTCTGGCTGTCAAGCCTGCAGCAAGTCTGGTGTCTGCGTTCAGAAAGACGATATGGGCATTCTGATTCAAAAGATGATGGACGCCGATGCCATTGCCCTCTCCTCCCCCGTTTATTTTTACTGTGTAAACGGACAGATGAAGACTTTTCTGGATCGCTGCGTGCCGCTGTACGGACGGATGGCAAACAAGCCGTTTTACCTGATGGCTACCGCCGAGGATTCCAATCCGCAGCACATCGACAAGGTGTTTGAGGCTTTCGAGGGATTCACCTGCTGTTTCGATGGCTGTTCCCCATTGGGACGCATCTACGGCTCAGGTGCTGATGCCAAAGGGGAGATAAAAGGAACTCCCGCCTACGAGGAGGCCTACAATATGGGCAAGAACGTGAAATAAGTTACTTTTTTCAACCACCCCTCTCAAGATTATGGAACAGATTAACGACAAGGAATTTGGCGGGGAGCGGCCGCTTTATGCCCGCCACGACCTGCAACTGAATGGAGTGACCATACACGCTGGCGAATCTGCCTTGAAAGAGTGCTGCAATATCACGGCGGTCAACTGCCGTTTCGAGGGCAAATACCCTTTTTGGGAAACGGACGGATTTGTGGTGAGTGACTGCCTGTTTACCGATGGAGCACGCGCGGCGCTGTGGTACTCGCGCAATCTGCTGATGCGAGATTCTCGTGTGGAGGCGCCCAAGATGTTCAGAGAGATGCAGACGCTGAAATTGGAGAATGTGCAGCTCACCGATGCGCAGGAGACGCTTTGGCACTGCTCCGATGTCTCGCTTTGCAATGTGCAGGTGGCCAATGCCGACTATCTGTTTATGCACAGCAGCGGCATCAGCATCAGCAACTACAAGCAGGACGGCAACTACTCGTTCCAATACTGCCACGATGTGGAGATTCGCAATGCGGTCATCAACTCCAAAGATGCCTTTTGGAACACCGACCATGTCACCGTTTACGACTCGACTCTCAGTGGCGAATATCTGGGCTGGTACTCCAAAAACCTCAGGCTGGTCAACTGCCACATTTCTGGCACACAGCCGCTTTGCTACGCTCAGAATGTCACGCTGGTCAACTGCACAATGGACGAGGATGCCGACTTGGCTTTTGAATACAGCTCGGTCAATGCTTCGCTGCTCGGGAAGGTGCACAGTGTGAAAAACCCTACCAGCGGGGTGATTGTAGCTGACAGTTTCGGAGAGGTCATTCTTGATGGCAATGTCAAGGCCCCTGCCAACTGCTCCATTGAGATCGGAAGAGCACACGTCCGAAC
>CALMUD010000155.1 GCA_937872735.1 uncultured Bacteroidales bacterium
GGTGACTGGAGTTCAGACGTGTGCTCTTCCGATCTCAATCATAGATATAGACAATCAGCAGGATTTTGAGTCGGCTGCCTTCAAAAGTGCCGATGTGGCCATCGAGTTTTCTCGCCCCAATGTGGCGCCAGCTAATCTGCGGAAATGTTTTGCTGCCGGGGTGCCAGTAGTGTGCGGTACCACAGGCTGGACTGCCGAACTGCCAGCCATTCAGGCAGAAATGAAAGCGAAAAATGCCACCCTTTTCTGGTCGTCAAACTATAGCATCGGAGTCAACATATTCTCGGCCGTCAACAAATTTCTGGCCAAAATAATGAACCGTTTTCCTGATTATGATGTGAAGATGAGTGAGACTCACCATATACACAAGCTGGATGCTCCAAGCGGCACTGCCATTACGCTGGCAGAGGGTATTCTCGACAATCTGGACCGCAAGAATAAATGGGTGAAGGGTACGCTGCTGGCTGCTGACGGCACCCTGAGCGGCACTGAGCAGTGCAAGGCCGACGAATTGCCTATCAGTTCGGAACGTCGTGGCGAGGTGCCTGGCATCCACTCTGTTACCTATGAGTCGGCGGCCGATACCATTACCATCACTCACGATGCCAAGAGCCGCGAGGGCTTTGCCATGGGAGCCGTACTTGCTGCCGAATTTACAGCGGGCAAAAAAGGGTTCTTCGGCATGAACGATATGCTTGATTTCCTAAAATGAAATTCCTTACGGTGGCCACCAGCCACCATTGATAATGAGGTACCTAAATAAAAATCAGACAGATGTCAGACGATAACATAAAAACTTCCGACGAAAACAGTCAGGAATCGGGTAGCAATAGCAACAAGGAGGGAACTGCGGTTCCTGCTGCAAATTTCCAGGATAAACTGAAGGCCAAGGTGGCTGCGGCTCCCGTCAAGCAATGGGTGAAGTTTGCCATTACAGCGCTCTGCTGCGTGATTTTCACCTTCTGGATGAGCCATTGGTGGATACTGTTGCTTATTCCTTTCTTTTTCGACCTGTTCGTTACACGGTTTGTCAACTGGGGGGGCTGGAAAACCTCCAAGCGTTTTCCTTTCTGGAAAAGCATAGCAGACTGGATTGACGCCATTCTGTTTGCCTTGGTGGCTGTGTATCTCATCAATCTGTATTTTTTCCAGAATTACAAAATACCTTCCTCCTCCATGGAGAAATCGCTGCTGGTGGGTGATTATCTGTTTGTAAGCAAACTTGAATATGGACCGCGCGTGCCCATGACTCCGCTTTCCTTCCCGCTGGCGCAGCATACCATGCCAATCTTGGGCTGCAAGTCGTATATAGAGTGGCCTCACTGGAATTACCGCCGTCTGGCGGGTCTGGGCCATTTGGAGCGTTATGACGTGGTGGTGTTCAATTTCCCTGCAGGCGATACCATAGTGCCAAAAATGGAGAACCCCGACTTCTATTCACTTTGTTTTGAACTGGGATTGCAGCAGATAGAGCAACTGCCCGATGAGGGACACGCTGTACTCGACAAGATGGATTATGCCCAGCGACAAGCCTATGCCAGCAATCTGGGCCGACAGTATGTGCTGAGCCATCCAAATGATTATGGACCTGTGACTTACCGACCAGTGGACCGACGTGAGAATTTCGTGAAACGTTGTGTGGGTATGCCAGGCGACAGACTGCAAATACGAGACGGACAACTCTTTATCAACGGTAAACAGATGTATAATCCGCAAAATATGCAGTTCAACTATTTTGTGGAGTCAAAAGGCGCTTTCAGTCCGCAGTATTTCCAGAAACTGGGTGTGAGTCTCGATGACCAGCTGTGCATCAACACGCAGCCCAATGCGGCCGATATGATGGCACAGATGAAGTGCGCCAGCGGCAACATCCTTTATTATCTGCCACTGTCGAACAAGATGCTCGCAGACCTCAAGAACAACGACATGGTGGTGCGCGTAACCCGTGACCCGGGTAATGTGCTCTACAACGATACAAAACTTTATCCGCTTGGACTGAACAACCATTGGACACGTGACAATTATGGACCTATCTACATTCCAAAGCGGGGAGCCACCATTCCTCTCGGACTGAACAATCTGCCTATTTATCAGCGTGTGATTGTCAACTACGAAGGAAACAAACTGGCGGTGAAAGGTTCTGATATCTACATCAATGGTCAAAAAGTGCACTCCTATACATTTAAGATGGACTATTACTGGATGATGGGTGACAACCGACACAATTCGGCCGACTCCCGTTACTGGGGATTTGTGCCAGAAGACCACATAGTGGGTACTCCAGTGTTCATCTGGGCCTCGGTCGACAAGGATTTGCCGATGACCAAATGCTTCCGTTGGAGCCGATTCTTCAATCGCGTGGGTCACGAGTAAAGTTTGGCATCTTATTTGCAAGGGTATTATGGAACGAACACCCCGTGAACTAAAACAATAGATTATGAACAGATTTTTACATATACTTGTTGCAGCGATGCTGCTGTTTTCTTCCACCACAGCATCCGCTTTGGATTATTATGACCAACCCGTCTTTGAGGCGGGTGAGCATGCGGTGTTCAACATTTATTACAACTGGGGTTTCGTGTGGATTCATGCGGGAGACTGTCACTTCAAGGTGCAGAACAAGAAACTCAATGGCAAGCCGTCGCTGGCATTGCTGGTGGCGGGTGTCTCCACTCCCACTTTCGACAAGATGTATTGCATACGCGACTCTTTTGAGGCTTTCCTCAATCCTTCCACCATGCTGCCTACCTATTATCGGGAAGGCAAGCACGAGGATTCCTATGTGTCGCATACCCGTTATTTCTATTTTGAGCATCCCAATAATCAGGAGGTGCTGATGAAGCGGCAGCGCAAGACCAAGTATACCGAGAAGCGTATGACCATAGACAAGTCAACCTTCGACCTTATCACCTCTTGTTATCATTTCCGTAATATCAATACTTCCGATTTGAAGATGAATGAGGTGATTCCGTTCAACATGATGTTTGACGATGACATTTACCATCTTGGTCTTACCTTCAAAGGCCGGACAATAGTCACACTGAAGAATGGCAAGCGGTATCACGCGCTCAAGTTTATGCCAACACTGATTACGGGCGACCTCTTCAAGGATAAGGATGACATGACGGTGTATGTGTCTGACGATATGAACCATGTGCCGCTTATGGTAGAGGCCAAGATAAAGGTGGGATATGTAAAGGCGATGCTGGGTGGTGTGACTCACACCAAATATCCAATGACATCCTATATTCCTGCCAAGAAGAAATGACAAGCGCAATCTTAAATTTGATACTTTCTCCATATATATTATAGGCGTATGGCTAAAATATTGGTAATAGATGATGAACGCAGCATCCGCAATGCGTTGAAAGACATACTGGAGTTTGAAAATCACACAGTGGTAGGTGCCGAGGATGGCATCAAGGCTCTGGAGATGATGAAGGAAGAAAAGTATGACTTGGTATTCTGCGACATCAAGATGCCCCAGATGGATGGCATAGAGGTGCTCGACAAGGTGAAGGAACTCTATGATATGCCGATGGTGATGATTTCGGGCCATGGCAACATTGAAACCGCGGTGGAATGTATCAAGAAGGGGGCTTTCGACTTTATAGAGAAGCCCATAGACTTGAATCGTCTGCTGGTATGCGTGCGCAACGGATTGCAGCACAAGTCGCTTGTGACTGAGACCAAGACGCTGAAAAAGCAGGTGGCCAAGACCAACCAGATGATAGGCGACTCGCCAGCAATGAACCATTTGCGCGAAATCATTGCCCGTGTGGCTCCTACTGATGCCCGCGTGTTGGTGACAGGTGAGAATGGTACGGGCAAGGAGGTGGTGGCCCGACAGATATTTGAACTGAGCAACCGCGCACAGGCTCCGTTTGTGGAGGTCAACTGTGCCGCCATCCCTCCAGAACTGATTGAGAGTGAACTGTTCGGACATGAGAAGGGGGCTTTTACCTCTGCTCTGAAACAACATATCGGCAAGTTTGAGCAGGCTGACGGTGGTACTCTTTTTCTGGACGAGATAGGAGATATGAGTCTGTCGGCTCAGACTAAGGTGTTACGGGCCTTGCAGGAAAATGAGATTACCCGTGTGGGAGGCGACAAGGCCATCAAGGTGAATGTGCGGGTGATTGCGGCTACCAACAAGGACTTGCGAAAGGAGATAGAGGAGGGCAATTTCCGTGAAGATCTTTATCACCGGTTGAGTGTCATTCCTGTGCATGTGCCGCCGTTGCGTGAACGTGTTGAGGACATTCCTATGCTGGTCAGTTTCTTCTGTGAGATTATCTGCAACGAGCAGGGTACGCCTATCCGTGACTTTGAGCCTGCTGCCATTGAGGAAATGAAAAAATACAAGTGGACGGGCAACATACGTGAGCTGCGTAATATTGTGGAGCGGCTCATCATTCTCTGTTCGGGCACCATCACTGCTGATGATGTGAAGATGTATGCTACACCTTCTTTTTTGTGAAG
>CALMUD010000156.1 GCA_937872735.1 uncultured Bacteroidales bacterium
CTCACCGAAGGCAATGCCGCCAGCGCGGCCTTGCACCAGAAACTGGGATTCCGCCAAGTGTCACAGTTCAGTGAAGTGGGATACAAACAAGGACGATGGTTGGGAGTGACGGACTATGAATTGCGGCTATAAGCCTTATCGAGCCATTTACCCCAGTGCAAACGCGACAGAAAGATAAAACCACGGAAACACAGCTCAATGCACATGGCAATCCAGACCCCTTTGAGCCCATAGCGAGGCGCAAGCAAGGCGGCGAGCGAAAGACGGACCGCCCAGATGCTGCCTAGATTCATGCAAGCAGGACGGAGCGTGTCGCCCGCACCTACAAACACCCCATAGGCGACGATGGAAGCCGCAAACATAGGCTCGGCATAAGCCTCGATGCGCAGTGCCATGACGCCCAGTTCCCTAATCTCCGGAACGGGAGTCATGATATTCATCATAAGCGGCGCCGCGACATACATGATGATGCCCATGAAAGTCATGACCAGCATACCGACCCCGACGGTGATATGCGCAAAACTGCGGGTAAGGTCGCGACGGCGTGCGCCGATGCTCTGTCCGACAAGGGTGGTGGCGGCATCGCCGATGCCATAACCCGGCATATAACAAAGACTCTCGGCGGTGATGGCAAACGAATTGGCGGCAATGGCAAAGACGCCCAGGGGCGCCACAATGACAGTGGTCATGATTTGGGCACCGCACATGACGATGTGCTCGCAGCCCATAGGCAGACTGATGTGGAGCGCACGGACCAGCGTGTGGCGCCTGATGCGGAACCGGCCATAAGAATGATTGAGCCGCAGCTCGGGAGAACGGAAAAACAGATACCACAACATAGGCAGCGTGGCGGTGATATAGGCCAAGACCGAGCCGATGGCAGCCCCTGCCACACCCAGCCCAGCTCCCGGCATATAGAACTGCAAACCAAAGAGCGAGACCATACGGGAGGGGAAGATGAACAGAAAATTGAAAAAGACATCGAACACGCACATCAGCACATTGAACAGCGAAGGAATGAGCATATTGCCACTGCAACGGAGCATACTGCTGGCCAGACAGCTGAACTGCCAGACAGGCATGACCAGACTGAAAATGAAGAAATAGACGGAGGCATCGTGATTGATGGCAGGCGTGCCCCCCAGCCATTGAGGAAGCACCCCACTGATGGCGCAGCCCACAATCATGAGCGCGAGACTGAAAACCAGCAGCACCAGCATGGACTGGCGGAGCACATTGCGGGCTTCGGCCTTATGGCCCGCACCGATGCGGTGGGCCACCTGCACCGAGAAGCCAGTGGCAGCCGCACTGCAAAGGCCCGCGACCAGCCAACTGCTGGTGGAGACCAAACCGATGGAAGCAGCGGCATTGGCCCCCAGACTGCCCACCATGGCCGCATCAATATACTCCATGACAATGGTGGAAAGCTGCGCCAGAATGGAGGGCGTGCCGAGCTGGAGAATCAGCATCAGCTGTTCCCTCGTCGTCATAGGCTCGCCTGTGCGGATGCGTGCCAGCAAGTCATTCCCAGTAATCATAAATAAATTTTAAAAAGCCTTTTAGAAATATCAGCGCCCGCAAAGTTACGGCTTTTTATGTCGCCGACCGCAGAGGGAAAGGGATAATAAAGAGGAAAGACGATTAAATTTTGGCAAGAGCCTCTTCCGTCTTATGCCGCAACTCGAGATAGACCTTATTTTTGTCGGGCACACGGTGGAAGGCATATCTGTCGAGATCGTGCAGCGCCTCGTGCAACCTGCCGAGCTGGAAAAAACACTCAGCCCTGTCGAGCAGGCAATCGGACCATAAATGCTCGTTTCGGTCAAGGAGCAACGAATCGTCGCTGATGGCCTTCTGATAATCATGAATCTGGATATAGAGTCTGGCCCTCTGAAAATAAGCATTATAGATGGTGTGGTCGAAACCGATGATATCGGAAAGCATCTCGGCCGACTTCTTGCAACTCCATTTGCCCGATTGAATGTTTTGGTCGATACGGGCAATCATTTTATCATACTTGTCACAATCTTGCTTTGCCTGTTCGTAGCTCTCCGCAGAAGTGAGCGGAATGGCATTGATGGAAGGGGGGAGCGAGACCAGCTGCCTAGGGAGCTCAATGTGCTTCTTGAAGTCCCAGCTGTCGTCATTGTGCATTTTGGTGATGGCATAAAAGTGGACAATCTCGTGGGTACAAATCTTCAGAAACGCCTCCTTGATGCGTGATACCTTCTCGTTGATAGCATTATCGGTAGGGTCGATGAGGCGGTCGACAGACTGGCGGATAGAGGCCAGGTCGGAACGGTTGGTGACGGTGGAGTAGATAGCCAGCAGTTCCTCCCGCTGCGCAGACAGACACTTGAAGACGAGCCCCTCAGGGTGCCTCAGAAACAAAATATAAAGCGCCTTGCAGATAGGCGTCAGTTTCAGTTCGGCCATATTGTCCGCCTCCTCGCCCGGAACCTCCCAATCGGGCAAAAGAAAAGCGAAACGGTCGGAGACCTGCAAACGGCTGCATTGCATCACCGGCTTGTCGTACTTCAGAGCCAACTCAGGAGCGACCGCCTTCAGCAGCAAATCGTAATAGCCTCTCGATTTGAGTTGCTTAATCTGTGAAGCGATGCGGTTGGCCATGAGCGTCGCCTCCTGCTCCCCCAAATCGTTACTGTCGGCATTGTTCGGCGGAGGCAGTGCAATATCGTCATTGAACAGATTATCAGAAAGCTGGTTTGATTTGCCTTCGCGCTCCACCTGTTCGGCAGGAGAGAGCGGAATCCGGAACTCGTCGGGAAGCACCACGGACGAATCAGACTTAGGGAGGGCAAAGAACTTTTTTCCTCCTCCGGTTCCCAGCAGCGACGCATAGCACTCAATGACCCCGCGGAACACGTCCTCCTCCAGACCGCCACTCAAATCGCAATAAGAAAATATATTCTCACCACTGGAAAAAATGACATAACGGAACAGCCCGCCATTCAGCGTTACCCCGTCGAGGCCCAACTCGCCGAGCATGGTTGCAGTGAACTGTACCGAGCTGGCGGACTGCAGCTTGTCAGCAAACGAAAGGCCCAAATCGGTAGATGCCTTCGGATAGATATAAGCCAGCGTATCGTCATCGGGAAGCGAAAGCGGAACATAGACAAAAGTCATATTCTTCCGCGCCAGCAAATTGGAAATAAAACTGAAATTGGACCGAATCAGACGGTTAAGCTCTTCATTGAAAGCAGACTCCACATAGTAAATCTCATCGGGCGCAAGGGGATTGACCGTCGCCGTGAAATTGGAGAACCTGTTTTTCGTCTCTTCGATAAAATCATTATCCATATCGGGAAAAAGCGTTAAATTCAGTAAAAGATATGCGAAGATACGCAAACAAAAGAAGTAAACGGCTGAAACGCAGAAAAAAACGGAGGAAAATCGGGCATAAAAGCAGTAAAAAAAACTTTTGACCCTCCTAAATGATATTTCTAGCTTCCTAAATATGACAAATTTTATTTATCTTAGCAATCTGATAATAGGGCAAAAGAACTCGATAATTAGTACAAGACTAATATTATGAATAAACACAATTTAATCAGCAGAACATCTCCTATTAACTACCTGATAATGGGATTGATAGTGCTTGTGTTGTCGATGCTGCCACAAGCGAAAGTGCAGGCATCGGGACAGAGCCTGGTATGGCGCGAAGACTTCGGCGTGGTGGCAGACTCGGCACGCTCAGACTTCTCCGACCCGAACAAGACACTGCCTGGACATACCTACCAAGGCAACATGAAAACGGACGTGCAAGATGGCCAATATGCCATAGCCAACAGTACCCGCTGGTGTCTGTATTCGGGAACCTTCTTCCGCTATGGCCGTGACCATACCGGAAACAAAGACGGCGCAATGCTGGTGGTGAACACCATGGGCACGATGGAGGGAAGTATCATATACGAGCAGAAAGTGGATTTTCCGCTGTGTACAAGCAACGACTATTATTTCTGCATTTATGCCTCGAGTATCACCAGTTTTGACTGCACACCCGCCAATCTGGAGTTGCGTATAGTGGCACCCGACGGCTCGACCATCGACTCGGTGCTGACGGATTCCATACCCTTCTGGGCATTAGCCAGCGGCATCTGGAGCGACCCTCACTGTGTGCGCACATGGAGCAAATATGGCCTGACCTTCAACTCAAAAGGTTATAAATCGGTGACGCTACAGATTATCAACCGTGCCATTTGCAAAAAAGGATATACGGCAGCAACTCTGCCGGTAGGGCAAGGTTGCGATGCGGGCAACGACTTTGTGCTGGATGACATCTCACTATACCGAATAGACAAAGACCCAGCGCCCGATGCAGTGGTATCGGCCGCGACGGTGACCGGTCAATCGAAACTGACCTCAGACTGCATCTACACCTCATCGTACACGATACCCGACAGCACGCTGGCGGCCTGGAAGAAAGTGTACCCCGTGATATATCTGCTGTGGCAGCAGTCAGAGGACGGCTACACCTGGACCACCATGGACAGCCAGAGCGGAGTGGATGCCTCAACCATGCAGGCCGATGTGGACATTACCAAAAATATGCGTTACCGCGTGATAATAACAGGCGGAATGACAGCCACCGAAGGCAAGACCGTGGCAGAGCAGATAGCCGCCAACGGAGGTCCAACCGATGGCTGTTACAAATTCTCGATATCGAACACGCTGGCGGCATCGAAGCCCGAAGCGGACTGCACCTACTCGTCCGACCTGAAAGCCCTGTTCAACGACGACTTCGGAACCGTTGACTCGGCCGCCTTTGTGGCCAGTCCTTATGCCAAATATACGTTGGGTGGCAAGAGTCTGACGGCAGGTCAGTATGTGGTGTGCTCCAATCCCTACTACACCCAGAAAAACTCGTGGGACGGCATCAATAAATCGACCGACAATACGGGAAATACCAACGGCGGAATGCTGGTGGCCTATTGTTCAACTACTTCCCCTTCCGAGATATACAGCAGAACCATCAGTGGACCCTTCTGCAACTGCAAGACGTATATGTTCTCGTTTATGGTGAAGAACAACCGCTCATGGACAGACGTGAACTTGCGGGCCCTGGTGCTGGACGGCAGCGGCGACACGCTATCTAGTCTGCCTATCAAGATAGGAGGAGCAGGCAGCCCATCGGCTTGGTTGCGCTATACCACCTCGTTTGACCTGGCGAAGAACTACACGGGCTCCATCACCGTGAGGATAGAAAACACCGCCAAGAACGATGAATTCTTGCTGTTTGATGATATAACGGTGCGGTTGTGCGGTGAAAAAGTGCCCCAGGACTCCATCTATATAGACAACACCCCAGGACTGACCAGTCTGTCGGGATTTGACTGTGCGGCACAGCCCGCCAAGACCATCAACCTGTCTCAGATGAGCGGATGGCCGACCAAATATCCAAGTTACAGCTATCTGTGGCAATCGTCGGACGACGGCGGTACAACATGGACCACCCTGAGCGACAAGACCACAAGCATCAACTACGAGAACACCGCAGGCGGCACCAAACTGTATAGAGCCATCATAGCCGAGAGCGATGTGATAGCCAAAGCAGTGGCAGCCGGCAGTATGACCGACGGATGCGGCATCTACCTCATCACCAACACGGTATCGCTGACCTGCGAACAGAAATGCGAGTTCGGCGACGACAAACTGGTGCTGTGGAAAGACAACTTCGGCTCGGTGCCAGCAGGGACGCGCAAAGAGTGCGCCAATCTGAAAGGACATACATTCCTCTCCAACATGAGCAAAAGCGTGGACGACGGCCAATATGCCGTGGTGTCGCGGATGAAAGATGCGGGCAGCTGGTTTGCCGGAGAAGGCGGAACCGACCATACGGGCAATGCCGATGGCGGATTCCTGGTCATCAATATCTCACCGACCTACAAGGACAAAGTGATATATGAGCAGACCCTTGGATTCACGCCTTGTGCCAACACCTCCTACTTCTTCTCTCTGTTCGCCTGCTCTGTATCGAAGCGCGTGGTGAGCGGAACCAACGGAGTGCTGTGCAATCTGACGTTACAGATAACCGATATCAATGACAATGTGCTGGCCTCGATAGAGACTGGCGACATACCCAACGCGCCAACCCTGACTGGCGGAATAGACTGGACCAACTACGGCGTAAGCTTCCTATCGAATGGGGACAAGATAAAACTGAAGATATATGACCACGCCGGGAACGGTTCGAACGGAAATGACCTTGCGCTGGACGACATATCACTGATAGCATGTCACACCAAAGCGCCCGATATCAATCTGAAAGCCGGGCTGAGCAAAGACACTACCGGTCTGTGCGGCGACTCGGTGACACTGAAGATAGACGACCTGAGCGCATGGGAAAAGATATATCCCAACACCGTGTACTGCTTGTGGCAGCGTTCGGGAGACGGTGGCGCCACCTGGACGACACTCGACAGCCTGAGCGGAAAGTCGGCCCAAAGCATCAGAGTGGCGATGGAACGCAACGAACAGAGTGTGAACGACACCATGGTGAACGTAGGCTACCGCTACCGCGTGATAGTGGCAGGTCCCGAAGCGGAGGTGACCAAGCAGATATCTACCCAAGGATATCCCGACAACGGCTGCTACCTATATGGAACCTCGAACGAGAGTACCGTAAGGTGTGACTGTGTGGACCCAGTGTTCGCGATGACCAGCAAGAAAGCCTACACCATCTGCGCCACGAGCACGGACAGCGTAAAACTGAGCGTGAGCGAGACCAACAAGGCCCCTTATGACAGTCTGAACTGGTATCAGCGCGCCAAAGGCACTACCGCATGGACGCGGATTGATACCGCCAAATCGATGGAGCTGCACGTATTGCCAAGCGACACTA
>CALMUD010000157.1 GCA_937872735.1 uncultured Bacteroidales bacterium
AGTTCAGACGTGTGCTCTTCCGATCTATGGCAGACAAGATTGCCGCTTTTGGTCCAGTGTCGGGTTACACGCTCTATGGTCCCAGTTTTACCAGCTCAAGACCCGTTCCTATCATACATGTGCATGGCGAGGCCGATGATGTGGTCTACTTTACTGCCAAGGGAGGGCAGGCTGGCGTGGCGGCCATTATGGAAGGCTGGCGCAAGCGTAACGGCTGTTCTGACAATCCTGCAGTCATCAAACCTTATCCAACCAACAAACCCAGTTCGGGAGCTACCATGACACACTGGATTGGTGGTGAGTGTGGTTCCGAAATAGTGATGATATCGCTGCCAGGCAAGGGCCATTGGCATTCCAATGACGACAATGGTGTCAATACCACCCGTGAAATTTGGAATTTTGTCCGCCAATATTCCACCAAATGTGGTAAATTGACTTCTCTGTCAGTGACTGCCGCTGCCGATTCTTCGGTCTATCAGGCGCCTGCCACCATCCATCTTACAGCCAAAGTGTCTGGAGCAGCCACCAAAGTTGAATTTTTTACGGCTAGTGCCAAGATAGGCGAGTGCTCCTCGGCTCCATACAGCTATAACTGGACCCCAGTGAAGGCGGGTCAATATGTGGTGACGGCTGTTGCCATTGACCAGGCCGGCAGTTCTGTGACCTCTGCGCCCATATCGCTGACCGTACATGTGCCTCAGTCTCCTTATTCGGGAACGGCTACCAATATTCCAGGTCTCATTCAAGCCGAAAATTTTGACAACGGAGGCGAGGGAATAGCCTATCACGATGTGGACACCGCCAATCAGGGAGGAGCCTATCGGCACGAAGGGGTCGATATAAAGGGAGATGCCACCGATGGCTATCGTTTGGGCTGGACCGTTGCTGGCGAGTGGCTTGAATATACGGTGAATGTGCAGAAGTCTGCTACTTACAAGTGGCAGGCACGGGTGGCTACCGAGAATGCGCAGGCAGCTTTCCATCTGCAGTTGGATGGTGTGAACCTCACTCCGGTTACAAAGGCTACCAATACGGGGTCGTGGACTACCTTTGCAGAAGTGGAAGGTGTCACTCCGCTGATTTCTGCTGGTAACCATGTGCTGCGGGTAGTGGTCGACAGCAGCTATTTCGATTTTGACTGGCTGAAATTTACCAGTGTGGATGCCTCTGGCATCCAGTCGGTTGGCACTTGTCAGCAGGGTGAGTTACAGCCTGGCATCTATCAGGTTTACAATTTGCTGGGTATGAAGGTCGGCTCTGTGGCCATTACGACAGGTGAGCAACCCGAACAGGCTGTGCGTCAGTTGACCGCTATGCGCGGTGTTTATATTCTTAGAGATCG
>CALMUD010000158.1 GCA_937872735.1 uncultured Bacteroidales bacterium
CCGAATACGCCGGTTGTGCTGACTGCCAAGACAACGGGTACCAATATGAAGGCTACGGCCTCTTATACATGGACTTGTGCTGACAACAGTGACAATACTACCAAGACCAAGGGCGACAGCATTTACACTACGCCAGATTTGGCGGGCCCTGCCGGTAAGGTTTATACCTACAATTTGAAAGTGGAGACAGGGTCCTGCACTGGTAAATATGCTGCCGATACTACCTACAAGATTACTATCGGAGACGGCCCTGTTGAGGGAGACCTCTCGATGACAGAAGATGGCAACTCTGAGTCAACAACAGAAACAGTGAAGTCAACTGGTGTCAAATTCTATTCTTGCGGTAATGATATCAAACTTGATGCTGCCAAGATCGTCAACACGGGTAATGATTTTGTATGGTCGCTGAATGGCTCAAAGGTGGGCGATGGTGCCACCTATACCATTAAGGCACCAGCCGCTGGCACTTACGTATATCATCTGGCTTACACCAACAAGTGTGCCACTGGCTTTGATGTTACAGTGGTCAGTGTTCCGTTGTCGTCAACGGTGACCAATACCGCTTATGATATTTGTGAGGGAGATCCGTTCAGCGCGCAAATTACCGTATCTTGTCCTGAGTCATCTTATAAGATAACCTGGATGAAGGATGGGACTCCAGTAGCTGGCCAAACTTCTACTGATTTGAAATTCTCGCCTGCTACCGCTGCCGACAATGGAGTCTACACCTATAAGATTACCAACCGAGGTTGTGTGGATACCGGTTCGGTAGCCAAACAGCACGCGCTCAGTGTCAAGCCATACATCAAGTTCACCGCTCAGGATGAATATGTGGCACGTCGGGACAGTCAGTTGTCTATTCCACTCGCTATCACGGTTCCTGCTACGGGTGACCCTGCCACTATCGACTGGTCGGAAAATGGAGTATCATTGGGTTCAACCAATCCATTGTCACTTCAGGTAAAGCGCGATTATGTACTGAATGTCAAACTTTCAGATCCTAATTACTGTGCGGCACAAGGAACAGTCAAGGTGCTGAAGGATGCCCGTCTGCAGTTGTCGGTTGATTTGGATGGCCAGATGTGTGCGAGCGATACCCGCGACCTGATTATTGACACCGTAGGTACCGGAGCTTTTGTCTATTCCGACAAGGCACGGCTGACCGTAGTTGAAACGGTGGCAGGTGTGGATAACACCATCAGTGGTGGCTGGATTTTGGGTTCTGACGGCAAGCTGCACTATACAGTCAAGCCGGCATCCGATGCTACTTATAAGGTCAGCTTCGTTTATCGTGCTGGCGAGGGGGTTGATGCCCAGTCGCAGTTGATAACCAAGACACTGAAAGTGTTGCCTCCAATCTTCATCAAGGCACCGGAAGGTCTGGCTGTCTGTGCTGATGGAGCTACCGACCTGACCGTTACGCTTGACTCCGTATCGCCAGCTGAGGTACAGGTTGATTGGGAAGACGATCCATCCATTTCTTCGGGTCTGACCAATACCACCTCGATTGTAGCTACTCCAGTGTTTGATACCACGCTGACTTCAACGTCCGCTTATAAGACCTACCGTTTGTCGGCCTCGTACAGCATTTGTCAGAAAGTATCCTCTTATGTCAATGTGTTGCTGTATCGACCACTCACGGGTGCCCTTGTTGCCAAAGATATTGTATGTGAAGGAACTTCCACTACTATAGATGCCAGTTCCTACAATGCAGCCACTTACAGTTGGACCTCGTCGGAGGACTCTACGGTCATAGGCAAGAGTACTTCTGTGATAACCGTAGCACCGGTAATCAGTTCTGCCTACAATGTGGAGATGAGCCGAGGCGAGTGTAAGGCTACCGACAAATGGACCATGGAGGTTTCGTCCAATCCTAAGATAGCAGAGATTGACTCCATCTTCTATAATCAGCGTGACATCCTAGTCAACAGTGCTTATGGCACGGCTCCATACACCTATTGGCTGGATGCCGACAAGGACTCGGCAACCACCAATTCGTTGATAAAGAACATCAAGTATGGCAAGCATGTAGCCCATGTGGTAGATGCCGCTGGCTGTTCCACTTCTACCGAATTTGTGGTGAATGCGCCAGCCTTTGTGGTGCCAAGCATCATTACTCCTAACGGTGACAACACCAATGATGTATTTACCAATGAAACCATAAAGGAGGCCTTCCCTAATGCCACTATTACCATCTACGACCGCTGGGGCAAACAGCTTGCCAAGTACAAGGGCTCCGATGAGGGCTGGGATGGTACCTACAATGGCAAGGCTATGCCTACTACCGACTATTGGTACGAGATTGAGGTGAAAGAGATAAACAAGACTTATACAGGTCACTTCACGCTGTTGCGTCAGTAACCCGCGGAAGTCAGTCATTTGATACCGGCAGGGCTGCATCCATAAAAAAGGTGCAGCCCTGCTTGTGTTTTCTTGAAATCTGTTTATAAATCATTATCTTTGTATTAAAGTTACAATACGCTATAGTTTATGGCAGCAAAAGAATTTGATTCAAAGTTGGTTTCTGTGGTTGACTCCCTGTCGGAGTATGCCTCGTTTGGCAAGGCCTACCATCAATGCCATGAGGGAGTTCCGTTCCCCTCTTCCAAATATCTGCACGAGGTGGTCGACCTTACGCGCAGCATACTGTTCCCAGGTTATTTCGGTACCTCCTCCATTGATCAGAGTACTATAAAATATCATTTGGGAGTGAGTGCGGAGAAGTTGCACCATCTATTGTCGGAGCAGGTACTGGCCGGTTTGTGTTTTGATGGTTATGCTTGTGAGGACGAGCTGGAAAAGACCCGAGCCAAGGCCTACGGCATTGCCACTGATTTCATCTGCGCATTGCCCGATATGCGGGCCACGCTGATGACAGATGTGTCTGCCGCCTATGACGGTGACCCGGCTGCCAAAAGTTTTGCCGAAATCATTCTTTGTTATCCAATCATCAAGGCCATTTCCAACTACCGTATTGCCCATAAGCTGCTTACGCTTGGGGTGCCTCTTATTCCCCGTATGATTAGCGAAATGGCCCATTCGGAGACGGGTATTGATATTCATCCGGGTGCGCAGATAGGCAACTATTTCACCATTGATCATGGTACGGGAGTTGTGATTGGCGAGACTGCCATTATTGGCAACCACGTCAAACTGTATCAGGGTGTCACTCTCGGCGCCAAGAGTTTCCCGCTGGATGCACAAGGCAATCCAATCAAAAATTTGCCGCGTCACCCTATTGTAAAGGACAATGTGGTGATATATGCCAACGCTACGGTGCTGGGACGCATCACGGTAGGCGAGGGTGCCACCATTGGCAGCAATGTATGGGTGACTTCAGATGTGGAGCCAGGCGGAAAAGCCTTGCAGGCAAAACATTGATTTCTGCCGATTTTTATTTTTTTTCAATTATAAACAAGTGGAATAGGGGCTGATGGCTCCTATTTCTTATTTTTAATGTTATGGATGCAGTCATTCATTTGCAGGAAACTGACTCTACCAACGATGTGATGCACCGTCTGCTTAGTGGCGCGGATGCGTCGCAAGTGCAGGAGGGGACCCTGGTGTATGCTGATTTTCAGACAAAAGGCCGTGGACAGGGCTCCCATACATGGGAATCGGAGGATGGTGCCAATCTGCTTTTTACCATGGTGTTATTTCCCGATTTTGTGCCAGCCGACCAGCAGTTTCTTCTTTCGCAGGTGGCGGCGCTCGGGGTGGCCGATTATCTGACCCGCTGCTGCGGATTGGGTGAGGTGAGTGTGAAGTGGCCAAACGATGTATATTACAAGAATCGGAAGATATGTGGAATGTTGCTGGAGGCGCAATTGATGAATCGGGAAATGGAATATGTGCTTTTGGGGGTGGGTATCAATCTCAATCAGCTGTTGTTCATAAGTGATGCTCCCAATCCGGTATCGGTGAGACAGATAACGGGCTGTACTGTGGTGGTGGCGCATGCGGCTGAGCAGGTGAGGGAGTGTATCATGGCCCGCTATATGACACTGGCGGGAGGGGACAAACAGAAAATACGCAGCGATTATGCTGAAAAACTGTACCGTCGCAGTGGCTTTTTCAGGTATGTGGATGCAAAGGGGCCTTTTGAGGCGGAAATAGTGGCGGTGAGAGATGCCGGCGATTTAGTGTTGCGTCGCCGTGATGGGGAGGAAAACTCCTATCTGTTCGGGGAGGTGAAGTTCGTTTTGTGAAGATGTTTATGAGATTAAACTTGACAAAGGCAATAAAAAGGCTGCGGAGCAGATTGACTTGAAGCAATATGATGAGCGTTTTGCGTTGAGTGGCAAGCCTATAGTGAATGTCGGTGTGAATTTTTCTTCCAAAACGCGTAATATCACAGCCTGGATGATAATACAGGGACTAGAAATATTGCTTCCATACATTTCTATTGGATTGCAGAATCGAGACGGAACGAGAAATGGCTAC
>CALMUD010000159.1 GCA_937872735.1 uncultured Bacteroidales bacterium
CTTGCCTCTTGCAACACTCAGTATTATCAGATTTGTACCCTCAAAAGCACTACCCAGGGATTCAGCAACGAACGCATGGCATATGACGATGAAAACTGTTCTATCGTTTACAATATGTGGGGCTATCATGGTGATGCCGGTTTCATCATTAAGAACAAAACCAAGCAGATGATGTTTGTTGACTTGTCAAAGTGTTTTATGGTCAATAATGGTCTGACCTACGACTATTTCCAGAACAGGGCTTCTTCCTCTTCATCATCCAGCACCAAATCTACATCCTCTTCTTCGAGTTTTTCTGTCTTTTCAACAACCACCCCAATGGTATCAAGTTTTGGATCTACATCCAAAAGGGCAGTAACAAACTCGTCGGCGGTCTCTTATGCGCAAAAGCCGATTGTGGTGGTGCCAGCAGGTGCATCCCGTTATGTGTCTGAGTTCAACATCAGCAACAATCTATTTCTTTCATGTAACTATGACCTGATTCCAGGCAACAATGCGTCAGGTGAGTTGCAATTGGGCGAGAGTGACAGCCCATTGACATTTACCAACTACATCACCTACAAAATAGGAGACAATGGCGAGGAGAAAACTGTTACAAACAGTTTTTACGTCAGCTCTATCCAAAACATTTCGAAGGGTCACGAAGAGACACGTACCGATGCTGTCAACTGTGCCGGGAAAAGATTGAATGGAAATGTAATGAAAGACCAAGGTTCCAATAAATTCTACAATATGTATAAACATTCGGATATCGAATTGCTGGAACTGAACCAGACCAGAAAATAAATTATTTTTATTTTGTAACGCTTAACCAAAAGCCTCCGCAACAAATTGTTGTGGGGGCTTTTCTAATTATATTCGTTTTTTCTATTCTTTTACGCTCTAAAATTTCTCTCCTTTTATTACATTTGCCAAATTCCGTTATTTTTGCTAACTTTGCACTCAGTTCTTGTAAATTAATTAATGGAAACCACAAAAATCCTTTACATCGCGCAGGAAATCACCCCGTATGTAGCAGAAAGTGAAATCGCCTCTTTGTGCCGTAGCCTCCCGTTGGCTATTCAGGACAAAGGAAAGGAGATTAGATTGTTTATGCCTAAGTTCGGAGGTATCAACGAGCGTCGTAACCAGTTGCACGAAGTCATCCGACTTTCGGGCCTTAACATTGTTATTGATGATACCGACCATCCTCTGATTATCAAGGTGGCCTCAATACCCGCGGCTCACATGCAGGTCTATTTCATCGACAATGATGATTATTTTGTTCGGAAGGGCATCTCAAAGGATGCAGCGACTGGAGAAGATTTTCCCGACAATGACGAACGCATGATTTTCTTTATCCGTGGCGTTATGGAGACTGTTAAAAAATTGCGTTGGGCTCCCGACATTATTCACTGTCATGGCTGGATGACGTCAGTTGTTCCTTTATATGTAAAAACAGCTTATAAGGACGATACATTCTTTAAAAATTCAAAAATTGTTACTTCATTATACAATGAAGGCTTTGAATCTCCGTTTTCTGATAAGTTCGGCAACAATGTACTCATTGATGGCGTTGCCAAAAAAGATGTCAAGCAGGTGGCAGGCAAATCCATTACATGTAATGAGTTGCTGAAATTTGCACTTGACTATTCTGATGCCGCCATTCAGGGCAGTCCCGAACTGCCAGCCGAGCTTTTGGCTTATGCTCAATCGAAGGTGCAGCATTTCCTTGGCTATCAATCGCCTGAGGATAGGGTGGATGCCTACAATGCATTTTACGATGAGATTTTAAAAAAATAATCATTTATAATTTCACAAATGAATCTGAAGTCACTGTCCTTCATTTCGTTGGCTTTTTTTTCGCTATCAATGGTTTTCACCTCTTGCGAGGATGATAATGGCGAGGATGTGGGTTCTTCTGTTCAGCCCGAGGGTGACCAGTTGCACACTTCGTCCAATATGGTGAGTGTGGCTACTCATTCCGTTATTTCCGACTCTGTGCTCAGCAAGGCCGATTACCTCTATCTGGGTCAGTACACCGATTCTCATTTTGGAGTTACCCAGGCTGAATTCATGACTCAGGTGGATGCGCGTCTTGATGGCATATCATTGCCTGATACCACAGTCTCTACCTCTTCCACGCAGTCGGGAATCTACTATACGCTCCTTTCGGATATCGATGCATCGTATGGCAATATCACCAAAGTGACGAACCCGACGGATATGGTAGTTGATTCTGTATTCTTCTATATCGGTTATGAGAATGACTTTATGGGTGATTCTACTGCCTTGCAGGCAATTAATGTATATGCGCTTAACAATACACTACCTACCAATAAGAAGTTATATACCAATATCAAGGTAAGTGATTATTGTGACAAGGATACATTGTTGGGTTCGTTGGCCTATCAGGTCAAAAACAAGCGGGTGCTCAAGGTGCCTATCAGTGTTGACTATGGCAAACGGTTGGCTGCGGCTTATGTCAAGGGCTCACATCTTTCATACCAGTCGCAATTCAACAAACTGTTCAAGGGCTTTTATGTTTCCAATTCTTTCAACGAAGGGGCCATTATCAAGGTCTCGGTTGCGGGCATACAGTTGTTCTATCATTTTAATGGTATGATTCACACCACTCACAATGGCAACGATACCATTGTGGATTCCCGTTCGTTGTCAGCCAATCCGTTAGTGTCCAGTCTATTCCTATCGGCTAACAAGTCGGTGGAGCGTGTCAACATCATCAACCATCCTGACGATTCCCAGATGGCGGCACTGACGACATCAACGCAGAATTCCTATGCGTTTACTCCTTCGGGTCTTTATACGGCAGTCGATATTCCTTACAGCACCATCCATGATTCTGTGCTGTCTCATACGAATAAAGACACCGCTTCGTTGTCGAAAGTAATGTTCAATAGTGCGCGGCTCAAGCTGTATTCGCAGAACATTGACTGGTCAACCAAACTCTCAAAGACTCCCAACAGCTATATGCTGTTGATAAATAAAGATTCTATTGCTGATTTCTTCTATTCCAATCAGAAGCCGGATGCCATTCATTCCATATCGGCTGTTTATGACACATCGTGTACATGCTATTCTTTCGATATTTCGCGTGCGGTACAGGTGCGCATGAATACAGGTGATACCTCATTGCTAAAAAATATGGTGGTGGTTCCTATTTATTTGTCAAAATCTGACGATATATATTATTATTATCAGCAGCTATGGGTTACGGGTACCCGTTTCTATGGCCCCGATGCGGCTGAAGTCAGCAAGCGTCCTCGCGTTGATTTGGTTTATACCCGTCGTGAGTGATGAATTTTGGCTTATTTGAAGAAAAAACAGGCATCCAGTGCAAATTTTGCACTGGATGCTTTGTTATGAAGTGGCAAGTGTTGTGACTGTCATGTTCAGTTTGGTCAAATACCCCCCAACATCTTGTTTTTATCCTATCTTTCAGAATAATGTTGTATATTTGCAGACAGTATCATTCAATCAATGGAATAGGAGTATGGGCAGAATTATGGCTTTTGATTATGGCAAGAAACGAATCGGTGTGGCAGTGACTGACCCCATGCAGATGATAGCCAATGCTCTTGATACGGTATCTCCCAATGAGGTATATGCCTTTCTGGATAAATATCTGGCTACGGAACCGGTTGATATGTTTGTGGTGGGGTTGCCCAAGAAGATGAATAATGAGGCGTCGGATTCCATGCGTCAGATTGAGCCTTTTGTCCGTTCTCTCAAACATAAGTATCCCACTATTCCCGTTGAGATGTATGATGAACGGTTCACCTCCGTGCTGGCTCATCAGGCCATGTTGGCGGGTGGGGTGAAAAAGAAGGAACGTCGGGAAAACAAGGAACTGGTCGATAGGGTCAGTGCCACCATTATTCTTCAGTCCTTTTTGGAGAGCCGTCAGTTCAAGATGAAATAGAAACTAAATACAAGTATAATTTTATGATATATCCAATTTATATTTATGGTATGCCTGTTCTGCGCAAGGTAGCCACTGATGTTCCCAAAGATTATCCGAATCTGCCTCAGCTGGCTGATGATATGCTGAAGACGATGTATCATGCCGATGGTGTCGGCTTGGCAGCCCCTCAGATAGGAATCTCCATCCGGATGTTTGTGGTTGATCTGGAGGTGATGGCCGATGACAAGCATCCTGAATATAAAAACACCAAACGTGTTTTTGTCAATCCAGTCTTTGTGGAGGTAGGTGATGAAACCCAGTCATCGGAAGAAGGTTGCCTCAGTCTGCCAGGTATCAGCGAACCGGTAAAGCGGTCAACGCGCATTCGTGTAAAATATTTTGACGAGAACTGGCAGGAGCATGATGAGGTCTTTACCGATTTTTTTGCCAAGGCTGTGCAGCATGAATATGAGCATCTTGATGGACACATGTTCATTGATGACGTTTCGCCTATTCGACGCCAGATGAATCGTGGACGCTTGCATTCCATGCTTAAAGGCAAGGTTAATTGCCGATATGCGGTCAAGACTGTCTGATTGTTTTACCTATGGCTGATTGGTTCAATTATTCCCCTGCTCGGCCTGTCTCTTTTTTAGAATAACAAAAAAAATTTAGTCGTGCATCATTTCAATATCAACGGACAAACGCCTGCTGGCAAACGCTTGCAAAACGAGCAACGCAAACGCCGCAGTGAAATCTTGCAGCGCGCGCAAGTGGATAAGGATGTCTTTAAGTCTGATCCTCCTGAAGCGGGGGCAGGCTCTATGGATACAACTGGCGAAGGAAAGCAACTTCCGCCAGATATTAAAAAATAAGAGTTCTTTTTAGTATAAAAGTTCCAGATGTATAGTCTGGAACTTTTTTGTTTTTGTGGCTAATTATTGGATGTTCTTTTTGTCTGATGTGTTTTCCTTTTTTTCTTCTTGTGCCTTTTTGAACATTCTTGGGGATAAAACAGCCTGCTAGCATCCTTTTGATACCACTATTTGTGCGTTATGGAACATTTGCTGTTATAGGAGTTTTCATACTTTTAAAACAAAAAATGCGTCGTAGACTTTTGTTCATTTTTGTAGCATTCATTGGCACCTTTCTGATGATGGTAGCCATGAAACCTGTTTTCTTGCTTTATTATTATCATCTTTCTGCCCAGGTTACAGCCTTCCAGTTGTTTTTGGTATTCATTCACGGTTTTTCATTAGATGCTACCGTGGCTGGTTGGTTTACTGTTGTCCCTTTATTGTTGGTGATAGTTTCATTGTGGGTACATTGGTCACCCAAGGTGTGGCATCGGATATTGCTTATCTATTTTGGAATTGTCACATTGCTGGCGAGTGCCATTTTTGCTGTCGATTTGGGTCTGTATGAGTACTGGGGATTCCGCCTTGACGGTATGTTGCTCAACTACCTTACAGAGCCATCAGTAGCCATGGCCAGTGTGTCGGTTTGGCAGACCATTCGTCAGTTGTTGTTCTTTTTTGGATATGCGGCAATTCTGTTCTGGGTATATTACAGAGTGACGATGCTATTTCCTACAGAATCGGAGGATAAGCCATTCAGAATGTTGGCTGTTCTTCTTGTTTTGGGGGGTGTCTTGTTTCTTGATATCAGAGGGGGTGTCGGTCCAGCTGTTGCCAATGTCAGCAAAGCCTATTTCAGCACCAATATGTATCTGAACCATGCAGCCACCAATCCGGTGTTCTCTTTCCTGTCGAGTGTGGTGCATACCGATGGATTGAATGACTACAACTATCAGACCGATGCCGCTGTGGAAAAGGATTTTGTACACTATTCCCAACCCGTTGCTTCCGACACCTTGTCGCAGTCGGTTCTTAATACAACCCGTCCGAATGTGGTTCTTGTCATTATGGAGAGTTACTGCCGTACGTTGTCAGATGAGAAAGTGAAAGGAGAATGGGTGGGGGCCAATCTGCACCGTCTGAGCAAGGAGGGCATTTGGTTTGAAAATTTTTATTCCAATTCTTTCCGTACCGACAGGGGAACAGTGGCCCTGCTCAGTGGTTTTCCCGGACAGCCCAATATGTCCATTTCAAAAGAACCCAACAAGTGTATCCGCCTCTCCTCGGTGGCCCGCTCTCTGGCAAAAGCAGGCTACTCATCCTCTTATTTGTATGGGGGTGATGCCAATTTTACCAACAAGGCAGCTTATCTTTACAGTGTAGGATTTGATTCTGTGATAGACAAACACAAAATACATATACCTGGTGCATTCTCCACCAGCTG
This sequence comes from uncultured Bacteroidales bacterium, assembly GCA_937872735.1. Taxonomy (GTDB): domain Bacteria; phylum Bacteroidota; class Bacteroidia; order Bacteroidales; family Paludibacteraceae; genus Physcocola. Next base: position 6,206 of record CALMUD010000159.1, read on the forward strand.
GGGGTATGCCGACAATGCCATGTTTGATCAGTTCTATTCTCATATCATAGATTTGCAGCACCGTGGCAAGCCTTATTTTACCACTTTGATGACAATCAGCAGTCATGAGCCATTTGAAGTTCCATTCCATAAATTCAGTCATAAAAAACTGAATGCCTTTGCCTTTACTGATGATTGTATCGGTCGGTTTGTTGAAAAATTGAAGCACTCACCTGCGTGGAAGAATACTTTGGTGATATTTGTGGCTGACCATGGCTATTCATATCCCGATGGATTGTCGGGCAGCGCTTGTGCCCGTTTCCACATACCAATGTTATGGTTGGGAGGAGCCGTAAGCAAACCGATGCAGGTCAATGATTTTGCTTCCCAGATTGATTTGGCCCCGACGCTTCTTACACAGATGCGTCTGCCGCATAGCGAATATGTCTTTGGCAAGGATATTTTCAATCCATCGCTACCTAAGTTTGGTTACTATACCTATATTAACGGTTTTGGCGTGATTGATGTCCATGGCCATTTGGTGTATGATTGCAGTGGAAAAATGGTGATTGACAAAGCTGGCGAGCATCCACAGCAGTACGAGATGATGGGTAAAACTCTTTTGCAAAAGACATTCATAGAAATCAAAAAATTATGATTCAGCAAGAAGGGGAATGTCTGGTGTCTTGTCATGATATTTCTCTTTGATAACAAGGTTATATTAAGTGTATGGTGTGTGACGGGAGTTCTCCTTAGTGTAGAGGGGGCTCCCGTCTTTTTTTGTGAAAAAAGGTTTAGCTGAATGCTCCTGCCAGGTATTTTTGTGTCAGTTCCTTTTGCGGATTTTTAAACACTTGTTGGGCCTCTCCCGCTTCAATCACTTCACCCAGATACATGAACACTACATAGTCGGCAATGCGCAAGGCTTGGCGCAGCGTGTGTGTCACCATAATGATGGAGTAGTCCTGCTTGAGATTAACGAAGAGTTCTTCTACCTTTTTGCTTGATAACGGGTCGAGGGCGCTGGTTGATTCATCGGCCAGCAGATAAGATGGTTTTACAGCCAGACTGCGGGCCAGGCACAAGCGTTGTTGCTGACCAATAGACAGTCGTGCAGCTGGCGATTTCAGCCTGTCTTTTACCTCCTCCCACAGTCCGGCAGCCCGCAGGTTTTCTTCCACTATTTTATTCAGGCGGATGTGGTGGTGTTCGCCATGTATGCGAGCTCCGTAGGCCACATTGTCGTAGATACTCATGGGTAGTGGGCATGGCCGCTGGGGCACTAGTCCCATTTGACGCCGCAGTTCAGTTATCTGGCTGCCTTTGGCTTTTACAATATTCTCCTCACCCAAATTCACCTCACCGCTAATGTTCACCCCTTCAGTGGTGTCAATCAATCGGTTGAAAGTGCGCAGCAACGTCGATTTTCCACATCCAGATGGCCCTATTATGCAAGTTATTTTGTTCTTGGGTATGTTTACGTTCACATTCTTGAGGATGTGCGCCCCATTGATGTAAATGTTCAGGGCTTTTACTTTTAGCTCCTTGCTTGTGGTGATGGTTGTCTCGTTGCCGATGGCTCTGACCGCACGGTGTGGTTGCAACCTTTTTATTGTAAGAATCTCTTTCAGCTTTTCTATGCTGTTCAATAGGTTCCATCCAGTTTCTGATATGTTGGTATTTGTTATTGTTCTCATAATGTGTTGTCCTTTCTTTGTTTATCTGTTGCAAAGATAGGCTGGCTTGTGGTCTGCCACAATACCACTTTTTAAGTAAAAAGGCATCACAAACGTTAGGTAGAGAGTCTGCGTATCCTTGTTGTTTTACCATATTTGTGGTATCATTTTACCCTTCGTTTGTTATTTTTTATCCTTCGCATCTGCTGTAATTTTGTGTAGATGATTTTCTTAATTTAAGCAGAAGGAGGTAAAACATGATAAATTATATATTGGCAGACAATCAGGAACTGACGCGAGCCAGTCTGGAGCATTTGCTCAAGCGCATCAATTCGGCTGAGATTCCTGGCATAGTACGGGCAGACAATAAGGAACAATTGCTGGCTGCGTTGCAGGCTCATTCGCAGAGTGTGATAGTGCTGGACTATACGCTGTTTGATTTTAATGATGTGGAGGATTTGCTGATTGTCAATTCCCGTTTTCCCAAATCCAGTTGGGTCATCATCAGTGATGATCTCACAGACCAGTTCTCCCGTCAGGTAGTCTATTCGGCGTCCAACATCAGCATCGTATTCAAGGATGCGTCTTTGATGGAGATAAAGGATACCATCATATATGCCTCAAGAGGTGAGCGCTACATCTGTCAGCGTGTTACCGAGAGCCTCCTTTTGCAGCAGAAGCGTGATGAGTCGGCTCAGCAGTCAACTCTTACACCTACCGAGGTGGAGATAATTTGTGCCATAGCGCAGGGAAAGACCACCAAAGAGATTGCGGCAGAACGGAGTTCCAGCATCCATACCATCAATACGCACCGCAAAAATATCTTTCGCAAGTTCGGAGTCAATACGGCTCACGAGGCGGTGAGATATGCTGTCAGGGCGGGGTTGGTCAATATTGCAGAATATTATATCTGATTGATGTATTGTTCTTTTACAGAAAAATCCGGATATCGAGGTGCTTGATGTCCGGATTTTTTGTGAATTTGTCCATTGTTTTTTATCGCATGATGGCTTGTTTTAGGTCGTCCAGCAAGTCTTTCGGGTCCTCCAATCCTATGCTGAGTCTGATTGTGCTGTCTTTTACGTCCATCTCCTTACGCTGGGTATCGCTGTAATTGCCGAATATGGTGCTGGCGGGGTGAATGGCCAGCGATTTATGGTCAAACAGATTGGTGGCCCTCCGTATCGTTTTCAGTCGGTTCATCAGTCGGTAGCAGTCTTCTTTGCCCGTCATGTCGATGGTGAGCATGGCACCAGGCAGATTGCCAAACTGTTTCTGACTGAGTCCGTAATAGGCATTGCCAGATAGTCCCGTATAGGTCACTTGTTTGATTTCTGTTATTTCTTGTAACTGTTGAGCCAGCCATAGTGCTGAAGAGGCTTGTTGTCGATAGCGCAAGTCCAGCGTTTCCAATCCCAGTGTTTCCATATAGGCCACTTGTGGCGTCATCATGGCGCCCATGTTGGATATCAGTTCTGTTTTTATCCGTGCCGTAAAAGCCAATTTCCCCAATTTGTCAGTCCGTCGTTGCAGGGCATCCGGTAGGCAAGTGCTGATGCGCCAGTCAAAAGACCCGTAGTCCAGTATCAGTCCGCCCAGTCCCGTAGCACCTCCTGATATGTATTTGGTGCTCGACAACACTTCAATGTCCACCCCGAAATCTTTGGCATGAAAAGCTGTGAACGGAACGATGGTGGTGTCGGCTATCAGTGGCACATGGTGTCGGTGTGCCATGTCCGACAGCGCTTGCAGGTCGGCTACCTCCATTTGGGGGTTGGTGATAATCTCCAGGAAAATGGCGCAGGTGTTGTTGTCAATCGCTGTTTCTGTGGCAGCAGGGTTGGTGAGGTCGGCCAAACGGGTTTGTACACCATAGCCGCCAAGAGTGTCAGTCATATATGACAACGTGTTGCCAAACAGATGTCGGGACGTTACAATGTTGCATCCAGTCTTTGTTATGGCGGTCAGTACATAGCTTATGGCAGCCATTCCACTGTTGAGGGCCGTTACGCTTGCGGCGCCAGTTGTGGCTTGCACCCTTCTTTCCAGATATTGTACGGTAGGGTTGCTTATGCGTGAGTAGGCATGTTCGGCACTGCGTCCGCAAAAGGCAGCCTCCATGTCTTCAGCTGAGTCAAACTCGTAGGCGGCTGTGTAGTAAACGGGCATTGCCAGCGCATGGTAAGCGTCTGGTTTTCCATAGGGAGTGGTCAGTATTTTTGTTTCATATTTGCTCATATTTGTTCTATGTTTTGTTTGTTGTCTTATTTATAGGGGCAAAATTACCTAACACAGGTGCCCACTGCAATACCAAACATTTGGTATTAAAATACCCTGAGAGTGGGATTTTTATGTCCCTCTATTATGTGGAACTTTGCATCGTAAACATTAAGTAACTGATAATATAAAACATTAGAAAATATGGCACAGATAATAGTGAATGGAGAGACGCAGACTGTGAATCTGCCTTTGAGTGTTGCGGAACTGATAAAGCAAAACAAGGTGTTGCAGCCTGATATGGTGAGTGTGCAGCTGAATGAGAATTTTGTAGACCGTCAGACATGGGAGCATCTTCAGCTGAAAGATGGGGACACCATCGATTTCCTTTATTTTATGGGAGGAGGCGCAATATGATAGACTTGACAGAAGAGCAGATTCAGCGTTACAGTCGCCACATACTGTTGCAGGATGTAGGAGTGGAGGGGCAGGAAAAACTGCTGAAAGGAAAAGTACTGATAGTGGGTGCTGGCGGTTTGGGTGCGCCCGTTGCCATGTATCTGGCGGCAGCCGGTGTCGGCACCAAGATCGGAAGAGCACACGT
>CALMUD010000160.1 GCA_937872735.1 uncultured Bacteroidales bacterium
AGAATTGGAGATACGTTATTTATGCGTTCTCCTCGTTGTTGCAGCAGTTGCAGTCAGAGCCGATGACCTTCCAAACGGCAGCTGAAAGGAAGGCACCGATGAAAGGAGCCACAATGAAAATCCACAACTGGCTGAGTGGCGCGTTGTTGCCAGCTATTGCACTGAACACTGCAGGAGCAATGCTGCGGGCAGGATTGACAGAAGTGCCGGTGATAGGGATGCAGCAGATGTGCACAATAATCAGCGACAGACCGATGGCCAATCCGGCAAAATTGCCGGCACCCTTCTTGCTGTCGGTGGTGCCCAGCACTACCAGTACAAACACGAAAGTAAAGAATACCTCGGCCAGAAATCCGCCAGCTACCGATACGGTCTTGCCATCAGCGGTAGTCTGGAGCTGATTGGCGCCAGTTCCGTCAAACACGCCCGTGCTGGTGGTGATGATGTAGAGCAACAGCGAGCCGATGAAGGCTCCAATCACCTGAAACAGCATATACATGCCCGCATCTTTTCCGCTCATACGCTTGCTGAGCAGGCAGCCCAGCGTGATGGCAGGGTTGATGTGGCAGCCCGATATGCCACCGATAGTGTAGGCCATTGCCACCACAGCAACACCAAATGCAGTGGCGGTCATGAATACACCTCCAGGATTTCCACAAGTCTCCATTACGGCAGCGCCGCAGCCCATCAGTACAAGTACCATGGTTCCTACCATTTCTGCTAAATACTTTTTCATTTTCTACAGTTTTTAAATTAATGTTTTATATGTGTAAACTAAATATTGGAAACGCTTTCTTATTTCAAGTCTTCGAGTATGCGCTTGATAACGGTCTCGGCCGAAATCTCGCGGTTGCCAGCCTCTGGAATTACCAGAGAGTTAGGGCCTTCAATCACATCGTCGGTGACGATGAGGCCGCGGCGGACGGGCAGACAGTGCATGAAGTAGCCGTTGTTGGTGAGGGCCATCTTCTCCTTGGTCACAGTCCAGTTCATGTCCTTGCTGATTATTTTACCGTAGTTGGGGTCCTGAAAAGCCGACCAGTTCTTGGCATATACAAAGTCGGCACCCTCCAGCGCCTCGTCCTGATTGTAGGTCACCTTGGCATTGCGTACAAATTTGTCGCAAAGTTCATATCCCTTAGGCTGTGCTATCACAAAGTCCACATCGGCCTCGTTCATGAAGTCGGCAAAAGAGTTAGGCACGGCCTGAGGCAGCGCCTTGCAATGGGGAGCCCAAGTCATCACCACTTTAGGCCGTTTGGTCTTTTTGTATTCCTCTATTGTGATGAGGTCGGCAAAGGCTTGCAGCGGGTGGCAAGTGGCCGTCTCCATGCTGAATACCGGTTTGCCCGAATATTTGATGAACTGGTTGATGATGGTTTCCTCGTAATCATATTTCTTGTCTTGGAACTGAGCAAACGAGCGGACCCCAATCACATCGCAGAACTGTCCCATTACGGGGATAGCCTCCAGCAGGTGTTCGGTCTTGTCGCCGTCCATTATCACGCCACGTTCCGTCTCCAGTTTCCATGCGCCTTGGTTCACGTCCAGCACGATGGTGTTCATGCCAAGGTTCATGCCAGCCTTCTGGGTGCTGAGGCGGGTGCGCAGACTATTGTTGAAGAAAACCATCAACAACGTTTTGTTTTCGCCCAGTTTCTTGTAAGCGAAACGGTTTTTCTTGATTTCCAAAGCCTCTTTTACGGCATCATTCAGATTGCCGAGGTCTTTTACACTGGTGTAATATCTCATTGTCTTGTTTGTTATTGTCTTGTTTGTCCGTTGCCGTCAATAATCCACTTGTAAGTATTCAGTTCTTCCAGTCCCATAGGTCCGCGGGCGTGGAGTTTCTGTGTGGAGATGCCAATCTCGGCGCCCAGGCCGAACTGGTTGCCGTCGGTGAAGGCGGTTGGCGCGTTGGCATATACACAAGCGGCATCCACCATTTTCTGGAATTTCAGAATCCGGTCCTTGTCCTCCGAGACAATGGCCTCACTGTGTTTTGAGCCAAATTTGGCGATGTGGTTCAAGGCCTCGTCAAAGCTGTCAACTGTTTTCACGGCCATCTTATAGTCCAGAAATTCGGTACCGAAACTCTCTTCGGTGGCTGGTTGCAGCAGATTGTCAGGATATTTGCCTTTGAGTGCGGCAAAAGCCCGTTTGTCGGCATAGAGTGTGACATTTTTTGTGGCGAGAGGCGCGCAGATGGCGTGCAGGTCGTCCAGCCTCTTGGCATGAACGATAAGGCAGTCCAGCGCATTGCAGACGCTCACCCTTCGGGTTTTCCCGTTCATCACAATGTCCGCACCCTTCTTCGCATCGCCAAATTCGTCAAAATAAGTATGGCAGATGCCAGCGCCAGTCTCTATGACAGGCACCTTGGCGGTATCGTTGACAAAACGGATAAGACCCGCGCTGCCGCGAGGAATTACCAAATCCACATATCCGCGGGCATTGAGCAATTCGCCCGTCGATTCGCGTCCGGCAGGCATCAGAGCTACCACGTTAGGGTCCACGCCGTTGTCGGTCAATACTTTATGAATCGTGTTTACAATGGCCGTGTTTGATTGATGGGCATCGGTTCCGCCCTTCAGAATACAGGCATTGCCCGATTTGAAGCAGAGTGAGAACACGTCCAGACCGACATTGGGACGGGCTTCGTAAATGATGCCGATTACGCCGAAAGGCACGGTCACTTTTCTTATCTTCAGTCCGTTAGGGCGAGTGCGTTCATCAATGATGCGGTTGCAGGGCGAGGGCAGTTTGGTTACCTCCCTGATGCCGTCGGCGATGCCTTTCAGCCTTTCAGCCGTCAGTTTCAGCCGGTCATACATCGGGTCATTCGGGTCTTTCTGATTCAAATCCTTTTGATTTTCAGCCAGAATGTAGCTGCTTTGGGCTTCCACCTCTTTGGCCAAAGCCGTCAGCACCTCATTGATTTTGGCATCGCTGAGCAGGCTCAGTGAGCGTGATGCGGTCCGCACCGATTCAAATACCTTTGTCAAGTCCATAGTCCTTATCTTTTAAGCAAAAGTACAATAAGAAAATGAAAAAACGAGCAAATTCCCTAAAAGATATGAAAAGCCGCATCGTCGGGGGTGCGGCTTTCCATTAGGGGCTGTGATTTTTGTTTTGTCTTTCTTTCTCAGAATCCGAAAGTGGCGGTGAAAGTGATAGAAGGGCGGACAATGGGAACTGTAATCTGCACCGAAGGCTGGTCCACAATCAGATAACCATTGTCAATAGGCTGGAACCACATTCCGTCGGCCTCGTAATACAGTATCTGGTTGATATATCGGCCGTGGGCCCCGTAGGGCAAGTCGTAAACGACCACATCAGTAGGTACTGCAATCTCCTCGTAACCGTAGTTGGGCACATAACGGTAGTAAGCGCCGTCGGCAAAATAGTAAGGACTGTTGTCGATGTAGAAGGCGCGTGCGTGGCTGTCAATGTTGCGGTGATAGACGGGGCGTGGTCCCATGGGGCGAGGTGCGAAATGGTCGGGACGGGGTTCGTTCTCCTGATAGCGGGGAGCTTCTCTCCGAGGCTCCGTGCCGCGTTGAGGCTTCCGTCCGAAACTGATGTGTGAGGACGAAGATCTTGGCGCCGGATTGGAAGGCTGTCCCTGCTGGGGGACGAATCCTCTTTGCTGCTGTTGAGGGGCCGCGTTTCGGGGAGTCTGCTGTGCAGGCTGTTGCGTACGTGTTGCCGCATTGTTGTTCTGGTTCTGAGTCCTGCTTTGTGGCTGGACGGTAGCGTTGCCGCGATTGTCGCTACTGTTCTCTCTGTTTCCAAATCGGCCACCCCCGTAACGCTGGTTCTGGGCGGCTGTGGTCTGAGCTGTTGCAAATATCATCAGAATGGTGACGATGCCTGCTATGATTTTATTCGGTTTCATATCTGTCTTTTTTATTTGTTTTACTTGAAATCAATGGCTTGGCTCATTGCCTTGCCAATAAGTATCATCCAATTCTTATGCCAATATAACTGTTTTTGACCTTCGATGAACCTACTTTTTGCCTAAATTCATCTGTTTTTCGGCGAAACAGCCGATTGTTTCGACCAAATGGGAAGGCGGGGAAATGTGCCAGTCCACCCTTTATCGACGCAAAAATCCCGCTTGCCTGTTGGCAAACGGGATTTTTGTGTTGTTTATAAAAAGTAATTTTTTCAGAATCCGAAAGAGGCGTGGAAGCTGATATGTGGGCGAGGAACCGGAACGGAAACTCTGACCGAAGCGACAGGACGCTCCACAATCATATAGCCATCGTCAATAGGCTGGAACCACATACCGTCCGCCTCGTAGTAGCCGACTTCGTTCACATATACTCTGCGTGCGCCATAAGGCAGGTCGCTCACTACCACTTCCTGCGGTATCTCAATTTCCTGATAGCCGTAGCTTGGCACATATTGGTAATAGACGCCACCATAAGAATAGTAAGGGGTATCGTCGATGTAGAATATGCGGGCGCGGTGGTCTATATATCTATGGTAGACAGGGCGTGGTCCGTAAGGGCGTGGGGCAAAGTGGTCGTGGTGATAGTACGGGTCTGGACCATCGTAGCGAGGACCATCGTAGCGGTCGTGATGGTCACGCCAGTCGTGATGACGGTGCTCATAATAAGGGTCGGGTCCAGGGCCTGGACGATGGTCGTAGCGGGGTTCTGGTGCTGGACCAGGGCCTCCGTGGCCGAATCTTGGTCCGTCGTTTCTTGGACCAGGGTTGAATCCACCTCTAGGGCCGTTGTCTCTAGGGCCGTCATTTCTTGGACCTGGATTGAATCCGCCTCTTGGTCCTTCGTTTCTTGGGCCAGGGGCAGGAGCTCCGCCTCTAGGGCCGTCATTCCGTTGTGCAGGTGCAGCTCCGCCTCTTGGTCCGTCGTTCCGCTGTGCGGGTGCGTTGTTTGAACCGCGGTTGTCTCCACTGCTTTCTCTGTTTCCAAATCTGCCACCTCCGAAACGCTGGGCGTTCACTATTGGGGTAGTCGCTAATATCATCAGGGCTACTGTGATATATGCTATGATTTTATTCGTTTTCATATCGTTTGTATTTTTTATGTTTCTTTTCTGTTTGTCGGGTGGTATCGTCCGCCTGACATTAACCCTCATCCAATACTCGTGCCAAAGCGTGCCAATTTCTTCAAAATATGTTGCATATCATCTTTATTGTGTTTTTTTCTTCGAATTGCTAATTTAGCGATTGTTTCGACGATATCAATGATTTTTTGTTTCTTTCTTTTGTTTTGTTCCTTTCTTCTTCAGTGAAGAAAGGAAGCGAAAGATGCCCTTTCCATTCCATCCTTTCTTCTTCAGTGAAGAAAGGAAGCGAAAGACGCCCTTTCCATTCCATCCTTTCTTCTTCAGTGAAGAAAGGAAGCGAAAGACACCGGCG
>CALMUD010000161.1 GCA_937872735.1 uncultured Bacteroidales bacterium
GATATACCACCAAAGGCACCCACCGAGACGAGCTGACCATGATGCTGGACGGATACCCGCTGCGCCACACTGGCTCACAAGGTCAGACCAAAACCTATCTGATAGCACTGAAACTGGCTCAGTTCGATTTTCTAAGCAAGATTGAAAAGACGCTGCCCATACTGCTATTCGATGACATATTTGACAAACTGGATGCCGACCGCGTGCAGCAAATAGTGAAGCTGATGAAAGAGGACAACCGATTCGGACAAATACTGATAACCGATACCGACCGCGAACACATCACCGATATAATCAAAGACACAGGAAGCGAATATAAAATATTTGCCGTGGCAAACGGAAATGTGGAACAAGCCGGTGACGACAGACAGGTATAAATAAGAGAAAAGGATGAAACAGACCAATACAGAAAAACTGGGTGACGTGCTGAAAGCCTACCTGCAAAACACCAGGCTGGGCCAACAGATGGGCGAGCAGGAAGCTCTGAACGTCTGGCCCCAGATAACGGGTCCGGCAGGCAAGCACACTATGGAATTGAAAGTGTATAACAGCATAATATATGCCAAACTCAACTCATCGGCGGCCCGAGACTGCCTGCAAAGCAACAAGCAGCAACTACTGGATGAACTGGAGAAAAGAATAGGAAAAGGGATAATAAAAGACATCGTCTTGCGCTGACATCGGACAGACACAGGAATAAATGAACAGCAAAACAGACAAAACAAACAACACTCTACAGTATTATTCAGTACCTTTGCAAGATAGAACATTTTAACACCAAAAATAGCAGAATGGAAATAAAAGACATCGAGGATCTGAGAAATATAGAATTCAATCATCAAATAGACATACAAATACGCTTCAGTGACGTAGATGCCTTTGGGCACGTCAACAATGCCATGCAAATCACCTATTTTGATTATGGCAAAATACAATACTTTGATGCCGTGAAATTCCGTTTTCCGGAAGAGGATGGTTCGGCACTGATAGTGGTGAACGTGAATGTGGATTTTATGGAACAGATACGGCTGAAAGATGAAATAGTGGTAAAAACAAAAATCTGTGAAATTGGCCATAAGAGCGTAAAATTGGTGCAGGTTATCGAAGACAAAAACAATGGTCATATAAAATCGGTGTGTCGCACCGTGATGTGCGGTTACAATGCTGTAAATCAGGAGTCCATAGTCATTCCTGACAAATGGAGAAAACTGATAAACACCTACGAACAATACTGCCCCCTACCCGACGACAAATAATCGCCAAAATTTGGTAGTGATTTTTTGCCCAAACGTCGTTGGAAACGAAAAGAAAGAAAAGTTATTTTGGGAATATTCAAAAAAAAGATTACATTTGTGAAAATCAAATAGCAACAGCCAATGAAAAGACTAATACAATATCTAATTTCTGCCGTTGTTGTTTTCACAATGGCTTTTACGCAAAGCGCCTATGCGGCTGAAAATGACCACCAGGAAATAGCGGTAATCTACAGCAGCAACAAACTGACGATAGAAGGAGCACCTGAAAACACGACAGTTGAAGTGTCGAATATGCTGGGAGTAAAGGTTTTCATCACCAAAACAACCAACCAATACAAAAACGAGTACACAGTAAGTTTCTCCAAGGGTTTCTACATTGTGCGTGTGGGCAGCGATGTGAAACGTATAGTGGTAAGATAGATATTCCCAACCGAAATAAAAAAGACTCCAGTCAGCAATGACTGGAGTCTTTTTTTATAGTCATAAGAAAAGAATCAGATGGCAACAACATATGCGTACGCAAGTTCTACCCTCACTCCCGATGCCTTCATTGGCAATTGCACCAACTAAAAAAACAAACTGAACATCACAAAAACAATAAAAAAAGAAAGGAGCCGTTGGAATAACAGAAGTATAGAGGATAGCGCAAATATACATTCGAAAGGTAGATGCGCAGTCGGTTATAGACAATCGGGAAGGAATATAGCAAAATATATTCTACAAATATGTTAAAAAACATATTTTTCTTGATAAAAACGTGTCTGACTAATGAAAATAAAGTATATTTGCAGTGTGTTTTTCATGGTATTAGATTTAAGGTTAGAAGATTGGAAGTCGTGAGACTTCCATCTTTTTTTAGAGGGGTTCCCAACTTTTATCCCCATTATTAATAAAGGGAACCCGTCAAAAGAGAAAGGGGGCCGCAATACCAAATTGCGGTCCCCTTACTTTATAAATTTATCAAACGTCACTTCACATTTTTACCTTGTAAATCAGCCGGCAACTTATATCTGTCACCCGTAGCCTTCACAATCTGACGATAGAACCAATCGGAATAGCCAGGGTAGTCAATCTTCTCTGGAACACCCCAGCCATTATCAATAAATCGGCCGTGACGTTCCTTCTTGATGTTTCCATCACAATACTTCACCATCAGAAACTCGCCCAGCTTTTTCCACTGCTCCACCACCAGACGCGACTGGTTGACCGAATATTCGGTAAGGAAGCGCGCGGCATAATCGGGAGACTTGGTATAGAGCGACTTGGCAGCCACCTCCAACACATCGAGATTATCCTCAAATTTCTTTTCCAAGTCGGACTGTACCGTCAGAATATCCTTCGACATATAGCCATACTTGCCATAGGCCATGTTTGACACCCAGTTGAACACCCAGTAGGCCGAAGTCCAAGAGAACTGCAACATACTGCCGTTACCCTTTTTAAAACACTCCGGCACCTCGGTAGTGCCACAATAGATAGGGACATAGACCGTAAAGGAGGCATCGTCCACTCCATACCA
>CALMUD010000162.1 GCA_937872735.1 uncultured Bacteroidales bacterium
ACCCTTTCCTTTCTGCACACAAAAACGGCCCGATGAATCTCATCGAGCCGCTATTCTTGTTATTTCGTACCTCGGGCGGGACTTGAACCCGCACAATCGCAATGATCACGGGATTTTAAGTCCCGCGTGTCTACCGATTCCACCACCGAGGCATCGTAGAGCGGAAAACGGGATTCGGACCCGCGACCCCCACCTTGGCAAGGTGGTGCTCTACCACTGAGCTATTTCCGCATTGTCGCTTTTGCAAACTTTTTTAGAACCGCTGTTCCCCGTTTGCGGTTGCAAAGTTAAGTCGTTTTTCATTTTCTGCAAACTTTTACGCTGTTTTTTTTGAATTTTATCCTTAAAAAATGACTTTGAGGGTTATTTCCGCCTATACCGCTCGGGGCTTTCGCCCTCCATCAACTTGAACCAGCGGGTGAAATGGGAGGAATAACGGAATCCTAAATGCTCCGCTATCAGATAGATGGGCTCGTTGCTGTTCCTGATTCTCGATTTTGCCACTTCAAGTATCTTCCGGTGTATATGCTTGAGTGCAGAGAGGCCTGTCTCCTTTCTGATGAGGTCGTTCAGATAATTGGGCGACAGATGCAGGGCGGACGCGCACTCCTGCACCGTAGGCATTCCGCTGTCCGTCAAATCCTTGTTAAGCTGCTGCTCCAGATAGCTTTCCAGATGCGCCAGCGTGTCCTGATTCCTTTGGCTGTACTGGCTGAACTGGCGATTGTAAAAGCGGGTGCAATAGTCGAGCAGCAACTTAAGATGGTCCACTGCCAATGTGAGGCTCTCGCCATCGCCTGTTTCCAGTTCGGATTTGATGTGCGTCAGGCACTCCAGCACAAGGCTCCGCTCGGAGGCTGATAGAAAAAGCGCCTCATTCACTGTGTAGGAGAAGAAGGTGTATTGCCGCATCTGGCGGTCGAGCAGGGTGCCACGCAACAAGTCGGGATGGAATATCAGCAGATATCCCTTCACCTGATGATAACAGCCATCGGCATCTGAACCCATCACCTGACCCGGAGCCACAAACACCAGCGAGCCGCTCTGATAGTTATAAACACTGCCTCCATAATGCAACTCCGAAAATTTGCTGTCACGCAGATAGATGCCATAAAATCCGTATAGCTTGCGGGTGTTGATAAACCGTATGGGAGGCAACTCGTCAAAATGAATGACATTGACAAGCGGATGCAGGCTGGGGGCCCCCACATAGCGATTATACGCCTCTACTTCGTCTATTTGCCTTACATGCTCCATACTGTTGACAAAGGTACGGCTTTTTGCGGCGGATTTGCAGGCCTGCCGTCGATTTTGGCACTTTTATCAGTAGAATGTATAACTGGAATGCACAGAGGCTCACCTATTTTTGCAGCGTTGGGCCATCGGCAGGCCTTCCTCTTCTTTATAAACAAAATAAATATGACCACAAGAAAAAAATGGGTGCTGGTGATTGTGATGCTGAGTTATCTGGTGACAGCCATCGACTGTTCAATACTGTTTACCGGGGAGACTAAAATTGCGGCGGATCTGAAATTGGGACAGTCGGCACTGTCGTGGGTGCAGAATGCCTATGTGCTGGCCTATGGCGGATTTATGCTGCTGGGTGGACGGCTGGGTGACTCACTCGGACGCAAACGCATCTTCTGCTGGGCGTTGGTGCTGTTTGGCATTGGCTCACTGCTGGCTGGTCTGTCGCAATCGATAGTACAGATGGTGGCAGCCCGGCTGCTGCAAGGATTGGGGGCGGCCGTGCTGGCTCCGTCGGCCTTGGCGCTGCTCATCGACTATTTCAAGGGAAAGGAACGGGTGACTGCCATTGCGTGGTACAGCTCGGTGTCAGGGTTGGGTATGTGCATAGGGCTGCTGTTGGGCGGTGCATTTGCCGATTTTCTGTCGTGGAGATATGGATTTATTGTCAATGTCCCGCTCACGCTGTTCATGCTGGTACTCTCACTGAGGGTGCTGAAGGGTGCTCCCATTGTCCATTCCGATTTTGACGGAACGGGCACACTCTGGTCAGTGGTGGGGCTGTTCAGCCTGGTCTATTCCATCAACGGGGCATCGTGCAGGGTGGGGTGGATGCTGTTGGCGGCTGTCAGTCTTTGTCTCTTTGTTCACAAGGAGCGCAAGGCTTCCCTGCCCATAGTGCCGCTGCGACTGTTTGCGGTGGGGTTTCGCTACAAGGCCTATCTGGCACGCCTGCTGTTTGCGGGAGCCATGATGGGTTTCTATTTTTTTGTCTCCGAACATCTTCAGACCGATTTTCATTACACCTCGTTGCAGATAGGTCTGGCCTTTTTTCCACTCACACTGTTCACCTTTTTGGGAGCCTTGCTGGTGCCGCATTGGGTGGAGCGCTGGGGCAATCAGCGGGTGCTACTGGCAGGGTTGCTGCTTCTGCTGGTCGCCTTCGCAGGCAGTGCAAGTCTGGCGGAGTTGCCCAACTATTGGCTGGCCATTGCCTTGCCCATGGTGCTGATGGGATTCGGACAAGGTCTGGCCACCAGTCCTATGACCAATCTGGGCATAAAGGATACCCGGCCCGAAGATGCCGGAGCCGCATCAGGACTGGTGAATGCCGCCCATCAGATTGGCTGCTCCATCGGACTGTCGGTCATGGTAACTGGCAGTGCTGCCTTGCCATCTATCTCACTCATTTACGCTTTTTCCATGAAAGTGGCTTTTGTCCTCATCGCCGCCGCACTTTCCATCACCTTTATCCACCGCCACAACACGTCTGCAACCCTTCTTAAAAAGTAGCCTCCAGCAGCCTGTTTGCACCCCTTTGCTCATAACTCTGTTCATTACTGTTGATAACTGTTTGTAATTTTTGAAAACTATTTTTGGTCATTTCCCATATTTTTTAAATCAGTTTCACCTTTCAACTTTCCAAAAAAGTTAGCATAATTTTTCACGCGATATTTCAACCGTTTTACACGCGCTTTTGCACTGATAAGCGCAGGATTTTGTATTTTTGCACAAAGGGTGTGATTTTGTTGATAAACTTCGTTTACAATTATGTTTCAACTGATTACAATTAACAAATTTTGCCGTATTTTGTTACTTTGCTTTTCATTACTTTTGGGCAATAGCAAATGACGCTTTTTTATCAACACTTTCAACCGCCTATTATCATCATCATATCTATTGATAAAGTTCTTCAATAACTAACTATAATTATAATATAATGGCTGAAAAAATCGATTTTGTGAAAGAAATAAACCGTCTGAAGAAGGAAAAGAATGCTGTGATTATGGCTCACTTCTACCAGACGGGCGATATACAGGACATTGCCGACCACATTGGCGATAGTCTGGCTTTGGCTCAGATGGCCTGCAAGACGGATGCCGACATCATTGTGCTGTGTGGTGTCCACTTTATGGGTGAGACGGCCAAGATTCTTTGTCCCGACAAGAAGGTGCTGATACCCGATGCCGAAGCAGGCTGCTCACTGGCCGACAGTTGTCCGGCTCCCGATTTTGCTGAGTTCATCAAGCAGCATCCAGGGCATAAGGTCATATCGTATGTCAACACTACTGCCGAGGTAAAGGCACTCACCGATGTGGTGGTCACTTCGTCAAATGCCAGACAGATAGTGGAGAGTTTCCCTAAGGATCAGCCACTTATTTTTGGTCCTGACCATAATCTGGGCAACTATATCAACAGCGTAACGGGTCGGAATATGCTGCTCTGGAACGGAGCTTGCCATGTCCATTCGCAGTTCTCGGTAGAGGGTATCATCAAGCTGAAGCATGAACATCCTGGAGCATTGGTACTTGCCCATCCTGAGTGTCCGGCTACGGTGCTGGCTTTGGCTGACAAGATTGGCTCCACTGCCGGTCTGCTCAAGTTTGCGCTGGCTTCTTCGGCCAAAGAGTTCATTGTGGCTACCGAGAGTGGTATTCTGCACGAGATGTGCAAGAAGGCACCCGAAAAGACATTTATTCCTGCTCCTCCCGAAACTTCGGAGGGTACTATCGGCTGCTCGTGCAACGATTGCAACTTTATGAAGCTGAACACTATGGAGAAGGTATACCGCTGTCTGCGTGATGAGTCGCCTGAGGTGGTGGTGGATGCCGAATTGGCCAAAAAGGCGATTCGTCCTATTGAGAAGATGCTGGAAATAAGTGCCAAACTCGGATTGTGATGGTAAAGAAGTCAGAATTGCCGCCGCTCTCGCTCGATGCGGTGCAGGCTGAGGTGGACCAGTGGATTACTACTTATGGAGTCCGTTATTTTGGTGAGCTGACCAATATGGCCTGCCTCACCGAGGAGGTGGGTGAACTGGCCCGCGTGGTGGCCCGGAAGTATGGCGAACAGAGCAGCAAACAGTCCGACCTTGATTATCATCTGGAGGATGAGATGGCCGATGTGCTGTGGGTGCTTACCTGCATGGCCAATCAGACGGGAGTCAATCTGAATGACGCTTTCCGCCGCAATCTGCTTAAAAAGACGGAGCGTGATGCCTTGCGACACAAAAATAACGAAAAACTCAAGTAGTTTTGTCCTCTCTTTTGTGTTGTGTTTCAACCAGTTTGTAACACTGGTTTTCTGTTAATATGTTAATAATATAATTTACTGATAAATGGATAGATTAAGTGCCGTATTGCAAAAGTACGATTTTTCGCTGACCGATAAAGCGGTGGCTGAGCGTGTTAAAATGTTTTTGGCCGATGCTCCAAAGAATATGCAGAAATCGGTTTTCAGCAACATTGTGGGTATGGTGGATGTTACCTCGCTTCATTCACAGGACACCGATGAGTCCATCTCTGCCTTGGTGGGCAAAATCAATGGCTTTGACGATAAGTTCGAGATTCTGCCGCACCCTGCCGCCATCTGCATTTACCCTGAGTTTGTGTCGCTGGTCAAGAGCCTGCTGACTGAGGATGTGGAGATTGCTGCTGTGGCGGGTGGCTTCCCTCATTCGCGTACGTTCACTGAGGTGAAGATTGCCGAGGTGTCGATGTGTGTGGCCGAAGGGGCTACCGAGATTGATGTGGTGATGCCCGTTGGCAAGATGCTTGAAGGACGCTTTGAGGAAATTTATGATGAGCTGTCGGAACTGAAGGCTGCTTGCCGTGATGCGCGTCTTAAAGTCATTTTGGAGACCAGCCTGTTGCACGATGCCGAGACCATCAAGCAGGCGGCTGTCATTGCCATGGTGTCGGGGGCCGATTTCATCAAGACTTCTACGGGCAAGGATGGGCAGTGTGCCACACCTGAGGCGGTGTATGTGATGTGCAATGCTATTGCGGAGTTCAATAAGCTCAACAAGACGAAGGTGGGTATCAAGATTGCCGGTGGAGTGTCTACCACTGCCAGTGCGGTAGATTATTATACCCTTGTGCAGAAGGTGCTGGGCGATGAGTGGCTCACGCCTGAATTGATGCGTTTTGGTGCCAGCCGTTTGCTTAACAGCCTTCTTACCTCCATTGTGGGTGATTCGGTTGTCTATTTCTGATTTTTGCGCTCACGGCCCTCTATTTGGGTCGTTGGCTTTTCATAGCATCTAAGGATGCATTATTATAACAAAAAAGGTTGCGCCGTTATTTGGTGCAACCTTTTTTGTTGTATTTTTATTGTCTATTTTTTGCGTTGGGTGGAGTAGCAGATGAGTTGTTGCAGGGCGGTTTTAGCATCGCTCTCCTCAAAAGTTTCCAGTTGTTTTTCAGCCTCTTTGCTGAAGTCTTCCATCCGTTTTTGCGCGTATTCTATTCCCCCTTTTTTGATGGCAAAGTTGATAAGTTCTCCCACATTTTCCTCGCTGAAATCTTTCTGTTTCAGTATTTCCATCACCACTTTCTGTTCTGATTCGGTGGAGTGGTTGTAAGCATAAATCAGTGGTAGAGTTACTTTGCCCTCGCGTATGTCATTGCCTACGGGTTTGCCTATTTTTTTCTCGTCGGCTATGTAGTCAAATATGTCGTCTCTAATTTGGAAACTCATGCCATACAGTTCGCCAAAGTGGCGCATCATTGCTATCTTTTGTTTCTGTCTGTCGGTCTCCTGTTCTATTGTTTTTCCTGCTTTTCGCTGTTTGTCCTCGTCCAGCATCTGGTCACTCAGTTTGTCGTGACAGTCCAGTGCGGTAACGGCTCCGCAGGTGGTGCAGACGGTGAATAGCATGGCTGTTTTTTTGCGGATTACTTCCAGATAGTTTTCTTCGTTTATGCTGATTTTCTGTGCGTTGCCTATTTGTAGCAGTTCACCCTCGGCAAGTTGTTTGCCGAGGTGGGTTATCAGGTCTATCACGGCCAAATTGTCGGCTTGGGCAGCTATTTGCAGTGATTGTGACAGCAGATAATCGCCTACCAGCACCGAGATATGGTTGTCCCAAATGGCATTTACCGAACTTTGTCCGCGCCTCAGGCTGCTGTTGTCCACTATGTCATCGTGTATAAGGCTGGCGGTATGCAGCAGTTCAAGTGAGAGGGCAGTCTTGTAGGTATTTTCGTTGATGTTTCCGCAAATTTTGGCTGATAGAAGGGTCAACGTGGGGCGTATCTGTTTACCCTTGTTGTTTTTGACGTGTTGATGTACCACGTTCAACAGTTTGTTTTCTGTATCCAGTGCTGCGTCAAACTTCGTGTTGAAGATTACCAACTCATCAACTATTGGGCTTTTTACCTCTTCTATTGTTACCATTTTGATTGCCTTATACTGCAAAATTAATAAATATCTTGCAATTTCTTTTATTTATTGCCCGTTTAGCTCCGCTATATTCAAATTACCTTTTTTCGGGTGCGGTTGCCTGCGTTTTCTTGATTATCTTTGTGTATAACGTGGCTCTTTTGCTTTTAGCTTTTTGGGCCTCTCTTAATTTAGATTTTTTTGTCATTATGGATAAAAAATTGTTTTTGGTTGATGCTTATGCGTTGATTTACAGGGCGTATTTTGCTTTTATGAAAAACCCGCTGATTAATTCCAAAGGCTTCAACACGTCGCCTGTCATGGGTTTTTTCAGAGTGATTGACGATGTGCTGGATAATGAACATCCCACTCACTTGGCAGTTGCTTTCGATGGAAATGTCCGCCCTTTCCGCTTTAAAATTTATGACCAGTATAAGGCCCAGCGTGAAAAGACGCCTGAGGATATTTTGGAGGCTGTGCCTGTTATCAAGCAGATTTTGCAGGCTTACCGTATTCCCATTTTGGAGGTCGATTCTTCGGAATACGATGCGGGGGACCAGCGTTACAGTTATGAGGCCGATGACATTATTGGTACCATTTCGCATAAGGCTGCCCAGCTGGGTTATGAGGTTTATATGCTTACTCCCGATAAGGATTATGCCCAGTTGCTTGACGACCATGTGTATATGTATCGCCCGCGTCAGGGAGGTGGTTATGATGTGATTGGTTTGCCACAACTCAAAGAGAAGTGGGGGGTGGAACGCCCTGAACAGATGATTGACTACTTGGCTCTGGTGGGTGACGCTTCTGACAACATTCCGGGATGTGCGGGCATTGGTCCCGTTACAGCTACCAAGTTGATTTCTGAATTTGGGTCTGTTGATAATTTATTGGCTTCGGTTGATAAGTTGAAAGGTGTCACCAAGACGAAAGTGGAGACGAGTGCGGATAATATCAAACTTTCTTATTTTCTTGCAAAAATTTGCAAATCGGTCCCCGTTGATTTTGAAGAGGAAAATTGCAAAGTGGAAAATCCGAATTTGGACGAATTGTTAAAATTGTTTTCCGATTATGAGTTGAAGTCTCTTCTTAAAAAACATTCTCCAGTTGTTGCCGATAATGGTCCCGTTCAACTCTCTCTCTTTGATTCATCTCCCATTGTCCAATCAGGAGAAAATAAATTTGAAAATCTCAGCGACTTAAAGTCCATTCCTCATTCTTATCAACTTGTTGATAATGAAGAAAAAATTGACGCTTTAGTGGCAAAAATTCTTGCAGAGAATTTTGTGTCATTTGATACTGAAACAACGGGTACTGACACTTTTGTTGCAGATTTGGTGGGAATGTCGTTTGCCTGGTCTGAGGGAGAGTCCTATTTTGTGATTTTACCTGAGGATAAATCCGAGGCTCAAAAAATTGTGGATAAGTTCAAACCTATTTTTGAAAATGACAAAATTGAGAAGATAGGTCAGAATATGAAATTTGATATTTTGATGTTGAGCCATTATGGGGTGGAGGTGCGCGGACAGTTTTTTGATACCATGCTTGCGCATTACTTGCTTCAACCGGAGCAACGTCATAATATGGATTATCTGGCTGAGGTTTATCTTAATTATAGAACCGTGACTTATGAGGAGATGTCGCGTGATGAGTCGGGTAGGGAGTTACCCATCCGAAAGGTGCCGGTTACCCGCTTGGCGGAGTATGCTGCCGAAGATGCCGATGTGACGCTGAAACTCAAAAATAAATTATTGCCTGAACTTGAAAAGAACAATCTTCTCGATTTGTTCACAAAGGTGGAAATGCCACTGGTTCATGTTTTGGTGAAAATGGAGCTGGCGGGTGTACGGGTAGATGTGGATGCTTTGGGTGCCTTATCCAAATCGATGAATGCCGAGATGCTCAACATTGAACAGCAGGTGTATGCCGATGCGGGTTACCAGTTCAATATTTCTTCTCCCCGCCAGGTGGGTGAGTTGATTTATGATAAATTGAAAGTTGCCGATAAACCTAAGAAAACCAAAACGGGACAATACTCAACCACTGAGGCAATTTTGGAATCCTTCAAGGGCAAGAGTCCGGTGATTGACAAGATACTTGATTTTAGGGCTTACAAAAAATTGGTCTCTACTTATGTGGACTCTTTGCCGAAATTGATTAATCCTGTTACTGGTAAAATTCATACTTCGTATAATCAGGCGGTCACTGCTACTGGCCGTCTCAGTAGTAGTGATCCTAATTTGCAGAACATACCTGTCCGTGACGATTTGGGCCGTGACATCCGTCGGGCTTTCATTCCTGATGATGGCTGCACTTTTCTTTCGGCCGATTATTCTCAGATTGAGTTGAGGGTGATGGCGCACTTGAGCAAGGACCAAAATTTGATGGATGCGTTCAATCGTGGAGTAGATGTTCATGCCGATACAGCTTCCAAGATTTTTGAAGTGCCAATTGAGGAGGTTACTTCCGATATGCGCCGAAAAGCCAAGACTGCCAACTTTGGTATCATTTATGGTATTTCCGCTTTTGGTCTGGCCCAGCGGCTTGACATTCCACGCAGCGAGGCCAAGGATTTTATTGACGGATATTTCCGTACTTATCCGCAGGTAAAAGCTTATATGGACAAGTCGATTGAGGTGGCACGCGAGCAGGGCTATGTTGAGACGCTGTTGCATCGCAAGCGTTTTTTGCCCGACATCAATTCCCGCAATGGCAATGTGAGGGGATTTGCTGAGCGTAATGCTATCAATGCCCCTATACAAGGTACCGCCGCCGATATTATCAAGATTGCCATGATTAGAATTATGCGCTGTCTGGAGCAGGAACATCTCAAGTCGGTGATGACTATGCAGGTGCACGATGAGTTGAACTTCTCTGTTTTTCCTGACGAGTTGGAGCGGGTTCGCGAAATTGTTGTCAGGGAGATGCAAGGAGCCATGCAGCTTGATGTTCCTCTTATAGTTGATTGTGGGGTAGGAGAAAATTGGCTGATTGCCCATTGATTTTTTATAAAACAGAAAAGGCGGAACTGTCAAGTCCCGCCTTTTCTGTTTTTCTATTGCTTTTGTTCCTTCTTCTTTTTTATTCGGTTTCTGTGGAGCCGTTTTCGTGTTTCTGTTGTTCAGTTTTGCTGAATAATGTTTCACGTGAAACATCAAAGTTCGATTCTATGGAATTCAATATTCCGAATAGTTCTTCTTTGGTATTGGCTCTTAGCATTGCTATTTTTGTTTGTCTGAAGTTGTCAATGCCTTTGAATAATGGTGAGGCGGCTAGGTGTCGGCGGGTGTGTACTATTCCTCTTTCTTCGCCTAACATCTCTATGTTGTTTTCTGCTTGCTCTTTCAGCAGGTTCAGATACCATGAAAATTCGTGTTTTTCTGCCTTTTCACCGGTGTTCAAATAGTGTTTTACCTCCTCAAATATCCAAGGACGGCCAATGCTTCCGCGCCCTATCATGATGGCATCAACTCCGTATTTTTCAAAGCACTCTTTCGCTCTTTCTGGGGTGGTAACGTCTCCGTTTCCTATGATTGGAATAGTTATTTTCGGATTGTTTTTTACCTCACCTATCAGGGTCCAGTCGGCTTCGCCCGTATACATTTGAGCGCGTGTGCGCCCGTGTATGGTCAA
>CALMUD010000163.1 GCA_937872735.1 uncultured Bacteroidales bacterium
TTGTCAGGAACATTGTCCTCCAGTATAGGCTGGTCTTCTGCCGATTCGTTTGTTGTGTCGGTATTGATACTGCTGTTGCCTAAAGTGTTAAGCGTGTTCATCAGCAGGTAATAGTTCTTCTTGCGGGTTTCACCCATTATTAGAAACATATCTATAAGCCACCAAAGGTATAAGCCACCACAAGTACATAGTTTGGCTATTCCGAGTCCTATATCACCGATATAAAAACGATCTGCGCCAAAAGGACCCAAAGTGATTCCCAAAACCAATGCTATAACTGGCTTTTTATAATCAAGTGCAGCTATTTGAATTAGTTCTATGTTATCGTCATTCTCTGTCAATCGTTTTTTTATAGCTGGTATTGTTTCTTGAGGAAACAAATCGTTTGTGCTAATTAAAAAGGTTGTGATGTCTTGTTCTTTCATAAATCTATTTATAAGAATAGAGCGGTTCTAAATGATAGAATCGCTCTATTTTAATGTTACGAATTTTTTATTTGTTTAAAATTTGGTTGAGGGCTTGTATGTTTTTCTGACGAGTGGCGCCCATAATTGTAAAAAGATTGATTATTGACCAAATTCCAAGACCACCGCACGTTATAAATTTGACTATGCCTTTACTCATGTTTCCGATATAAAATTCATCTGCGCCCAAACCTCCTGCAAATAAATCAAGTACTAATGCAATAACTGGTTTTTTAAATGGAATTACAGCCAAATCACCTGCAGTAATGCTTGATTGCAGCAATTGATTTTTGATAGTAGATACCTGGTCAGCAGGGAAACATCCTTGTGTTGTAAGCAAAAATGTATTAATTTCTTGTTCTGTCATTTTGTAACTTTTATAATTAAGTAAGATGAGCAAATATAATAAAATAATATTTGTCACGTTTTATTTTTCTTAAAATATAGATAAAATCTCATATAATATTTTATTTCTGTATTTATTAGTATTTTTGACGAGGTTTGTATGTTTTTTTGTGTTTATCCATAATCAGATAGCGTATGTTTTTATCGAAAAATAAAAGTTTGGCATTGCTGTTGGCAGGCACGTTGTTTGGCGGGCTGTGCGGAGCTTATGCCGCAGGCGATTTTAATGTAGGATTTGTCAGCATGGATGGGTGGCAGACAGCTGCTGGAGATGTGCCCGATAACGGCAAAAATATAGACCTGCCTCATCGTCTTGGCCAGCGGCCGATGCCACAGATTAAAACAGATAACGCGTGGGCCCATCTGACTATGGGTGACAGTGTTACACTCTATCAGACCGATAGCCTGCAACCAGGATTCTATGATGTCACTGCTGTGATTTCATCTCCGTCGGCCACGGGCAACTGCTATGTATTTGGCAAGGGTACCGGCTACTCCATGGCCTCCACACTGGCTACAAAGGTGGCCTACAGCATAGAGAAAGATACGGTATATGTGCGTGGTGTGGGCACTACTGACGGTCGGCTGACAGTGGGTCTCTTCAACGATGGCCGACAGGATGTGTATGTGCAGCAGGTGACTGTAAAAAAGGCCACGGCCTGCAACTATCTGCAAGGAGGCGATATTACAGAGCTCAACTATGTGCTGGATGCGGGCGGGCAATATAAGGATGCGGGCGGAAAGGTCCTCACTTCGGCTAATGCCTCGCGTGAGGAGAATGCACAGTCGGTGCTCAGATATCTGTCTGCCAACGGATTCAATTTTGCGCGCATCAGGCTTACCAACAATCCTGGTCCGTCAAATACCGACAACACAAATACCTACTATCTGCCCAATGGCTATCAGGACGAGTCGGATTGTCTGCAACTGGCCAAGATGGCCCAGGAGGCGGGTATGCAGATTCAGTTCACTTTCAACTGGTCCGACTTCTGGTCGAACGGGTCGCGGCAGAATGTGCCCGCCGACTGGTTGCAGGCGATTGCAGGGCAGACCAATACGGACAGCATTGTGGCTATACTCAGCCGCTGCGCCTACAGTTATACCCGCAAGGTGATGGCTCATCTGGCCTCGCTGGGTATCTATCCGGCTTATGTGTCGCTGGGCAACGAGACCAATGGCGGATTCCTTTTCCCTTACGGCTATTCTTACGATGTGCCGACAGCTGACGCCACCAAGGATATGCCGGCTGGCAAAGCCAACTGGAAAGCAATTGCCGCATTCATCAATGCCGGCTATGCGGCGGTGAAGGAGGTGTCGCCCAACTCGCGGGTGGTCATTCATCTGGCTGACCAGACTTATGATGCTATCAATCCTGATAAAAAGGGAAATGTTGACTATTATGTCTATTCGTGGTATTTTGATAAGCTGAAAGATTATGGTGCCCGGTATGATGTGATAGGTGCCTCCTATTACCCATCGTGGAGCACGGCTACGGCCAAGGAGGCTGCTGCCTATTTCAAGCAACTGATGGCACGCTATGGCAAGGATGTGCTGGTGATGGAGACGGGGTATAACTGGACTGCCAAGCGCAAGGATGGATATGATGGGCAGTTGCCCTATACGGCTGAAAAGTACAAGGTGCTTTTCCCTTTTGACACAACAGGACAGAAAGGTTTTATGGCGCAGGTACTCAATGAGCAGAAAGGGTGTACCTATGGTTCCAACCAAGTGCTGGGTGACCTCTACTGGGACCCTATAATGATACATGTGGAAGATGCCAGCGGCAAGAGTGTGACGGGCTGGGCCAATTTGGTGAGTACGGGCAAAGCGGATGTCAATGTGGTGGAGAATACAACATTTTTCGATTTTGGAGGCAAGGCATTGCCTGTGCTGGATGTTTACCGCTACAATCGCAATTCGGTGGCGCTGTCGCGGCATAAGGTCAATGTGATGCAGAGGCTGGGAGGAACACTGGGTGTGTCGGCCGCTGAGGCTTATTATGGCGATTCGGTATCGGTCAAGATATCGGCTGCCAATGGTTACCGGCTTGATTCTTGTCGGCTGTCATGGGCTGGACTGTCGGTCTTGTTGGAAAGTTCTTCCTCCTCTATCACCTTTGAGATGCCCGATTCTGATGTGGAGCTGACTCCATTCTGGTCGGTGGTGGGCAATACGGGTTGTGGCGAGGTGGCTGCCGAGGCTGATGGCTTGCAGGTGGAGTCAGAGCCGAGAGGCTTGCGGTTATGTTCTGCCGTTGGAGGCCGGGTGGCTGTGTATGATGCAGCGGGCCGAATGGTGGCGCAGCCTGTGTTGCCAGTCGGAGAGTCGGTCATTGTGCCGTTGTCGGCAGGCTGTTATGTGGTTGGTGGCCAAAAAGTGCTGGTAAGATAAAAAAGAAATTTATTCTTTTATTCCGGGCCGTCGCCCATGCCACCAGGAGGAGGGGGAGGTGTC
>CALMUD010000164.1 GCA_937872735.1 uncultured Bacteroidales bacterium
GCATCTATAAAGGTACAGTGCATCTCGGTTACGACCTGTCAGAAATCAGTAATTCTGCCCTGGTTGTCCATGGCGATTCTGTTTCGTTGTTGTTGCCGAAGATAAAGATACTTGATTCTGATTTTATTGATGAGGCTCATACTCAGGTGGTTTATCAGAGTGGTACGTTTGCGCCGATTGTGATGGAGTCACTCTATAAAAGGGCTCAGTGGAAGATGCGGCAGCGGTGTGTTACTGCCGAAAATTATAAAAGGGTGGCGCAATATGCGTCAGAACAATTTTCTTCCATGTTCAGAGCATTCGGGTTTAAGTATGTAAAAGTATTGCAATCGTAATGGACACAGTGCTTTAAAGGTGACAATCTTGTAATAAATATCTTTTTATGTTCAAGGACATATACTTCCTTGTTTGTATTCTGATAATTTAATTGCACATTTGTAATGCAAACAAAACAGGTAGATTTTTTCATAGTTAAGGTTTATTTATTTTAAGGGAGGCTGGGAAGTTTCCCTTAATTTTTTGTGTTGTGTCTGTTTAGAACTGAAATTTTCTTATTTCTCCGTTTGATTGCTTTTATCTTCGCTTGGTTTCTTAATTCAAAATGATTTCACTACCTTTGTAATTTAGTGATGTCAGCTTAGAACTTGCAGAAAAGTCAGCGCTGTTCATCATCATTTACAGAATGTTTTACAAGAAAATATAAATTCAAAAAAATTTATGGCTTCACAAGAAGAGGTTTTCAAGAAGATTGTCGCACATTGTAAGGAGTACGGCTTCGTTTTCCCTTCCAGCGAGATCTACGATGGATTGGGTGCCGTGTATGACTATGGTCAGAATGGCGTTGAACTGAAAAATAATATCAAGAAATATTGGTGGGACAGCATGCGCTTGCTGCATCGCAACATTGTCGGCATTGATGCTTCCATCTTTATGCATCCTACGGTATGGAAGGCTTCAGGACACGTTGATGCTTTCAATGACCCGTTGATTGATAACCGTGATTCAAAGAAGCGTTATCGTGCTGATGTTCTCATAGAGGACCTTATAGCCAAGTATGATGAGAAGATAGATAAGGAAGTGGAGAAGGCTGCCAAACGGTTTGGTGACACTTTCGATAAGGAAAAATTCATGGCAACAAGCGCCCATGTGCAGGAGCATAAGGCAAAACGTGAAGAAATTCATGCCCGCTACAAAAAGGCCATGAACGATATGGACCTCAATGAACTGAAACAGATAATTCTGGACTATGACATCGTTGACCCTATCAGCGGCACCAAAAACTGGACGGATGTCCGTCAGTTCAATCTGATGTTCTCTACCGAAATGGGTTCAACTTCCGATTCTACCATGAAGATTTATCTTCGTCCTGAAACGGCTCAAGGTATTTTTGTCAATTTCCTGAATGTCCAGAAAACGGGTCGTATGAAGATTCCGTTTGGTATAGCCCAAATTGGAAAAGCTTTCCGTAACGAGATTGTGGCTCGCCAATTCATATTCCGTATGCGTGAGTTTGAACAGATGGAGATGCAATTCTTTATCCGTCCTGGTGATGACAAAAAGTGGTTTGCTTATTGGAAGCAGCACCGTCTGGCTTGGCATAAGGCACTGGGTTTGGGTGATGCCAAGTATCGTTTCCATGATCATGACAAGCTGGCTCACTATGCCAATGCCGCTACTGATATTGAGTTTGAGATGCCATTCGGCTTTAAGGAGGTGGAGGGTATCCATTCCCGTACTGACTTTGATTTGAGCAGTCATGAGAAGTTCTCGGGCAAGAGCATTAAGTATTTTGATCCTGAACTGAATGAGTCGTATACTCCGTATGTTATTGAAACATCTATCGGTGTGGACCGTATGTTCCTCAGCATTGTATGCTCATCATATAAAGAGGAACAACTGGAAAATGGAGAGACCCGCGTGGTAATGGCGCTTCCTCCTGTGCTGGCACCAAACAAGGTGGCAATCCTGCCTTTGCTGAAGAAGGATGGACTACCTGAAAAGGCAAACGAAATCATGGATGACTTGAAGTTTGACTTCAAGTGTGTGTATGAGGAAAAAGACACCATTGGCAAGCGCTATCGTCGGCAGGATGCCATCGGCACTCCGTTCTGTGTCACTGTTGACCACCAGACACTGGAGGATGGGACTGTAACGCTGCGCTATCGTGATTCCATGAAGCAAGACCGTGTGAAGATTGAGGATTTGCATGACATTATTGATCGTGAAGTCAGCGCCAAGACGCTCTTTAAGAAATTGATGGCAGAAGAAAAGGCTCAAGGTATTGAGATGTGATTTTTCTGATAAATAAAAAAGCCCGCTACTCTTTTGAGTGGCGGGCTTTTTGTTTTATTCTTATGGCTATTTTTCTTTGGATTTGCTCTGTGTCACCATGAATACTCCGACAAAAACCATGGCTGTTGCTATTCCCGCTTTTAGTCCGAAGGTATCCAGACCCAGCCAAACTGCAACTATGCAGGCTATGATGGGTTGTACATAGTTATACATGCTGAGAGTGGTGGGGCGGAGTCTCTTTTGGGCGACGGGAATGAGTAGATAGGTGGTAAAGGTGGCCATACCTACCACATAACCAATCCTCAACCATTGACTGGTTCCGATAGATTGCCAAGCGGTGGCTTGCAGGTCGTTCCAGCAGAAAGGGAGCGTGACTATGGCAGAGAACAGAAACATCCACTTCATCAGCGTAATGGGGTGGTGGCGCATTATCAGAGGTTTGCACAGCGTGAGGTATAGTGCGTATGACAATCCCGATAATATGCACATCATGTTGCCCATCAAGGTGTTGCCTTGTCCTTTGCTGTGTGTGTTGCCCAATATCAGTACCAGTGCCCCGCTCAGTCCTAACAGGACACCCGATGCCTTGAGGCCTGATATGGGTTCTCTCAATATGATGGCAGCCAGCACCATGGTGATGATGGGTGTAAGTGATACAATGATGGCTGCGGTTACGGGGGAACTGGTGTCCAAACCCTTTACAAACAGAAATTGATTGAACACTGCCGCCAATAGTCCAGCTCCCATCAGTTTCAAATATTCGCTACCTTGTGGAGCATCGTCAGTTTTTATGAAGACCGATGCTATCCAGAAGAGGACAGCCGCTCCTATGGCTCTCAGATAATTGAGGGTGAATGGGGTCACGGTGTCGGGCATCAAGGTCTTGCTGATGGGTGTATTCAGTCCGAATATGATGTTTACCGCCAGTATGGTCAAGTGTCCCTTATAGTTTCTTTCGCTTTCCATCCGTTATCCCTCCTTCTTGACGGGTACTTCCGATGGATTGATTCCAATCTGGGCTTTAAAGCATTTGCGGAAGTAGGCTATATCTTTAAATCCCACGTCATAGGCCACTTCCGATATGGTCAATTTACCTTGTTCTATCATTTGGAAGGCCCTTTTTATTCGTATGTTGCGTATGAATTCTTTGACAGTCATGTTGGTCATGGCATCAATTTTCCGGTATAGTTGCATTCTGCTCACACCCACTTCGCTGGCAAACTGTTCAATATCAAAATCCGGGTCCGATATGTTTTTCTCGATGATTTCCATGGCTTTTCGCATAAACCGTTCGTCAGGAGATTCCACTTCCACTTGTTTGGGTTGTAGCAGTTGGTCGTATTTGAATTTCTTTTTCAGAGATTCCTGCCGTTCTATCTGGTTATGTAATTTTTGTTCCAGAATGTTTATGTCGAATGGTTTTGTTATATAGTCGTCAGCACCCGCTTTCAGTGTTTCTATTTCAGTGTCGTGAGCATTGATGGCAGTCAGCATTATAATAGGGATGTGAGAGGTCCGCTCGTCTGCTTTCAGTTTCTGGCAAAGCTCGTCACCTTTCATTTTCGGCATAATCAGGTCGGTGAGCACTGCATCTGGTATCTTTTCTGTTGCCTGTTTCAGTGCCTCCTCTCCGTCAGCCGCTTCTATCACCATGAATTTTTTGCTGAAATATCTTGATATGAAATGTCGAAGGTCTTCATTGTCTTCGGCTATCAGCAATATTTTGGCGTTCTCTTTGTTCTCCTCTGTAGAAGTTTGTCCAGAGTCCGTATTCGTATCTGTATCGGGGGTGTTATTGATATTTCCTTCGGTTGATTGTTCCTGAGTCTGAGCATCCGTTGTCAATTCGGGCAGATAGATATGGAAAGTGGTCCCTTTACCAGGTTCGCTATCCACAGAGATTTCCCCTTCCATCAGTTTGATAAAGTCCCGTGTGATAGAAAGTCCGATTCCTGTTCCTTTTGCACTGTCAGAAGCGGAGTTCTGCTCAAAGGCTTCAAATACTCTTTCCAGGTTTTCCTTCAGAATGCCCTGACCATTGTCGCTAAAGGTCAATGAGTAGCAGTTTTTGAGGGTCCCGTCCTTTGTTTTGTGCTGCGGAGCGAGGTTCAGTGTGACATCCACGTGCCCGCCCTCCTGGGTATATTTGATGGCATTTGATAGCAGATTGTTACAAATTTTCTGCATTTTGTCATCATCGAACATCACATACAGATGGTCTACCGCAGAGTGGTATGCCAATGTGATATTTTTGGCTTCGGCCATGCTGGCAAAACTTTTTATTTGGTTGCCTACAAATGAGCTTATGTCCCCGGCAGAGTAGGACACTTGTATTTTTCCAGCCTCTATTTTTCTGAAATCCAGTAATTGGTTTACCAGTTTCAGCAGTTGGTTGGCATTCTTTTCGGCCATCTGGGCATCTTCAACAGTTTCATCATCAAGGTTCTTTTTTTGTAAAATCTGAGAAAGTGGCCCCAGAATAAGAGTCAGAGGTGTGCGCAGTTCGTGTGAAATATTGGTAAAAAATTGGAGCTTCATTTCTTCCACTTCCTTTATTTTTTGAGCCCTGGCTTTCTCCACTTCCAGTGCGTTTTTCAGTTTTGCCTTGTGTAAATAGAAATTTGCGATGTAGTAAGTCAAATAGGATAGTACGGCGAGCATCAATAGTTCGAACCACCAAGTCCGATAGAAAGGTGGCTCAATTTCTATGGTGATGGTCTTTGTGGTAGTGCTCCATTTGCCGTCACAGTTGGCACCTTTTACCATGAAGGTGTAGGTGCCAGGGTCCAGATTGGTGTAGGTGGCGCTGTTTTTTGTCCCCGATATTATCCAATCCTTGTCAAAACCCTCCATCTTGTACATGTACTGGTTCTTTTGCGATTTGCTGTATGACAGGGCTGCAAATTGAATGGTGAACATGTTTTGGTCATATCGCAGCGTTATCTTTTTTGCCGTACTTATGTTCTCTTCCAGCTCTTTGCCGATGCCAATCACCTTGTTGAATATTCTGAATTCGTTAAGTTCAATAGGGGGTACGAAGGTGTTGTCGTGTACGATATTGGGGTTGAAAATATTCAGCCCGTGTATTCCTCCAAGCAGAATCTCTCCGTTATGAGTCTTGTATGCAGCGTTATAGTGGAATTGTGCATCTTGCAATCCATCGTTTTTGTCGTAATTCTTTATAGTGTGAGTCTTCTTCTCAAATCTGGAAAGTCCGTTATTTGTGGTGACCCACAGGTAGTTGCCATTCTCGCTGATAGTCTGTACGCAGTTGTTGGATAATCCTTTATTTTCTCCAAAGTAGGCTATGGCTCCTGAATATTTGTTGTAGAGAGCGAGTCCTTTGGTAAAAGTTCCCAACCAGAATCTATTTTCCTTGTCTTGATAAACGACCCGGCATCTTTCGGGGTATCGGGTTATCCGGTCGGTGCGGGGATTGTATATAATCACCTCGTTATAGGCGCAGAACCAAAGGTCGTGGTCATGGTCCTCAAAGGCATGAACCACCTCCACATCGTGTGCCAGCTGAGGCATGTGCACGAATCCGCCTTTGCCGTCATATTTGTCTATTCCTTTAGCCGTGGCAGCCCATATTGTACCTCTGCTGTCTTTCAGCAGAAACCATACATCATCGGAAATCAGAGAGTGGGAATCAGTGGCCTTGCTGCGCAGTATCTTTTTTACGCGCAGACTGTGGCTGTCCACAATGTTGATGCCGCCCATATAAGTACCAACCCACATTTCGTTGCCATTATTCAAAAAGCATTTGATGCAGTCGGTACTGAGTCCGTTACTCCGGGTAATGTATGTGAAGTTGTCGGTGTGGGGCTGTCTGATATTTATGCCTCCCGATTCCGTACCTATCCAGATACGGCCCTGATTGTCCTCGGCAAAACCATAAACTTCCTCGTCATTAAGGTAGTGACTGTCGTTCTTGGCTTCCTGCACGAGATGAAAAATCTGTTTCTCGTGGTTGAGATAGCTGATGCCACCTCTGGTGCCGGCCCACAAGTCTCCTTTTGTGTCTATGTATAGCGATAGCACAGAGTTCTGTATCAAAGCGATGTTGTTGCCAATATCTGCTTTGAACACGTTATATTTTCCACTTGGACGGTCGTAACATATCAATCCACCTCTTGTACCGAACCAGAGGTGTCCCTCTTTGTCCTCTATGATGGAACGGACGGTTGATTGCCGTTCAGATGAAGGGAAAGAACTCAGAGGCTTTACGGTCAGACTGCCTGTGGGCACATAGTATACTCCTGAATAGTAGGTCCCAATCCATATTATTCCGTCCTTACTTTGATAGATAGTCTGTACCTCGTCCCCGCGCAGTTTTCCGCCAGGCAAGTCGATGGATTTAAACTCTTTGGTATGGACGTTCAGCCAGAACAATCCCTGCTTTGAACTGCCAATCCACAGATTGTTTTGTTTGTCTACCAGTATTTTCTTGATATCAATCAGACCATCGTGCTGGTCTGATTGCACATTGTAATATTGCAGATTACCATGATTGTCAAGATAGCAGAGCCCTTGTTCGGTGCCAACCCATAGCCTTCCGTTTCTATCCTCACAGATGCTGTTGGCTGAATATACTTTGTTGCTATTGCGTATCCTTATTTTTGTGAACGATTCAGTGTGTAGGTCAAATTTGTTCAATCCTCCATTTTCTGTACCTACCCAATAGTTGCCTTTCTTGTCTTGATAGACGCATCTGACCAGACTGCCCATCATGGCGTGAGAACTTCCGTCGTCGCTGCGGTAAGTGCGGAATTTGTAACCATCATATCTGTTTAAACCCTGGCTGGAGCCAAACCACATCCATCCTTCTTTGTCCTGATAGATGCATTGCACCATATTGTTTGATAGACCATCCTCTTGAGTGAAGTTGTCGAATCGGGCTTCGCTTACAGGTGCGGCCCAGCTCCCGGTTATGGAAGTCAGACAGCAGACGATAGCGATTGTCAATGCTGAAATGGATTTATTCATTTTGGGTTGTTTTGGGTGTGGTTCAGCTTGCTATATAGCTATTTATCGGTCAGTGGCAGTTCCACCCATAGGGTGTCACCTTCTTCTATTTCGGGGCTGATGGCGCATTTAATCCCACTACGGGTATATATTTGTTTTAAGTCCGCAATGGATGTTTCCATATTTTTGCTGTTCTGTATTTTTGCCGCATCAAAGCAGAATAAGCCTGTGGCATGGTGACTATCTTTTTGGCTGATAGTCAGCGTGTCCGATATACTGCTACCGTTGGCAAATGTAAGTCTGAATCCGATGTGAGCCAAGGTGGTGAGGTCTGTTTTGGTATCACTCAGTCTTACTTCCATACTGACAGGGACCTTTTCTTCCCCCATTTTTTCGGCAATCATGGCGGTGAGGGCATCGGTGAATGCACTGTCGTTGTCAATGGGAACACTCAGCACCTGATAGTTGCCGATGCTCTCTATTTTCCATTGGTTAGGCTGCCGAGCCTCCGCAGCAGCTGCCTGTTTCTTCTGATGCCCGATATAGAGGTAAATGCCGCCTCCGATACCTACCAATGCTATGATGACTGCAATAATTATTTTCTTCATGATTTATACTTCTAAAGCCCCGATTATGTCCTTTACACTTTTATAATTATGGCGTTCCAGATAATCGTTGATGCCATTGACAACTTTGACCGTGATGGCTGGGTCAATAAAGTTGGCTGTGCCTATCTCGACAGCTGTTGCGCCAGCCAGTAAAAACTCGACAGCATCGGTGGCATTCATGATACCACCCAAACCCACGATGGGAATCTGGACAGCTTTGGCCACCTGCCACACCATACGCAGCGCAATAGGTTTGACGCAAGCACCAGATAAACCACCTGTAATGGTGGATAACAGAGGCTTTCTTCTTTCAGCATCGATGGCCATTCCCATCACCGTGTTGATGAGCGAAACACTGTCGGCACCCGCAGCTTCGGCCGCTTTTGCTATCTCGGCTATGTCGGTTACATTAGGAGTCAGTTTTACTATCAGCGTCTTGTGATAGACTTTGCGCACTGCTCCTACAACGTTCTCAACAGAGGCGCAACTGGTGCCGAATGTCATGCCGCCTTGTTTCACGTTAGGGCATGATATGTTCAACTCTATGGCGGGTATTCTGTCCAGCGTGTCAATGCGTTCAGCTGTGGTACAATAGTCTTCCACCGAAGCACCAGAAACGTTTACAACCATTTGGGAGTCAATATCTTTTATCTCTGGATAGATGTGCTGAACAAAGTAGTCAACCCCTTTGTTCTGCAATCCGACGGCATTCAGCATACCCGACGGTGTTTCCGCCAAACGGGGATAAGGGTTGCCTTCTCTCTTATTCAGAGTGGTCCCTTTTACTATGATTCCGCCTATTTGGCTCAAGTCAACAAAGTCGGCATATTCTTTGCCGTAGCCGAAAGTACCCGATGCTGTCATTACCGGGTTCTTCATCGTCAGTTTTCCTATATGTGTTGTTAAATCTGCCATGTCAGTTCATTTATGTTGAAAACGGGACCCTCGCTGCATACGCATTTGTTGCCCTCTTTGGTTTCAGTCACGCAGCAAAGGCAAGCGCCCAAGCCGCAGGCCATTTTATTTTCGAGTGATACTTCACATTCCGTTCCGCTCTGTTTGGCGTAGCTGGCTACGGCCTTCATCATGGGAGTCGGTCCGCAGACGTAAATTTTATCGAATTTTTCTTTTTGCAGCAGGCTGTGATTGGTAACGAATCCTTTTTCGCCATCGCTGCCGTCTTCGGTGGTGGTATATACGGCCCCAATTTTTTTGAATTCGTCCATCTCCAGCAGAGCGGCTTTATTGCGGGCTCCAATCAGGTATATGGGACTATAGCCGGCGTTTTTCAGTTCCGCTCCCAACATCAGCATAGGGGCAAGGCCAACGCCACCGCCAACCAGTAACAATTTTTTTTGTTTGTCGTTGTCGTCGGGCATACCAAATCCATTGCCGAGAGGTAGCACCATATTCAGTGAATCTCCTTTTTTCAGTTCACCAAGTTTCCGTGTGCCATCACCCACCATTTGTATCAGTAACCACAATTCGTTGTGTTCGCGGTCAACATAGTTGATGGATATGGGCCGACGAAGATAAGTACTGGGAGAGCCTTCAATTTTCAGTTCGGCAAATTGTCCAGGCTTCATTGTAGGCAGCGGGGTAGTGCCACCAGTCAGTTTCATCAGTATGTAGTTGCCGTCCATCCAATCGTTGCTGGTGACGGTCAAGTCCATTATGTATTTTTTCATTGTTTTTTTGATGTCTCTTTTGATTGTCGCGTGAGGTCACAGTCTGGCGTCCACGAGATTGCGGTCCAACACTCCTTTAACGTCATATATTACGGCTCCGTTTTCCTTTTGTCGTCTGAAGTCGAACGAATTGAATTCCTTGTGGGCCACAGCCAGAATTACCGCATTGTAGAGTGAATTGTCCAAATTCTCGGTCAGTGCTATGCCATATTCTTTGTTTACTTTTTGTGCATTGGCCCAAGGGTCGTAGATATCAACATTCAGTCCAAACTCATTCAGAGCGTGGTATATGTCCACAACTTTGGTGTTGCGGGTGTCGGGGCAGTTCTCTTTGAAGGTGATGCCCAGTATCAGCACCTTTGCCCCTTTAATCTTGAGGTCATGCTGTATCAACAGTTTTACCACTTTGTTGGCAATGAAGTCGGCGATGCTGTTGTTTACCCTTCGTCCTGATAGAATCACCTCAGGGTAATAACCCACCGATTTCGCTTTGTGGGCCAGGTAGTAAGGATCCACTCCTATACAGTGTCCGCCTACCAGTCCAGGTCTGTATTTCAGAAAATTCCATTTGGTGGCGGCCGCATCTATCACATCGTTGGTGTCGATGCCGATACGGTCAAAAATAAGCGATAACTCGTTCACAAACGAGATGTTGATGTCACGTTGCGCGTTTTCTATTGCTTTGGCCGCCTCTGCCACTTTGATGCTGGGAGCCTTGTAGGTGCCAGCCGTTATAATGCTGGCATACAGCTGGTTTATCTGTTCTGCTACTTCGGGGGTAGAGCCGGAAGTCACTTTTTTTATTTTGGTCAGCGTGTTTTCTTTGTCTCCAGGATTGATTCTTTCTGGAGAATATCCACAAAAGAAGTCCTGATTGTATTTTAGTCCTGATATGGATTCTATGGCTGGCACGCAATCGTCTTCGGTGCAACCTGGATAGGTAGTCGATTCATAGATTACGATGTCTCCTTTGCTTAGCACGCTGCCTACTATCCGGCTGGCACTTAGCAGCGGTTTCAAATCAGGATTGTTGTATCGGTCAATCGGGGTAGGTACTGTCACTATGTAATGATTGCAGTCACGCAGTGCTTGAGGCTCAGTTGTGAGCCTTATGTTTTCCGATTGTAGCAGTGATGCCAACTGTGACAGGTCTGTTTCACGGGTGTGGTCGGTGTTTTGCTTGAGCTCCAATATGCGCTGAGCGTTGATATCAAACCCTGTCACTGGATATTTTTTTGCAAATTCCACTGCCAGAGGCAGACCCACGTAGCCCAAACCGATAACTGCTATTTTAATGTTTTTGTTGTCCATTATTTTTCAATCCCCGCCGAAGCCAAACTTTTTTCAAAGTTAACAATTTTAGGTTGGTTTAGCAACGATTTTTTGTTAACCTTCAATCTTGCAGATTTTTCTTTTTATTGCAAATGGCTTTTATGGCAAATAAATGGACTGTATGGGCACAAAAAAAGGGTGCTCCAACGGAGCACCCTTTTTTAAATATATCAGTCAGGATGTTGATTACTCAACATTCATCTTCTGAGTCTTAACACCACCTGCAGTCTGGACGCGTACTACGTAAACGCCCTTGTTGAAGGTCTTGTTGATAGTAGTCTTGCCTACGAAAGCCTCAGTGTAAGCAACACGGCCGGTCATGTCCATTACTGTAACATTGGCAGCATCAGTTGCGTTGCCCAGGTCGATAGTGAAGCTACCGTTGCTTGGGTTAGGATACATTGCGAACTCTGGAGTAGTAGCAGCTACAGTCTCCACACCTGTTGCATGTGCAGCGATCTCAGCTTTAGAGAAGTTGGCATCAACGAATGTAAACAGAATGTTGCTGAAGTTGCCTGGAGTAGCATCTGTCTGAGTTTCATTCTTGACAATGTTCAGAGTGATGGTCTGTTCACCCTCATCGTAGAATACGACACCCACGTTGTCAGTAGTCTCGTTGGCTGGGTCCATAACATCATTCCACTGCCAGCAAAACCAATCCTGAGAACCAGTGTAGCCAGAAATGTTCTTTGCTTTACAATCAGCGGCTGCCATAGCCTGCAACTTGAAGTCAGGTCTTGCGGTCAGATCTTCACGGTTGGTCAAATCGCGGATTATATTTCCTCCGTTGGCACCTGCCTTTACTAAACTGATGGTACCAGATGTCTTGGTATCTGTAGTGGTCAATACCTGTAATGAATAATAACCTTTCTTGGTAACATTAATGGTGTAGTTAATCCACTCACCACCTTCTGTCATACAGAGGTTATGGAGGTCTGAACCGCTATTTCCGTAGCCATCGCCTGGGTCACTATAGTTGCCATCCAAGCCAGCGGTAGAAGTTGATACATCTACGCACTCGCTATCTGCACGGAAGCATTTTGAAAGGTCTGGCAGATTACCAGAATAAACGGCACCTGCATTGCAGTTAGTGTATTCTGTTCCTGCAGTATTCAGAACAGTGCGTTCGTCATCGGTGTATTTTGAAGAGTTTGCATCGTGATAAGCGACGCCTTCACCACCAAGGTCGAAGAAACCAACGTTCAGAACGCCGATGTATTTTGTACTAGTGCTAAGAATGGCTGAAGGGATTGTCTGTGCAGCACCACCCCATGCTTTTGATTGTGCAATAGTAGGAATAGATGTGGAACCTGTAAGAACTGGTACAATGTAATTACCTGCTGCGCTCAAAGAAGAAGAAGAGTAAGAATCGCAAGAGGTCAGACAGTTGCTGGCTTCATCTTTCTTACCCCAAGCCCAATAGCACCAGCTTACAAGCTGTTTGCCGTTGTTGCCCTTGTTGCAATAACCAAGGAATGTGTTACTGTCGGTCAAATCCAATGAACCACTACCCAGGGCATTAGATGAACCCCACTCAGAGACGAACATAGGAAGACTTGAACAAGCTCCACTGAAGTTGCCTACCAAATACATGTGAGTAGCAGCATAGAAGTGGAATGCATACATGATGCCTACATTAGGGAATGAAGATTTAGCGATTGGGCTATTTACTGCATCACCAACGTTCTGGTCCCACTGTGGTGTACCTACAATACAGATGGCACCTGGATCATTGCTGTTAATTACAGGCAATACATAAGTCGTGGCATAAGTTTTGATAGCGCTCCAAGTAACTCCACTTGGCTCGTTACAAGCCTCATACAATACGTTGGTATAGCCCTGTGCTTTTGCGAAAGATGCAATATCAGTAAAGAACTGCTTTGCCTGTGTCTGATATTTAGAAGGGTCTCCCGAGTTGCCGTCACCGTCCAATACGTGCCAATCTACCAACACATACATTTTCAAATCGTGACACCAAGTGATATACTGCTTGACGTTGGTCACTGTTGTAGTGTAAGTGGTAGACTGAGTGATGTCTCCTTTAGAGTTCTTAGGATAAACGGCCAAACGTACAACGTTTGCGCCCCATGACTTCATGGCAGTAAATCCTGCTTTGGTCAAGCAAGGCTTAACCTCATCGTAGTTGATAGAGAAAGTACTCCAACCTTTCAGCTGGATAGCTTCTCCACTTTCTGAGCTCAACTGGTTACCTACCAGTTTAAGACGACCCCACGTGCCAATGTAATCATTATTGGCAAGGTCAGTCGTGCTCAGTGCTGCATTTGCAGAGAATACACTGCAAAATGCTGAAACTAAAAGAAATAATAATTTCTTCATTTGTTTGTTACACTTTAGTTAATAATATAGAATAATAAATATTTGCGTACTTGTATAAGAAGGGACTTCGCGAGTCCCGTTTTTACCCCATTATACATTTGGTACTTTGGCAGCAAATTTGCATCTTTTTTGTTGAATAAAAAAGATTTTGCCTAAAAAAATATCAAATAGTTTTATTTGTATGTTCTATAACATAAAACTGTCACATTCTGCGGAATGAATAAATTTTCAATCGGTCGCTTTCAGGCTCATGTCCAGACCTTTTACCGAGTGGGTGAGCGCTCCCACCGAAATGTAGTCAACACCACATTCGGCATAGCTGCGCAAGGTTTTGAAGGTGATACCGCCAGACGATTCGGTCTCGTATTTTCCGCCGATACGCTTTACGGCCTCTTTGGTCTGCTCGGTGCTGAAGTTGTCTAGCATGATGCGGTTTACGCCCCCTATTTTCATCACTTGCTCCAATTCGTTCATATCGCGTACCTCTATTTCAATTTTCAGGTCTTTGCCCTTGGCTTTCAAGTATTCGTGAGCCTTGTTGATGGCATTGGCTATGCCGCCTGCAAAGTCAATATGATTGTCTTTCAACAAAATCATGTCGAACAGACCGATTCTGTGGTTCACGCCGCCACCTATTTTTACGGCCTGTTTCTCAATGATGCGCAGTCCAGGGGTGGTTTTGCGGGTATCCAGCACGCGAGTATGCAGTCCTTTCAGCTCCTCCACGTATTTGTGGGTCATGGTTGCAATTCCGCTCATGCGTTGCATCAGATTCAGCACCAGCCGTTCGGTCTGCAGCAGTGACTGTGTTTTGCCCTCTACGTAGAAAGCAATGTCTCCCGGTTTGACAGGGGTGCCGTCATGGAGCAGCACATTGACTTTCAGCATCGGGTCAAATTTGTGGAATACCCGCAGCGCCATGTCCACGCCAGCCAGTATGCCCTCTTCCTTCACCAATAGTTTCATTTTTCCTTGTTCTTCTGCCGGTATGCAGCAGAGGGTGGTATGGTCACCATCGCCAATATCTTCGGCAAAGGCGATGTTCAGCATTCCGTCTATCAGTTCGTCTTCAGTCATTACCATTTTCTATTCGTATTTGATGTATTAAATATGTAGTGCTTGAGTTTGTGTCATCCCCATTTTTCAGCAGCAGATATACGCTGTATTTGCCGCCATTGGTAAACAGAGTGCCATCAATTGATTCAACGCCATCGCGTAGCGTACGGTGTGTCACGGCAAATCGGGCGACCCTATTGTTCGAAAAAAATCTCGCCAATATTTGTCGGCTTTGTTCCTTGCTGTATATGTTGTCGGCTCCTTGTATCCGTAACTGCACATTGCTGTTCATCCTTTCTTCCAATTGCTGGGCATCGCCTCTGCTTATGGCGGTCTCCACTATCTGGTCGGGGCTTTGCGCATACACAGTATTGGCTGTGATGACCGTTAATGCGGCTGTTATCATTATTTTATACAGTATTTTCATTCTATTTTCCCTTTTTATGAAAACACTGCAAAAATAGTGCCAAAAAACATATTTTTTCTTGTTATGATATTGTCAGCCAAAATTATTGCTTTGACCTTCCTCTGCTTGCCTTTTTCAGTTAATCTGTCTATATTTGCTTATAAAAAAGCGGCTTATGAAAGTCATACTCCTTACGGTTGGCAAAACTAATGAAATTAATTTTATTAACTCCATTTCAGACTATCAAAAAAGGCTTAATTTTTACATTCCTTTTGAATTGATAGAATTGCCCGAATTGCGCAACACCAAGAGTCTGAGTGAGGAACAACAGAAACAGCGGGAAGGAGAAATGCTGCTTCAGGCAATTGATGCTGCCGACGATGTGGTGTTGCTCGACGATAAAGGTTCGGAATACACTTCTATGCAGTTTTCTGCCTTTATGCAGCGCAAAATGGCAGGCGGAAGCAAGCGCCTTGTTTTTGTGGTGGGAGGTCCTTATGGCTTTTCACCTGCGGTGTATAGCCGTGCCAATGGCAAGATTTCTCTCTCCCGAATGACATTTTCGCATCAGATGGTTCGTCTCATTTTTGTGGAACAACTCTATAGGGCTATGACCATACTTAGAGGGGAACCTTATCATCACGAGTAGTGATTTATGTACAGGCTTTGTCGCGTTTGGTATGTCTTTTGTATCTTTTTTTGATATGATATTCATTATATATGTCTTCTGATTCCGATACAACACTTATTTCGCGAGGTCGTCTGCTCAGGTTGCTGGCTGCCTTTGCTGTTTTTGTGGCCCTTGGGGTCGCTTTCAATTATATGTATTACCGATTCTCCGACCATGAGCTGGATGTGAAGCATTTTTCCAATACTTTGCATGAGCGGGAGGCGTATGCCGATGCGGAACTGAAAAAAATAAGGACCCGTGTTAATCAGAATGGTCTTTGGAATGTGGCACATGACCAACATATCTATGATGAATCGGAGAAGAATAATGTAGCCTTTTTTATATTCGATAAGGCAGACCCTGTCTTTTGGTCCAGCAATGCCATTGATGTGCGTTCTGGCGGTGAAGTGCCCTATCAGAAAATTTTTTATCTGATTACCCGTAATTCATTCTGTATTGGCACGCAGTGTGCTGATTCCCGCTACAGATACGTGGCGTTGATAAAAGTGAAACGGAAAATTTATCCTCGGCGCGACAGTCCGCAAAATACCTTTATGCCTGGGTTTGATATGCCAGATTATGTGTCTATTGTAGAGCGTTCAGAGCCAGGAAGCATCCCTGTCTCGTCGATTAATGGCACCTATCTCTTTTCGTTGCGCAATACAGCGGTCAGCAATCCGTCGCCCGTGCTTCGTTATGCTTGTATGGCATCCATGCTGGTTGCCTTTGTCCTTATGGTCCTTATAGTCAGTCGTCTGGTCTCGTTTGTCAGGCGGGGAGCCGTCAGCTGGCCCGTTGTAGCTGCCCTTCTTTTTGTTTTTCTTGCAGTACTGTTTCTTATGTCCTATTTTCAGTGGCCTGAAATACTGTTTGATAGTGGTTTCTTTTCTCCTATCTATTATGCTTCTGACTTTGCACCGTCGTTGGGTCATCTGGTTCTTTTCACCTTATTTGTGGGGGCTTATTTTTTTGTGATATTGGGTATGCACATTCCATTGAATGTCCGTCTTGATACATCAGGCCGTCGCATGTTCTTTTTGGTTGTCAGTCAGTTGCTTTCTCTTGTATTCTTTTTGGGTGTCTATTATCTGTCACTCAATCTTATTTATAATTCGTCGATGGATGTAGCGGTTTCCTATATCCAGGAAATATCGTCGGTTACAGTTACTTCCATTTTTCTGTTATTGTCGTGGTTTTCATTGTTTCTCTATGTTACTTGGATGTTGGTTACTCATTTTCAGCAGAATGTCTCGTTGTTGTCAATACTGTTGAGCCGAGGTGTACTGTTGCTGCTATTGGCTGTTCTTGTCCCTTTGATTGGCTCTTCGTCCGATTGGGTTGGTTTGGCCAGTTATGGGATTATCACAGTCTTTATTGATGTCTTTTGTCATTTTTTCAAGCGGAGACATTTGTCTTTGGTCTCAATACTGGCCTTTTTGTCCATCAATTCGGTAGTCTCTATTTGTTATGTTCATTGCGAGGTGCGGAATAGTGACCGATATCAGATGCTGGCTGAGAATATGACGGATGGACAGTCGATGCAGCAGGATGCCATGGCTGAGTCGCTGATGGAAAGTAACAGCAGACTGATAATGTTTGATACTCAGCTTCATCAACTTGTGATAACGGATACTACACCCCAACGGGTGGCCAATGTGGAGAAATATCTTGTGGACAAGTATTTTGATGGATTTTGGGACAAGTATGAAGTGGATGTACAGATATTGCCTCCTGGTCACCCCTTCCGTGTCCGAAAGAGTGCATTTGGTGCCAGTCAGTTTTTTTATCCAGGATTTATCGAGTCAGAGTGCATCCGTATATCCCAGTCTAGTTTTTATCTCAATTCGCGCAATGATATTCCGCTCAGTTATATTGGTGTTTTTGAATTGCCTCACAGTGAGGTGCTGTATATTCTTTTTTACCCCAATCTCAGTTACAATCGGACATACAGTCCAGAGCCAACGCGTCATGGCAGGGTGATGGATGTGGCTATGGCCAAATACAATGAAGGACAGCTTATTTATCTTTCTGGTGAATTCCATTATCCAAGCACCTCTACCTGGATTCCCAATGTACGCAAGCGGAAATTCCATTTTTATTCGGGAGATTATGTCCATTTTGTGTCCCGTTTCGCAGGTTCCAATGGGTATGTTGTGGTGTCGAAGCAGGAGCACCGCAGTTATTCTTATTTCATATTCCTTTCCTATCTGTGTGCGCTGTATGTCATTGTTGCGTTGTCGGTGATGGCAATTTTGCGTTTTGGCAAGCGAAAACGGGAGCAGACACATTCCATTATTACCCGTTTGCAGCTATGGCTTCTTATTCCGCTGCTTTTCTGTTTCTTGGTGACGGGGTCGCTCAGTGTATGGTTTTTCACTTCTCAATTTGAAAA
Source organism: uncultured Bacteroidales bacterium (assembly GCA_937872735.1). GTDB lineage: Bacteria > Bacteroidota > Bacteroidia > Bacteroidales > Paludibacteraceae > Physcocola. The sequence continues at coordinate 17,750 of CALMUD010000164.1, forward strand.
ACGCCAAATTGAGGATTTGGGATTCCGTGCGGCTTCAATTCAGCAAAATTTGCAGATGCAGGTAGGAGAGGCATCAACATTGGCATCGGTCAATCAGACGGCCTTGTCGCAGCAACTGAAGGAACTGTCCAATTTATTCCATACGGATATTATTCTTTACGATGATTTTGGGGGGCAGGTTACTTCCTCTCGTTCTACCTATCTGAGCGAGCGCCGACGTACCAGCCGTTTGATGAATCCAGTTCCAAAGTTCAATTCATCCTCTTCCGACTATTTCCGTCAGGAACATCGAATGGGTGTGGATGTCCTTTCTTTCTATACACGTCTCTATAATCGTAGAAACCAACCAGTGGGCTATGTAAATATATTGTCGTCGTCGGGTGCCCAGCAAATGCGTAACGAGATATTTAATCTTTTGGTAATTATCATTGATATATATTTGGTGATTGTTCTGCTATCGGTGGTGGTGACCTGGCTGACTGGGTCGCGATTGGCCAAGCCAATTTCGCTTTTGGCATTGAAATTCCGAGAGGTCAAACTGACAGGCACAAATGCAAAAATTGAATATCCTGATAATGATGAGTTGGGGGCGCTGGTTGCACAGTATAACGTGATGGTTGACCAGCTGCAGCAGAGTGCAGAGAAACTGGCTAAATCGCAGCGGGAGTTGGCTTGGAGAGATATGGCCAGGCGTATAGCTCATGAAATAAAGAATCCGTTGACTCCTATGAAATTGAGTGTGCAGTTGGCTTTGCGTAAGAAGCAGCTTGATCCTGAACATTTTGATGAGTATTTCCAGAAAACAGCCAGATTGCTCATCGAGCAGATTGACAATTTGTCTCGTATTGCTTCTGAATTTTCTACTTTTGCCAAGAATACCATAACGGTGCGTGAGGAAGTTAATTTGGCAGAAAAGGTGGTTTCGGTGGAAAGTCTGTTTGAAAACAATCCTGAGGGAGTACAGTTTTCCCTTAATATGCATGGCATTGAAGAGGCTAAGGTATGGACAGATGGCAAGCAGATACTCCAAGTATTCAACAATCTGTTCCGGAATGCCATACAGGCTATACCTGAAGGACAAGAAGGCAAAGTTGAGGTCGATTTCAGTGTTGTTGACGAAAATGTGCTTTTGCGTATTCGCGATAATGGTTGTGGAATACCGGAAGAAAACAGGGAAAGCATTTTCCAGCCTAATTTTACAACCAAAACGAGTGGAATGGGGTTGGGCTTGTCCATTGTCAAGACTATTATCAATCAGTCGGGTGGCGATATTTGGCTGGAGAGTGAAGTGGGTGTCGGCACCACTTTCTTTATCCGTATACCTCTTGTCAAGCCTGGTGAGACCTCGTAGTCAATGCCAGATTGACGGAGACAAATAAAGCGCAGTTGCCACGGCAGCTGCGCTTTATCTTTTTTGTCTGTCAATTAATGAATGGAGGAGCCGTTGGTGTTGGTACCTGAGATGTTGCCGTTGGTACCTGAGATGTTGCCGTCTATATTGTTATTGTCTGGTTCGGGCATAGCAAACCAGCAAACCAAATATGCAACCAAGGTTATACCACCTAGAAAAGCCAAAACGGCCCATGCAACCCTGACCATGGTGGGGTCTACCCCGAAATATTCGGCTACACCGGCTGCAACTCCTGAAATCTTTTTGTCTTTTGATTTTATCAATTTCTTTTCCATCTCTTTATTATTTAAATTTTTGCTAAAATACATCATTTTTGTAAATCAGACAATAAAAAAGGCTGCGTTTGTGGCGCAGCCTTCTATTTTAAAGGTTATTTACTTTCAAGCACATTTTGCCTCGCGGTTCTTTACCATCGCGAACATCAGAATGATGTATGCTACAATTCCAGGGGCAAAAAATGTTGCCACTGTGAACACTGCGTACGCTATGCGTGCCAGGTTCACGTCTATGTCAAAGTATTCAGCCAATCCGGCTATTACACCTGCAACTTTGACATCTGCTGAGAGTTTGAACTCCTTCTTACCTGTCTCCATAAGCTTAATATTTAATTAGTTTAAAACACTTCGGGATGTTTCCATCCTTTTTACACTGCAAATATATATGTTTTAAAACATAATTGTATAACATTTTATGTTAAATCTTCTTGTGGAGTTCTTTTTTCTTTCTGTCGTAATGTTTTCGTAATGGGTTTGTCTTATCTTGACTGAAAAAGAGGGAAATACGTCTTATATTATTTTTGTTTTTCAGCGCATTGCACATTGCCGTTTTTCAGATTCACTCTGAAAGTACAAGGCATCAATGTTCCTTCTGTATTTCCTTTATGGTGTATCTGCAGTACATCAGCGTTGATGTTGATACTTGTTATAAGGTCTTCGCGTAGCGGAGCATATTGTGTGAAGTCGACCCATGCAACAAAATATTTGTTTTGCTGTTTATCGTGGGCGATTATGCTAAGAGTTCCTTCATATCCTGGCAGGCTTTTACCCTCTACCACAATGGCTTCAAATAGTCGCCCTCCATCTATGTGGGTAGTGGTTTGCAGCTTGGCCATGCCGTTGTATGTTTGCTCGTCAATGCTCTTGAATGCTGCCTTCTTGATGTTTTTCAAGTTTTTGCGTGAAATGTAGCCGTATCTTTTTCCTGCAGTAAATTCATCAAGTGTCTCCTTGAATCCTTTGTTCTGAGGGAGTGGTTCCTCTTTCTGTGCGTTTTGGCTGGTCATGACGCCATTCCGTCGGTCGGTCAGCCATTGCAGCACCAGTTTGTCATTGTCGTCAGCTACTTTTGGTCTGCTTTCACCTGTAATGCTGGTCTTGTTTTCTCCATATTGGGTTTCGTTGACCTTGTATATCATAGGTTTCCGGTAGGCAATGTCGTAGAGGTAGAATACGTCCTCGCAGTCGCTGGAACCATAATTGCCTGGCGTGTACCCCCAATAATGGAAATAGAGGTACTGTTTGTTGCCGATGTTCACAATTTGGGCTTTCCCTTTCAGTTTCAGGGCATAGTCGCTCTCATCGTCAGCTTTGGTTTCGGCAATTATCTTGTTGTTCTTGTCAAAAATAAGAATACTGAAAGGAGTTTTGGTCAGGTTGCTGTTGTAGCTTGTATCCTGTGCGTCGTAGGTGCCAAACCACGTCAAACCCACATTCAGCTGTTTCCCGTTGATGTTCAGACTTGCAGCCTTTACTACAATGGCATCAGGGTCGGAATAATGACTTTTGAAAGCCTCGTAAAGTGAGGTGGAATCTGATTGACTGGATAATCTGTCGCCCAGTGTATCCTTTTGCCAAGGGGCACCATTCTGTTTTTTCAGGTTTCCCTGCATCTGGTTGCGTTTACACGATGTTGGCATTGCCAAAGCCAATAGGGCCGCAAGGGCTATGGTCATGTATTTTGATTTGTTCATCCTATTCTGAAGTTTATACTTTCTATCCGTCTCTATGTTTCGTTTTTATATATTTTGGCAAAATAATAATAAATGGAAGGACTGACAAAAAAATATCACAATTTTTTTATATTTTTTGTTGATGTCAATCTTTGTACCTTCTCTTTTTGACGGATTGTCAATCAGTTCTGTTTCTGTATTCACACCACGTCCGTTGTTTACTGTCAATAATTTTTGTTATTTTGTAGTCAATATAATTGAGAGTAATATTATGGGAAGAATAAAAGCGGTGGTTTTTGATATGGATGGCACATTGGTCAATTCATTGCAAGACCTTGCAGACAGCGCTAATGCGGCAGTTGCCGAGCAAGGTTTTCCTATCCATTCGATGGAAAAGGTGCGCCAGTTTGTGGGCGACGGGGTGCGTATGTTGATCAAGCGTTCATTGCCAGCCACGGTGTCGGATGTTGTTGTTGATTCTTGTTTGTCCCGTTTTCGTGAGATATATGAAGTGAATAAGCTTAACCATACGGGGCCGTATGAGGGAATGCTGCCTTTGCTCGATTCTCTCAGGGCCAAAGGAATCCTTACGGGGGTATTGTCAAATAAATATGATTTGGCGGTGAAACAGATATCCTCCCGTCTATTTCCTGGCAAGCTGGATTTGGCGGTTGGTGAAAGCTCAATTATTCCCCGCAAGCCTAATCCTGCCGGACTTGAGTTCTCTTTGCACACACTAGGCGTATCCGCATCTGAAGCTCTCTATGTGGGAGATTCGGACGTGGATATGCTCACGGCCTCCAATGCGGGTGTCGAGTCTGTCGGTGTTCTTTGGGGGTTCCGTTCCAAACAGGTTCTGCTAGGGGCAGGCGCATGTCATATCGTAAATGAACCCTCTGAAATCTTACAGCTTGTTTGATAAACAACTGGCAATCAATACCTCTGGGATATGTTTCTTTTTAGCCTGATATTATAGAGACTCTCCTTCTGTAGACTTGTCGCCATCTGTTTCATTTATTGGACCGATTCCGTTAATAAAGCTGATAACATCGTTTAATCCGCTGGTGAATTTTTCAAAGTCCTCTTGGTAAAGGAAAACCTTGTGGTGTTCAAACGATACGCTTTCTCCATTTTCTCCTCCAATTTTCTTTTTACTTTCGGTGATTGATAAAAAATAATCCCCTTTGAAGTTTTGTTTTGCATCCAAATAGTAGATTCGTTTACCAGCCTTCACAGCGCGTGAATAAATGATATCTTCCTCTTTGTTTTTTAGTTCGTTCATAATCTTAGTTAAAAGTCATTTTGTTTAATCAAATGTAAACAAATAATGGCAAATAACAAACAATATGAACGCCTATTTTTATCTTTTGTTTTTTCTTGTATTGTTGTTTCTTCTGCTGTTTTCCCAACTTGCTTTATCCTCTCTTTTGTAAGTGCGTTGTTTATAGTCGTTGCGTCCTTGCTTGTTATTGTGTGCGGAGGTGGCATGGTGGGGCATTGGCTCGTTTTCGCTTCTTTCCGCCGAGTTTCTGTCAAACAACCGGTCTATCAAGTCTGTCCGGTTCATTTTTCTTAATTCTCTTGTGATCTGATTCCGATATTCACCCTTATACCAAAAAAAGAATTGCCTTTGGGCCAGTTTTTCTTCTTTCTCTTTTGCCGTATACACTTTCTCTAGTGTGTATGGGTGCAGCCCAGTGTAATACATTTCAGTGGAGAGGGTGAGCGGGGTAGGAGTGAAGTCTTGTACTTGTTCCAAGTGGAAGTCTAGCTGCTTGGTAAGGCAAGCCAATTCAGCCATATCTTCCAGCTTGCATCCAGGATGACTGGATATGAAGTAGGGTATCAACTGTTGATTCAGATGATACTTTTTGTTAGTAGCGTCAAATATCCGTTTGAATTCGTAAAACATGCTGAAAGGTGGTTTGCGCATCATTTTCAGCACTTCGCTGGAAGTATGTTCAGGAGCTACCTTCAGTCGGCCAGATACGTGATTGGCTATCAGTTCCTCCATATATTTTCGATGGCTCTCGTTTACTTTCTCATCAGCATCGGGTGTCAACAGCAAGTCGTAACGGATGCCGCTGCCAATAAACGATTTCTTGATTTCTGGCAGCGCGTCAACGGCGTGATAAAGATTGAGCAGCTCGGTGTGGTCGGTGTTTAGATTCTTACAGACGTTTGGCTGTATACAGGAGAGTCGGCAACACTTGTCGCAAATCTTTAAATCCTTGCCTCGCATCTTATACATATTAGCCGAAGGCCCTCCCAAATCGCTCAGATAGCCTTTGAAATCGGGCATGTCTGTTACCTTTTTCACTTCCCGCATTATTGATTCGCGTGAACGGGATACGATGTGACGGCCCTGGTGGGCTGATATGGTACAGAAGGAGCATCCTCCAAAACATCCTCGATGAATGTTGATGGAAAATTTTATCATCTCGTAGGCTGGAATGGTTTTCCCCTTGTATTTGGGGTGGGGCAGCCGCGTGAATGGTAAATCGTATGTGGCATCCAGTATTTTACTCTCCATGGGTGGGTAAGGCGGATTGATTACTACTGCACTTTGTGAGTCAATGGACTGCACTATGCGGCGGGCATGTATTTTGTTCGACTCCTCTTCTACTATTCTGAAGTTTTTGGCTTGTTTTGTTTTGTCGCTCAAGCACTCTTCATGACTGAACAATCTGACAGTTTCAGTGCCTTCATATTCAGGAATGGAATCCGGTTCTGACAGATAAGCGCACTGTGGTATGTCGTGCATTTCGCTTATTTTTTTGCCTTCTTTGGCCTGCTTTACAATTTCTTTTAGTGGCAGTTCCCCCATACCGTATACCAGCAGGTCGGCCTTGCTGTCTTTCAGTATGCAAGGTTTCAGTTCATTGTCCCAGTAATCGTAGTGGGTGACCCTACGCAATGAGGCTTCGATACCGCCTATCACGATAGGAACATCAGGAAAAATGTTTTTCAGTATATTGGCGTAGACGATAGTGGCGCGGTCGGGACGGAATCCTGCCATGCCGTTTGGTGAATAGGCATCATCGGATCTCAGTCGCCGGTTGGCGGTATAGTGATTCACCATGGAATCCATGCAACCGGCCGATATGGCAAAGAACAGACGGGGCTTGCCGAGCTTTTTGAAGTCGCGCAAGTCATCTCTCCAGTTGGGTTGAGGTACAATGGCCACTCTCAGTCCATAACTCTCGAGCAGGCGGCCCACTACGGCACCAGCAAACGAAGGATGGTCGATGTAGGCGTCTCCCGAAAAGAGAATGACATCCACATAATCCCAATTTCTGATTTCCAATTCCCTTTTGGTAGTTGGTAAAAAGTCGGTAAGTTGCACTTGATTGTCTGTCGTCATGATGTTGCAAAAATACACAAAAAAACGGGAGCGCATTACTGCGTTCCCGTCATATTATGGTAAATTCTATAAATTAGCCGTTTACCTTAGCCATGTGAGCGATCAACTCAGACAGCTTGTTAGAGTATCCGAACTCATTGTCATACCAAGAAACAACCTTGACGAACTTGTCAGTCAAATAAACACCAGCATTGGCATCGAAGATAGAAGTGCGAACATCACCCAAGAAATCAGATGATACGACAGCCTCTTCAGTATAGCCAAGGATGCCCTTCAAGTTAGTCTCAGCAGCCTTCTTCATAGCCTGGCAGATATCTTCCTTAGTAGCAGGCTTAGCCAAGTTAACAGTCAAGTCAACTACAGATACGTCCAAAGTAGGGACACGCATAGAGATACCAGTCAATTTGCCGTTCAACTCAGGGATAACCTTACCTACAGCCTTAGCAGCACCAGTAGAAGAAGGGATGATGTTGCCAGAAGCAGCACGGCCACCACGCCAGTCCTTGCCACCCTTAGAAGGGCCATCGACTGTCAGCTGAGTAGCAGTAGTAGAGTGAACAGTAGTCATCAAACCATTAACGATACCGAAGTTGTCGTTCAATACCTTAGCCAAAGGAGCCAAGCAGTTAGTGGTACAAGATGCGTTAGATACGAACTGAGTTCCCTTAACATAAGTGTCATCGTTCACGCCACGTACGAACATAGGAGTGTCGTCCTTTGAAGGAGCTGACATAACTACATACTTAGCGCCGCCGTTGATATGGGCCTGAGCTTTCTCCTTAGTCAAGAAGAAACCAGTTGACTCAACTACATATTCTGCACCTACTTTGTTCCAAGCAATGTTAGCTGGATCTTTCTCTGCAGTTACGCGGATTTCCTTGCCGTTTACTACCAGGTTGCCGTTCTTTACTTCAACGGTACCATCGAAGTTTCCGTGCATTGTATCGTGCATCAACAAGTACTTCAGATACTCAGGATCCAAAAGGTCGTTGATTGCTACTACTTCAAGACCAAGGTCTTTTCTTGAGCTCATTGCACGGAAGACCATACGTCCGATACGGCCAAATCCATTAATACCAACTTTTGTCATTTCTATAAAATTTTATATTAATAAAAAGTTTTGTGTTGTCTCTTTCTTTTGAAGTTCAATATAAAACATCAGGCTGATTGTTCTACCTGATGTTTGGGAGCAATGTTGCCATAGCTGTTTTTGAAACATTTGCATTCAGACTTGCAACTGCTCATACCTGCTATTGCCAGCATCACCATTACCAATATGTTGAACATTCTACGCATCATTCGCGTCCGTTATGCCAATTCAGAAACTTCAGATTTTTCTACTTCGCCATAGTTGCGTTGTACACCTCCGTATCCAGGACATGTCTGTGATTTGCATGCACTAAACAAGGCTGCACAGATGGCAGCGACGATAATCAGTTTTATTGCTTTCATCTTGTTCTATGTGAATATTGTGTTTTTTTTATTATTCCTTTGCAAAAATAATCAATTTTAGCTTATTCTGTTACTCTATTCTCTCTTTTTTTATTTCTTTTTTCATGCAGTCCTCTTTTCTGTGTCGTTTGCATTGTTTTTGTAAATCCATGCGGCGCTTAATGCAATCTCAATGAGCATGATTGGGGCAAAGGCTCCAGCGTAGGCTTGTGGCAACCATAAATAGCCGCTCAATGCTGTCAAATTGCTTGCTGCTATTAATCCGAATAGGTAGAAATTGATTTTTCGGAGTTTCTTTATCCATATTGTCAGGACGGGCAGCAACAGCAGCGGGTTGCACCACAATAGGTTGTAGTTGGGATATACGCAAGGATGCACGGAAAAGAAGGAAAGAAAAAATACCAATATACCTGTTGTTCCCAGCAAGCCGAATATCAGACTGTAAAACCAGCTGTCTTTTTTGCCAGTCTTGTAGTAATAGCCTATATGCAAAGTGGTCATTGCAAATATTATCCAAAAAAGCACCATAGGAGTCACATAATCGAATAGACTTTTACTTGGCGCTATTGTTTTGGGAGTATTCAGTTGCCGGTAGCTTTTTACCAGAGGCTGTATGCTATCGCCTTTCACTATTTTGGCTTGGCTGTATGCTTTCATCATCTCCATGGGGATGAATAGTCTGTCTTTATTGCTCATTACCTTATCGGTAGGACTTCCCAGGCAAATGTCAATGCCGAAGGCGTACCATGGCGATGTCTTTAGCAACTGGTGAATGACGTCGCGGAATGTTTCGGTGCTGTGTACGGTGGGGTATATGATGGTGCCTGTGGTATGAGTTTTTACCATCTCTCTTGCCCTTGTGGCGCAATTGTCGAAGAAAAAGTTGTATCGGTAGTATCGGTTTTCAGGCTCATAGTTGACAAGCAGAGCGCTGAACAGTGCCTCTTTTTCATCAGGTGTCAGGTTCAGTTCCTGTTCGTAATAGGCAGCATTCTTTTCGTCACGAGTCTCGCTGAGTGCGTCTTCATAGCTGCAAGTGCCGAGGCGGTAGTCAGTTTCCCCTTTTACAAACTTCACGATAAACCCATCTTGAAAGGTGAAAATGCCGTAATTGAATACTTCGTCCAAACCCAGGGTGGGGCTGCATACCCTGATGGCAGTATGCCCCCATTTGGTAAATATGGCTTCGTCACTTGGACCACTGGTGAGTATGCTGATTTTTGTGTCTGGAGGCAGCATCCCGGCCTTGGCTATTGCCACTGCTGACAGTATGGTCAGCAACAAGGTGATTATTCTTTTTTTCATTTTCTCTTTTGTTCTGTTTTGTGCAAAGTTACTAATAATGAGTTTCCGTTGTCTTTTTTGTTTCGGAACCGTTCTTCTCAATCCGCCTGCTTTGCTATTTTCCTGATTAGATTTTTCCCGATATTTGTGTTTGGTACTTTTGTTTTAAACCATTTATGTAGGGGCAGGTCTATGCCAGTTCCATTCATATAATTATAGGTGGCAAGACTTAGTCCTGCACCGATTTTATCGGAGTCATAGTCCAGTTCCTCTTCATATTCTACCTCATTGTTGCTGAATGGATTTGTATTCAGACGGACACGTTTTACCCCGTAATTTTCGGGATGTTGTCCCGATGGACTGTGGAGGGTCATGGCATATCGGTGCCAGAAGGCAGACTGCACCAACCCTTCTTCAAAGAGTTGGCGTACCACTTCGAGAGCGTCAATGCACTCTTGTAGAGATTCTGTGGGAAATCCGTACATCAGATAGGCGTGTACCATAATTCCCGCGTCCGTCAGATGTTTCATGGCCATGGTAGTCTGTTCAATGGTAACTCCCTTGTGCATCAATTCCAGCACACGGTTGGATGCCACTTCCAGACCGCCGGAAACAGCCACACAGCCAGAATCGGCGAGGGATTCGCATAATTCTTTGTTATACGATTTGTCGAATCTGATATTTCCCCAGTAGCTGGTGGCGATTTGTCGTTTCTTTATCTCATTAGCCACTTCGTGCAGCAATCTGGGGGGCATGGCCTCATCGGTGAAGTGAAATCCGCTTTCGCCAGTCTGTTTCATGATGCTTTCCATTCGGTCTACCACTATCTGGGCCGAAGGGGCGTCATATCGTTTGATGTAGTCGAGAGTTACATCGCAGAATGCGCATTTGGCCCAATAGCAGCCGTGTGCCATCACCATCTTGTTCCATTTTCCGCTCGACCATAGCGTTTGCATAGGGTTTGACACTTCGGCCATTGACAGGTACTGGTCCATTTTCAGCCCATCAAAGTCGGGAGTTCCTATCTCACAGTTGCGTATGTTCTTATTGTCATTGCCGCTGTATGCTATTTTTCCATTCTCAATATAATAGGTACGGATTAGTTCGTCTTTTTTCGCTTTTCCTTCCAAATAATTGCAAACTTGTGTCAATGGCAATTCCCCGTCATCGAGGGTGATGGTGTCGATGAATCTGAATATGCGGGAGTCGCTTATTTGTCGTAGTTCTGTGTTGGGATAACCACCACCTATCGTCACATGTATTTCCGGATGATTTTTTTTTATGTATTGTCCGCAGCGCAGGGCGGCATATAGGCAGCCGGGAAATGGTACCGAAAACCCAATTGCCTGAGGGGTGCATTGGGTTATTTTATCTTCCAACAATTCTGTCATCCATTGGTCGGTCAGGGTGTAGGACTGTTCCAAGGCTTTTTCTATAGTATCGAAAGTGGGTGCGTATGTTCCAAGATGTTCTGCATATCGCACCAAATCAAAGTGGGAGTCGACGGTCTCGCGAATGTAGTCCGCAATGTCTTCAATAAAAAGTGTTGCCAGGTATTTGGCCGTATCGGTTGTCCCAGCTGCTCCAAAAGCCCATTCGGTATCACACATGTTGGCAAATCGGGGTCCCTCGGGCAGAAGGTTGTGGCTGGCTATGCGGCTGGCTATTGTCTGATCTTTGCCTTGCAGAAATCTTATGACAGTCTCTACGCAGTTCTCGTAATCGGCTCTTGCCTCATACATAAAAGATTGTCCGTCATTCTTCTTAAGGGGAGCTGAAAAATCGAAAATTTTAGTCAGTCCATTTCGTGTATAGATGCGGTTGACCAGTTCAATGCCGAGGTCCATTTGCTCGGTAGGGTGTCCGTGAGTCTGCAAATATCCCTTCAATACGGTTGTGGCGGGATAAGGTGTGTTTAGTTGGGTCAGCGGCGGGGTAATCAACAGTACTTTCATTTCGGTCGGGTGAGTTGGTCTATCTTTTTCAAATGTTGGTACAATAGATGTACGGGCAATCCCATTATGTTGTAGTAGCTCCCTTCTATATTTTCAACTCCCACATATCCCATCCATTCCTGTATGCCGTAGCTTCCCGCTTTGTCCAAAGGATGGTAGTGGCTGATGTAGTGGGCTATTTCATCCTCATCCAGAGGCGAAAATTGTACGGTAGAGTGGGCCACAAACGAATCCTCATTGTCGGTCGTTTTGATGCAGACGCCCGTGAATACTTCGTGCGTGTTGCCAGACAGCTGATGCAGCATTTGGCTGGCTGTTTCTTCATCGTGGGGTTTCCCCATTACTTTTCCGTTGTGCCATACAATGGTGTCGGCCGTTATTATCAGGTCGTTGTGTTGCATGGATGTCAGGTAAGCCTTGGCTTTTTCTTGGGCAATGAATAGCGGAATTTCTCCCGCAGTAAGTTCTTTGGGGTAGCTTTCGTTGATGCCAGGTATCACTTTTACCTCGAAAGGCAATTCCAGCCCTTTCAGCAGTTCTTGCCGGCGTGGGGAGCCAGAGGCTAATATTATATGGTATTTTTCCAGCATTGTCTTTTGTTTTGCATAACAAAAAAGGTCCAAAAACGCACTGTCTTTGAACCTTCTCACTTCTTTTTTTGAGCCTCATGTCGGATTCGAACCAACGACCCCGAGATTACAAATCACGTGCTCTACCAACTGAGCTAAAGAGGCAGGTGGGCAAGCGGTCTATGCCACACCGCTCAACCAGTTTACCGCTGCTGCGGTCAAGCTCTGACGGAATTCACCAGGAGCTGGTCGGTATAGGACTTACCCGACCGCAAAATTAGACAATTTATAGTTTTATGCAAAATTTTTATTGTTTTTTTTTGACTTGCATTCTCTTTGTTGATGTAATGATTTGGCTTATATGTTTTTATATTTGCAGATGGGCTTGCCGCGGTAGAATATTAGAGGGCTAAAGACAAAAATGGATAGTGTTTTCTTTCTCTTTTGTCTATCTTTGGTTGTCAATAAAAAAGAAATAATATGAATGTTGAAGATTTCAGGGAGTATTGTCTGTCTTTTGAGGGTGTGATTGAAAAAATGCCATTTCAGAAATCACATTCGGACTACGATAAAGGTATTCTTGCCTTTTATGTGATGGACAAGTGGTTCTGTTTCGCCAATATTGATGTTTTTGACCTTTGTGATGTCAAGTGTGGAGTGGAGAACCATGACGAATTGATGGAGAAATACAAAGGAATAGTGCCAGCGTATCACATGAACCATAAGCATTGGATTGGCATCCGTTTCGATATGGATGTTCCCGATTCGGAAATCAAGCGTTTGGTGGCAGAGTCATATCGTCTGGTTGTAGATTCAGTGCCTGCCTGTAAACGGAAAAATACTGCGGCATGATGGTTTTATTTTGTTCCTGCCGCAATCTGATTCCTTATTCCTCCGTTTTTTGTTAAAAAAAGTCTTATATTTGAAATCTGATTTTTTTAGATGGAGGATTGTTTTCCAACATTCAATCCGTAATGAGGTTTAGATAAATAAATTTATGAGAAGATACATATTAGCTCTTATATGCGGCATCTCGTTGTCCTTGTCCTTCGGTTTTGCCTCCGATGGCACCGTCTACAACTTCTTGTCCCTGCCCAATTCGTCAGCAGTGTCGGCTTTGGGTGGAGCCAATGTCTCGTTACAGAACAAGGATGTTACCATGGCGGTGCAGAATCCAGCTTTGCTGGGGCTGGCTGACGACCGTTCCATTTCATTATCCTATTTCAATTATGTCAGTGATGTGCAGTATGGCTCGGCTTTGTATGGTCAGGCCATTGACAGTCTCAGTTGGTGGGGTGTCGGCTTCACTTATTTAAATTATGGCACTTTTGACGCTTATTCGGAGTATGATGTCAATGAAGGATCTTTCTCTGCAGGTGATGCTTGTCTGTCGGCTATATATGCGCGGCGTCTGTTCCGCCATTTTATTGCAGGCTTGTCATTGAAACCGGTTTACAGTTATATTGACAACTATACAAGTTTTGGACTTGCGGTAGATTTGGGTGCCAACTATTATCTGCCCGATTATGATTTTTCGGCAGGATTTACGGTTCGCAATTTTGGTGTTCAGATAACCCCTTATGAGGATACTCGTGAAAATTTGCCTTGTGATGTCCAATTGGGAGTGTCCAAGCGCTTGGCGCATGCTCCTTTCCGTTTTTCTCTGACTTATGACAGACTGAATCATTGGAATCTGGATTATGTGAAGGATGGGTCGCTCTATGACGCCACCGAAACGGGAATATCGTCAGACTATAAGCGCAGCGTCAGTTGGGGCAATATGTTGCTCCGGCACTTTATAGTAGGAGTGGAGTTTCTCCCCTCCAAGAATTTCTCTCTGATGGCTGCGTACAATCATCGGCGTAATGAGGAATTCAGTATGGATAATATAGGGTCGGGCAGTGGTTTCTCTTTTGGTGGAAATATCAAGGTATACAAGTTCAGTCTTGGTGTTTCGTATGCCATTTACGGGCCTTCGGGCAACGTGCTGGGAATCTCGCTCAGTTCTTCGCTCAATTCGTTCCGCAAGTCTGATTCTGCCCACACCGCAGGCATCGATTTGTAAATAAAGTGCAGTTTGACGAAAGAATGTTATAAACTATAAATATTGATGAAACGTATTACTGTAGCCATTGATGGCTATTCTTCTTGTGGTAAAAGTACTGTGGCCAAGGATTTGGCGCGTGAGGTAGGTTATGTCTACGTGGATAGCGGTGCCATGTATCGCTCTGTCACTCTATATTGTCAGCGCCATCATCTTATTGAGAATGGCAAGGTGGACGAGGAAAAACTGAAATTTCAAATTGGTAATATCAAGATTGAATTCCGTCAGAATGCGCAGTCAGGTCATAGCGATACCTATCTTAATGATGAGAATGTGGAAACGGAAATCCGTTCTCTTAAGGTGTCTTCGCAAGTCAGCATAGTTAGTGCCATAGGCTTCGTACGCGAGGCTATGGTCCGTTTGCAGCAGTCGTATGGTGTCAACAAGGGAGTGGTGATGGATGGCCGTGATATCGGTACGACTGTTTTTCCCGATGCTGAACTGAAAATTTTTATGACAGCCGACCCGGAGGTGCGTGCGCAGCGCCGTTTTCTGGAGTTGAAGGAAAAAGGCCAGGAGGAGGATTTTGCCTCCATTCTGGAAAATGTGAAAAAACGGGACTATATTGACGAGCACCGCGAGGTGAGCCCGCTGCGCAAGGCTGCAGATGCAGTTGTACTTGATAATGGACACATAACCAAGGAACAGCAGAAGGAATGGCTTCTCAAGATTTTCAGAGAACGTACGTCCGACTGATTCTGTTCAATCTAAATTCGTTGTATGCTGATTGAGATTGATGATAATTCCGGGTTCTGTTTCGGTGTGGTCACTGCCATTCGCAAGGCTGAGGCCGAACTGCTGAACAGCAAGCCTTTATATTGTCTGGGTGACATTGTGCACAACAGTATGGAAGTGGAGCGTCTGGCCCAGCAGGGTTTGCGTTCCATTGACCATGAGGAATTTAACCGCCTCAGTAATACCCGAGTGCTGTTGCGTGCCCATGGTGAGCCGCCCTCTACTTATGTGGCCGCCCAGCGTAATCATATAACCATCATAGATGCTACTTGCCCCGTGGTGCTGCATTTGCAGCAGACTATCAAGAAGGCCTATCAGGAAAGTGACAAGGCCAATACGCAAATCGTCATTTATGGCAAGATAGGCCATGCGGAGGTGAACGGTCTGGTGGGGCAGACTGAGGGACATGCCATTGTTATAGAAGGCATGGACGATATTTCAAAAATTGATTTCTCCAAAAACATAGAACTCTTCTCCCAGACTACCAAATCGATAGAGGAGTTCAGACGTATAGTGGCGGCGATTCAGCAGCAAGTGGACTCTTCTCTTTTTTTTAATTATCACGATACCATTTGTCGTCAAGTGGCTAACCGTATTCCCAAAATTGTGGATTTCGTTTCCCGTCATGACTTGGTGTTTTTTGTCAGCGGACAGAAGAGTTCAAATGGAAGGGTCCTGTTTAATGAATGTAAAAAGCATAATGACAATATTTTTATGATTTCGGGCCCTGCCGATATTGATTTTTCTTTGTTGGGTAGCGTCAGTTCTGTTGGTATCTGTGGTGCGACATCTACCCCGAAATGGTTAATGGAGAAGGTAAAGTCAAGTATTGAACAGTATGTGATTCACAATGGATGATTTTCTTTAATTAGCAATGCCTTCTTAGCTCATTTGTAACTTACAATTCGTATTTTTACGCGTAAAAAAAATGTCAAATAGTTATTTGTTATGTATTATTCGATTTATATAGTGAGAATAGTAGCATATTTCGTTGCCATTTTTTATTAAATTTGCATTGTCTAAAAATTATAAAGTTATGTATCAGATTAATTGTATTGGAGTTCTTACATCAGGTGGCGATGCCCCCGGCATGAATGCTGCGGTACGTGCCGTCACCCGTTCTGCCATTTATAATGGAATCCGGGTAAAGGCCATATATCGTGGATATAAAGGTCTGATTGCGGATGAGGTAAAAGAATTTAAAACCCAGGATGTTAGTAATATCATCCAGCAGGGTGGCACCATCATTAAGACGGCCCGTTGTGCTGAGTTTCCTTCGGCTGATGGACATAAAAAAGCCTACGAAACAATGCAGAAAGAGGGTATTGATGCCCTGGTGGTTCTGGGTGGTGATGGTACTTTTACTGGTGCAAATGATTTTGCCAAGGATTGCAATGTTCCTGTTGTGGGAGTCCCTTGTACCATCGATAATGACCTTGCTGGTACAGACTATACAATAGGTTATGATACTGCATTGAATACGATAGTTGAGGCAGTCGACAAAATTCGTGATACCGCCAATTCGCATGAACGTTTGTTCTTTATAGAGGTGATGGGACGTGATGCTGGATTCCTGGCTCTTAATTCGGCTTTGGCATCAGGAGCTGAGGCTGCCATCATACCAGAAATACACACCGAGACTGACCAGTTGGAGGAACTTATCAAGAATGGTTTCCGCAAAACTAAAAACAGCAGTATCGTTATTGTTGCCGAAAGTGATGTTACGGGTGGCGCCATTGGTGTAGCTGAACGCGTAAAGAAAGAGCATCCTGAGTATGATACGCGTGTCACTATTCTTGGCCACATACAGCGTGGCGGTTCTCCTACTGCACAAGACCGTATTTTGGCCAGCCGATTGGGCGCCGCCGCTATTGATGCCCTGCTTGAAGAGCAGCGCAGCATTATGGTGGGTGTGCAGAATGACAAGATTGTTTATGTTCCATTCAACAAGGCAATCAAACATTCAAAGACGGTCAATATGCACAAGTTGGATGTGCTGAAGACCCTGTCTATCTAATAAGACTGAAGATTTATTATAATATGGAGGGACGTGCTGT
This sequence comes from uncultured Bacteroidales bacterium, assembly GCA_937872735.1. Taxonomy (GTDB): domain Bacteria; phylum Bacteroidota; class Bacteroidia; order Bacteroidales; family Paludibacteraceae; genus Physcocola. The sequence continues at coordinate 34,629 of CALMUD010000164.1, forward strand.
CAAGCACGTCCCTTTTTTATAATGCCGAATCAGTTTCGTTTTTTCTTTATGTATCTACAAAAAAATCAGTTTCAGAGAATTATCTCTGAAACTGATTTTTTTATGTTCAATATCTGTTACTCAGGTCAGGAATCTTCTTGTTCCCTGGCATCGCCTTCTTTCTCAAGTCGTTCAATCAAAGCTTTTTGGCGAAGTTCCCTGCGTTCTTTCCGAAGGAACAACCGCTGACTGCGGGCAACTTGCAGGCGATAAACCGCACAAGCCGTCAGGAAGTAAACAAGTACTTGTATGCACATTTTTATCAATTCTCCTGATACGTCAGCAATGGTGGCGCCCATGCAGTTCACTTTTACGAAACCCTGTATGCCCAAACTGGACGGGAATATGTAGGATACCCATATCCAAAATTTTGGTATCGCAGTCTGTGGCCATGAAAGTCCAGAAAGGAACAGCAGAACTACCGAGGTGAAAACCACCACCACAAATACAGACTCTCTATCCCTTATCAGAACAGAACACGTCATGCCAAAAAATATACACGACAATAAGAATGGAAATACGATGGCTATCGTGTTGAAAGGGTTTCCTACTTGTGGTAGATTGAATATGAGTGGTATCAGCCATAACAAATATACAGCCAGCAATAGCCATACCATCAGGTAACATAAGGCTTTTCCGAATACAATTCGGAAGGTTCCCAGATGTGATCGCTGTATAGGCACCAGCTCGTGGTAAGCGTTCTTGTCTCTATCTGTTCCTGCAGCCATGCCTATACCCAATATCATCATTTGCTGCACAATCAGAATCAGTACACCTGGTATCAAGAAACTTGCATAACCATTTTTCGGATTGAAGTAGTTGATGTGCTCATATTTTAGGGGTGCGCACGATATTTCCTGCATACGTTTGCTGTCACTCGAAGATCTTTGTCTTTGTATATCCTCGTTCATGTCCAGCGAAACATTGGTTGCTGCCAGCAGAAAGGCTTTGTAGTAAAGCATGCAGCACATATCAGAGTAAACACGTACGCAGGTCTGCTTCCCTCGTACAATGTCTTTGCTGAAACTTCGTGGTATTTCCAATATGCCGTAGGCATCATGCTCTTTTACTGCTTCTTTAGCCTCGTTCAAGTTGGCGCAAACGCCTACAATCTTTACATCCTGAGTCGCATCCATTTTTCTTCTGAATTCACGGCTTTCTTTGCTGTTGCATGGGTCTACCACCACCATCTTGACATCAGTGGTAGCTTCTGCATTATACATGAAGGAGTATAGTATAGGGTACATTAGTGGCCCTATCAAAAAGAATATCTGAACCCCCGCATCACTGAGCACTTTTCTTATTTCATCGCGCCAAATGATGAAGGTGTAGAAAAATCCTTTTCTTATGATTCTTTTGATTGACATCTCTTTCTTTTTTTACGTTGTTGACATTCTACCCTTTATCGAGTTATGGAATGTACTTCATTTCCCTATAAGCTCTGCGCAAATTAGGCATCACAAAAATAGGCAGCAGTGTCATTATCAACATCAAAACGTAGTTTATCCATGTATAATATAAACTTCTTCCGTTTAGAGCCTGGTCAACGTATAAGTTGAAGTAGGGGTGCAGCGGAAAGAAATTTGCCCACATCTGCAATGTCGGGTGCATGGCTGATACGGGAAATGTGAATCCTGACAGAGATATTGATAACACACTCCAAAAGGCTGCCATGCTGAGCGAATACCTTGTTATTGGTATTAACCCGAAATAGAATATGGCCATCGATTGACTTGATATGACCAATAAGAAACTATTAATCATCATTAGGCCTATTCCGCATTTGCAGGGAAATCCCAAGTATTTATACAGAACAACGTCCATGGCAATGGTCATTAGCGTCAGCAGAGCCGTTATTGGAATCAACTTGGCGGTTATTGCGACACCGATGTCGTTATGTGCTATTCTTAGCAGTCCCCGTGATTTTCCTAATTTTACTTCCTGCCCTAATATGTACACAGTAAGTATCATTATCAGGATGTTGTAGATACCAGGAAGCAGAATGTTATTCAGATATACCGAATAGTTCAGCCAGGGGTTGCCAATAGGGTGACAGTCTACTGCTATGGGTTGCAGTATGGCCGTTACTTGTTCCTTGGTTGCACCTTTGGCCTCCAGTACTGATTTCCCCACAGCAGCCTGACTCAGAACGCTCATTGTTTTCATATCGCTCATCAGCAGGGAACCAGGAATTAAAAAAGCAGAGTTCGTATAAAATGATACGGTGGGCTGTCTGAATGCCAGTAGGTTTTTCTCGAAATTATTGGGTATATAATATATGCCATAAATTTCGCCTTTCTTCATTGCCTGTCTGGCTTCATTGAAGTCTTTGGCGTGAAAAACCACCTCATTGGCCTTAAATGCGTCCAGCGTATGAATGATGTTGCGTGAGGTCTTTGTATTATCGTTGTCAACTGTTGCTACGGGCATATCGGTAGGTGTGCCCGAATCCATTAGCGATAGGAAGAATATGGCAAGAAATACAGGAACCAGTACCATCGTTATCAGGTACATGGGGCGGGATACAAGTTCTCTGCATTCCCTCACTATTATCATCCAGTATCTGTGAATTAAACTGTATTCCATTTTTCGTTTTATTAATGTAAGACCTTTTTTGCTGTCTTACTTCAGCACAACCGTCATTCCTGGTATCAGACCATCAACGTGTTCCACTGGGTCTGCTTTTATTTCAAAGGTTTTGGAGTCGTATTCTCCTCTCATCTTGGTAGCTTTCCATGCTGCGAATGAACCCAGATCTTTGGCACTTCTGATTTTCAGTTTGATGGCCTTGTTGTTGAGTGCTGGTATGAAAGCATCAATGATTTTGCCCTCGCTCATGCGCTGATAGTCTTTCTCTCTTACGTTGAATGTAACCCAGCAGCTGCTCATATCTTGCAGGTTCATGATAGGAGAACCTGAACCCACCAATTCGCCTCTCAAAGGGAAAATGTCACTGATTTTTCCGTTGATAGGAGCGAACAGTACGGTCTCTTTCAAGTAGGATTTAACCTCAGCAATAGCACCTTGGGCTCTGCTTACCTGAGCTGCTGCAGCTTCCTTATCTTCTTTTTGAGCTCCGTTCATGGCCATGTCGTATTGCGATTTTGCGGCTTGCGCTGTTGCTACAGCGGCTTTGTATTGAGCTTCCACTTCATCCCGCTTCTGGGCAGGCAGCACACCTTTGTTGAATAGACTCTGTACTCTGTCATACGATTTTTTTGCTACATCTTGGCCAGCCTTGGCTTTCTGCCAGATTTCGTAGGCTCCGCGTATCTGTTCTTCTCTTGCTCCATTCTTGGCCTTGTCACTCACGGCAGCGGCAGCCGCTTCGGCAGCCATTGCCTGTTGCAGTTTTGCCTCTATCTCAGGACTGTCGAGAACTACCAGTGTGTCTCCAACTTTTACGTTGTCTCCTTCTTTTACGCAGAACCTTGATATTCTGGCTGGTACCTTACTCGAAATTCTCATTTCGTCTACTTCAACCTCGCCTTCAATTATTTCAGGGTCCGGTTTCATTACAAAGGCACCCACCAGCGTAATCACTACTATTATCACCAATAGCACCACAAAGGCAACTATCAGATTTGAGTTACTTGATTTTGAATTTTTGCTGCTCATATTATTGTATTCTTTTATTTCTTCTTTGAATTCTTTATTTTCCAAGATTTCCGCCGGCTCTTCTCAGATAAATACCGTTTATCTTGGCATCAATTTCAGCATCGATTTTGTCAGACTGCGCACCCAGCCAAGCTGTTTGTGCTTCCAGCAGGTTTGACGTGGATATGACACCAGCTTCAAAACTCAGTTGCGCCATACGCAGGTTCTCCTGTGCCTCATCCATGTTTTTGTTGGCGACGTCAAGTTTGCGCAAAGCTTCGGTCTGTTTGTAAGAATATTGGTTCACTTGCAGGTTTACCTTTTCTTCAGTGTCATCGTATTGCAGTTTTGCCACTGTCGCCTCGCTCTTGGCAGCCTGCCATTTATAATAGTCTGCTCCGAAATGGAAGAGAGGAATGTTTACCACAATGCCTATGTTCCATTCATATCCGAATTTGTTTTCAAATCCATCATAGCAGTTGGGGTTTGATGCCAGATAATTGGCTGTCAAGGCTACTGTAGGCAATAGGGCAGCGCGGGCAATGGTCGTTTTTTGATCATATAAGGCGTTAGCCAGTTCCAAACTTTTGAGCTCGGGCCTATTGTTTTTGACTTCATCGGATGAAGGCTTTGGCTCTTCCTTTACAGGAATATCCTTGAGGTCTTTGTCTGCAATCTCGTAATCCTCTTCAATGGGGAGACCACAATATTGAGCCAATTGCATCTTATAGAGTTTGATGCCGTTGTCCACCTTTACCATAGTCATCTTAGCTTCATTGCGTTTTACGGCCACAGTCAGCTGGTCTTTTTTTGTGGCAACTCCTTCATCCACCATCTCGTTCACATTGTTCTGCATGGTGTCCAGAAGGTCAATCAGTCCTTGAACGGCTTTCTTTTTGCTGTATAGTGATACGGTGCGCCAGTAAGCCTCATCCACATTTTTCAATACCTCCTGTCGGCTGGTTTCTTTTTTTGAATCGGCCAGTTCTTTCTTTAAGTCGCACACCTTGTTGTAAGCAACAATCTTACCTCCCATAAAAATGGGCTGGGTCAGATTGAGCACTCCTACATAAATGTTGCGGGTGTCAAACGTCATCTGGTCTTTAGGAATGGTGGTGTAGTTTTTCCAGATTATCTTTTCTGGATTTTTAGTGGGGTCAAAAGGCTGTCCATTGGCATCCAATGGAACATAACTGCCGTTATAGGCTACCATTTTATTGGCAATCTGGCTCTGATCCACAGCTATGCTTCCGTCAGCACCACCAGCGTAGCATATTGGTAAATATTGGTCTTCACCAAGCAGCGCCAATTGTTTCTCATTTCTCAGGTAGCCTCCCTTGATGGAGATGTCGGGGAAGTATTGTGCGAAAGCCGATTTCTTTTCATATTCAGCTTGTTTTACTTCTTCGTCGGCAATTTGCTGGTCTTTGTTGTTTTGCAGAGCCAGTGCCTCGCACGAGTCCTGATTGAGTGTGCGTTGCCCGTATAGGGTGGCGCAGGCAATCAAGGCCATTACTGTACAACTGATTTTTTTCATCGCTATTTTGTACTTTTTTTGTTTTTCTGTCTTGTGGGGCTGTATAAACCTGTTTATATTGAACCTTCGCTCATTTCCAGATTGTTGAATATCATCTTCATCAGGCGTTGAACATCGGAAATCTCTTTATCGTCAAGTCCTTTGAAAGCATCGTTTACAGTCTGTCGTGCCACCTCTTTCACCTTCGTTTTCATCTGCTGGGCCTTTTCTGTCAGAAATATTCGGTTTATCCTTCGGTCCTTTGGTGCTTTTTTCCGACAGACCAGTCCCATTTTTTCCATGTTGTCTATAACTCTGGTTATGCTGGGTTTGTCCTTATAGGTGGCTGTGGATATCTTTTTTTCTATGATGCCGTCGTTGCGCCATAATACGAATAGTATGTTGGCCTGTGCTGGTGATATGTCTATTTGGGCCTTGTGCAGGTCTCTTGATAGTCTGCGGTTTATTGCATTGGTCACCTTTCCGCTCATTAGTGCCAATACAATTTCTACATCAATTTCTTTCTCGATGTCATCAATCTGTTCTATCATATTCTGTCTTTTTCGTTTTTCTTGTTGCAAATGTAGTTGTTTTGACAATATAGTGTTGATTTATTTTGGCAAATAAGACTTTTAGAATATCAAATGTGAACTTTTAGATAGTGGCCTGGTTCCCTTTTATTTATTTGTTCCTGATTTGATTGAAAGCCTGTCTTTCCCTTTTTAAGGGACTTGCAACTATATAAACGGATAAATTTAACATCATTCCGAAATGTTTATGAAATGATATTCTTAATTGCTGAATAAAGACAAAAAAAGAGACTCGAAAAATCGAGTCTCTTTTTGCTTGCGCATTAGAGCGGAAGACGGGATTCAAACCCGCGACCCTCAGCTTGGAAGGCTAATGCTCT
>CALMUD010000165.1 GCA_937872735.1 uncultured Bacteroidales bacterium
ACACGACGCTCTTCCGATCTATTGTACTTTATCAAAGCATACTTGCAGTCGGCGATATCCGCAATTATAATGTAGTTCATTCCATTGCCAACATTTTGTCACTGTTTCTCAATGTTATAGTTTTCCACTATTTCAGGCTTCCTCCTTATTGGGTATTTATCAACTGGCTGGTCTTTAAATCCATATTGGGAGGTGCCATTAATTTGTATTATGCTCACGAAAAATTGGAACTCAGTTTCAGCAGATATGTGCAGTCGGTCATTTTTCCGTCGGCCTTATCCACGCTGGCCTCTGTGGTATTGGGCGTACTGCTGGTCCGTTTGTGTCATACCTATCAAGTGAATGATTTGATAGGGGTGGTGGTCATGTTTGTTATCATGGCTCCTATATTCTGGGTTGCATCTTTGACTCAGGGTGAGCGTTCTTTGTTTGTTTCTTTCTTTCAGAAAGCCAAAAAATTATGTATATAGTCAGTCGTATGTTGGCCAGTCTTGAGGCTCGGCTCAATCAGCCGATTTTCAATATTTGGCGTACCATTTATTTCAATTTCCGTACCATGCCGTTCAGTACGGCTATCAGAATGCCGGTATTCATCTACGGGCGTGTCCGTTTGTTTGAGCTTAACGGATGTGTAAAATTTGAAAATACGGAGATAAAGCGTGGAATGGTGAAAATCGGAGTCAATGGGGATTCCTTTACCCTGTTCGACCATACCGGATACGTGCAGCTTGGTTCAGAATCCTCTATATTGATATTTGAAGGTCCTTGCCGCATTGCCCTCAATGTGAAGATACGTGTGCAATCAGGAACGCTGCGGTTGGGAAATTGTAGCTGGATAGGTTCTGACTCAAAAGTGATATGCAATGGCGGAAGGGTATCCATAGGCGCTTTCTCGGGTATCACTTTTGGCTGTACCATCATGAACAGCAGTTTCCATTATACCTACGACATTGTCAACAAGTGTTATCGCAACAGAAGTGCGGTGATAGAAATAGGTTGCCGGAATTGGATTGGAAATCAGACTACCATATTGGGGAAATGTAGAACCAAGGATGACACAACGGTAGGGGCAGGAAGCCTGATTAACAGAGACTACTCCCAATTGTACGGCGCGTTCCCATTGTTGGCAGGTAGACCCGCCAAACTGATTCATTTGGGCATCAAGAGGGTGTTCTCTCCTGTGGTTGAGGCAAAAGTGTCAGAACTGTTTAACGTCTCCCATGCTGACACTCTGCCTTATGAGCAGATTCAGGATTGCCCAGAGGACATAATTGCTGAAATGTAAGTGATATGAAAATAAGAGACTTCTCACTGAAAGCGCTCCGCAAAATTTATCGCAAAGTTTTCCACCCGGTTTTTGAGTTGCCGACCTGCACAATGGACCGTCAGGAAGCTAATGACCTGATTTATGATAAACTCACATCGGCAACTCCTTGTATGATTTCGCGATTAGGTTCTGGCGAAATCGGCATTGTTATGAATTATTTGATGGTTCACAAGCAATTGCCCATACTGCAAAAGTGTTACGAATATGTTGAAGGCAACATAGGATTGCCATGGTGGGATGCACTATGGTTCAAGTCGATGAGAAACAATGCAGGCATCTTTCCGGAATCTGTCGATACACTCGAACGATTTTCGGAGCTGTATCTGCACGATATTCCAGAGATTGATTTGTTGGGCTCGTTCAATTTTGCCGAGCGTTATATACCGTTGCGTAGCGACGTGGTCAATGTCCATTTGGAATGTCTGTATCCGTTCTGGGTAAAATGCCCTTGGACAATGGCTTTAAAAGGTAAGAAAGTGCTGGTGGTGCATCCTTTTTCCGAAACCATAAAGCAGCAATATGCCCAA
>CALMUD010000166.1 GCA_937872735.1 uncultured Bacteroidales bacterium
TATACATTGTATGGTGACATGGCTGAAGATAGCCGTGATGTTGACAGCCCTGATAGGGACAACCGAGCTTAATCCCGCCCAAGCCACCAACTATGCAAAGATGGTAGAACGCCATGCCTACGGGAAAATGGAATCTGAACTGGACGAGGACAAAGGGAACATCAGCCGCGAAGAGGATTTCTTCTACTGCAACTTCTGGAGAGCTGTGCTCTACTATCAGCCCGGCTACAGCAAACAGAATCCACTGAAAGCCTACAACATCTTCATCAACCTGCAACGCCGCTTCATCGACATCAAAGATCCTAAAGTGGTGGAAAAGATAAACAAAAAGGGGATTGACAACGGGGTGCTGACCGACCAGACCGACTCGGCCTGCCACCACGGACTGATGCTGGCTGAAAAAGCGAACACACTGGAGGCCTATGACAGCTATATGAAAAACTATGAACTGGCCCACCCCGAATACAGAGACACCGCCCGTAACCGACGTGACGCAATGGCCTACAAAACTGCCTGCCTATTGAACACGGAAGACGCTTATGCCAACTTTATTGCCACCTATCCCTATGCCTTGCAACGCGACGAAGCCCAGAAACGGCTGGAAGAAATTGCCTGCTCCGATGCCCGCAAGGAACACAGCACGATGGGCTACGGAGGTCTGCTGGCCCGATACCCTCAAGCCGCATGTGCCGGCGAAGCCCGCGACTCCCTCTACCGGCTGGCCTACATAGATGCCTGCACCATCAACACATCGACCGCCTATGCCGGCTATGCCGAGACTTTTCCCGACAGCCCCTACCGACATGCCGCTGACAGTCTGAAACAGGAACGCGCCTATGGCGACCTGATAGTTCCCAACTCGTGGAGCAGCTACGTCACTTACCTGTGGCTGTACCCCGACTGCGCCAACCACCGTGCAGCCGCACTTGACAGTTTGCTGGCACTGTCACAACGACAGAAAAGCGCACGCGGGCTGCTGTTCTACCTAGAGGCAAACCCCAACTGCAAGAGACGTGAACTGATAATAAAACAACTATACCCGCTGATGGCAAAAGACGGCGAACTGTCAACGCTGAACCGATTTAAGACGCTGTTCCCTCAACAGGCCCAAGGGCCAATCTTTGACAAGGATATGTCAGCCGCCACCTATGCCGAAAGTCTGGACCTGAGAAACCAGACCACGCTGGACCCCGACACCCGCATGAAAATAGAAAAATACATAAAAATGGCGGGAGACAAGGACCAGGCCACCGTGGCGCTGCAGGTGCTGATAAGAGACGCTCTGAGACGGCACGACTATGCCGAAGCCAAAGCTGAGATAGAAAAGATGAGACCCTACACCAAAGGAAATGCCAGTGTGGGCGAACTGCTGAGCATAGTGGGAAAGGCTAACGAGCAGGGCATTGAGACGATACAGATAGGCAATATCAAATCGGGCAACGGAAATGAATATTACCCGATTGTGTCGGCCGACGGCAAGCGCCTCTACTTCTGCGGACGTGACCGTGACGACAATCTGGGAGGTGAAGATGTGTATGTGACAGAGAGAGACAAAAACGGGAATTGGAGCAAGCCCGCCATCTTTGCCCCCCTATCGGCCAAGGAGAGCAACGACGGCATTCTGGCAGTCAGCGCCGACGGCACCTCTATCATCAAGTTTGAGAATGGGGTGATGGGCGTGTGCGACAAGACCGCCAAAGGCTGGCAGCCCGTACGTTTCTTTCCCGAGGTAATAAACCGTGGTGACTGGAACAGCGATGCCACTTTCTGCGCTGACGGTTCCACCCTGCTGTTCGCCTCCATCAGACCCTCGGCCAGCTCCATCAGTCAAAGCAAATTCTATCACGGCAACAATCATTACGAAAGTGACCTATACGTAAGCCACCGCGACAGTGCGGGCAACTGGTCGGAACCTGTCAACCTCGGGCCAACCATCAACACCATTTACTCGGAACGCTCCCCTTTCATGCACCCCGACATGAAGACGCTCTACTTCAGCAGTGACGGACGTGGCGGACTGGGCGGATACGATGTGTACAAATCTGAAAGGCTGTCGGATACCTGCTGGACCTGCTGGTCCACTCCCGTCAATCTGGGCAAGGAGATAAACACCCCGGACGACGACTGGACCTACAAGATATCGACCGACGGCGCCACTGCTTACTTCTCTAAAAAGGAGGCGGGCACCAACGCCAGCGAGATATACAGCGTGAACCTGCCCAAAGACAAGATGCCCTACAAGGTGGTGACCATCAGTGGAAAAATGGAGAACCACAGCGGGGAGAAAGTGGTGACCAACCTGGTATGGGAAGACCTGGAGACGAAAAAAATAGTAGGCAGGGCGCAGACTGACCCTGACGACGGCAGCTACTTCATAGTGCTGCCAGTGGGGAAGCTATACGGCATCTATGTGGACGACAGCACCGTATATCCCGAGACCAGACATGTGGACCTGCGCGAAGTGAAAGAGCCTATGGCGGTGAACAAGACATTCCACGTCACCACCCTGAAAGAACTTAAAAGCGGTGCGGCCATCACCATCAACAATATCTTCTTCGACTTCGGCAAAAGCGACTTGCTGACTTACTCCTACCCCGAATTGCGTCGGTTGGCAGGTCTGCTGAAAAAGCTGAAACTGAGAGTTGAGATAAGCGGACACACCGACAATGTAGGCGCTGACGATGTAAACATGAAACTGTCGGAAGACCGCGCGCTGGCCGTAAAGAATTTTCTGGTGAAAGCCGGATGCAATGCCAACAGCATCGATGCGAAAGGCTATGGCAAGACCAAACCTGTAGCCGACAATGACACCGAAGAGGGACGTGCCCGCAACCGGCGCGTGGAGATGAAAGTAATAAAATAAGAGAGAGAAAATGCACATAGAGCACCTATCAATAGTAAACTACAAAAACATAGCACAGGCCGAAATAGACCTGTCGCCCAAGATGAACTGCTTTGTGGGCAACAACGGCATGGGCAAGACCAACTTGATTGACGCCGTGTACTTTCTCTCCTTCAGCAAGAGCCACACCAACTCGGTGGACTCACAGAACATAAAGCACGAATCCGAATTTTTTGTGCTGGAAGGGCGATACGCCGACGAGGATGCCAACAACAGTTCCACAGAGATTTATTGCGGGGTAAAACGCCACGCACACAAGGTGCTGAAACGGAACAAAAAGGAATATGAAAAGATAGCGGACCATATAGGCCAGATACCGCTGGTACTGGTGTCACCCTCCGACTACACGCTGATAAGCGGGGGCAGCGATGAACGCCGAAAATTCATAGATGGGGTGATTTCGCAATACGACCACCGATATCTGCAAAGCCTGCTGGCCTACAACCGCGCCCTGCAACAGCGCAACTCTCTGATAAGAAATGAGGTGGACGACCCATTGCAATACGAGGTATGGGAAGAGCAAATGGCGGGACAAAGCGGATACATCTATCAAAAAAGGCAAGAGTTCATCGCCGATTTTTCTCCTCTGTTCGAACATTTTTACAACTACATTGCCCAGCAAAACGAGCAAGTAAACATCGGCTACACCTCACACCTGCAACAGCAGCCTGACCTGAAACTGCTGCTGGCCCAGACCCGCAACCGCGACCGACTGATAGGATATACCACCAAAGGCACCCACCGCGACGAGCTGACCATGATGCTAGATCGGAAGA
>CALMUD010000167.1 GCA_937872735.1 uncultured Bacteroidales bacterium
TTCATTTTTCCGCACAAAAATGCGCATTCTGACAAGGATGGTTCGTATTTTTGTGCGGATTTTTTATGTAAACGGCCACAAATGAAAGAAAAAAAAGAAACAATATTTGACAATGTTTTTCTACCTCGGCGGACTTTTCGCAGTGGTGAAACCTACTTTCGCACCGACGATGGAGACAAGAATCTGACACCAAGCCGGCAGATGGCCTCCACGCCAAGAGAAAGACACGGAGACATGAGCAAGTCGACACAAATAACAAAGTATCTTTGGATTCTGGACCAACTGCTGAGCACCATGCACGGGAGCTCTTACGACGAACTGATGGAAGCCTGGCGCAACAGCTCGGCCAATGTCACTGGCGACACCATTCCCAAACGCACTTTCAAAGACTATATCGATGATATTGAACGGATTTTCGACATTGACATTGAATGTAACCTGCACGATGAATACCGCTACCACATTGTCAACCGGCAGGACATTGAGACGGACGATGTGAAGAACTGGATGCTGAGTACTTTTGCGGTGAACAATACCCTGCATGACAGCAAAGAACTGAGAGACCGTATCTCCTTTGAACGCATTCCTTCGGGCAACGAAAATCTGCCTACCATACTCAGAGCCATGCGCGATGGCTACCAGATTGAAATATCTTATGAAACCTTCTACGAGAATGGGCCTCGGGAATACCAGTTGGCCCCTTATTTTCTGAAAGTTTTCAAGCAACGCTGGTATCTGGTGGGATTGGCATCGCCGCAGAACAAGCAATATATATTTGCATTGGACCGCATAAGGGGCCTGAAACCTATCGACAAGAAATTCACTTTCCCTGAAGGAGAAAGCGTTGACAACTATTTTCTATACAACTACGGAGTGATGTTTCCACCCGATTTCATGAAAGTGGAAAAAGTGCGTATCAAGGCAGGCGACCTCAACAACAAACGTAAATACCTGCGTACACTGCCATTGCACGCCACCCAAAAGGAAGTGGAGAGACACAGTGACTACTCCATATTTGAAGTGGAGGTCTACCCCACTTACGACTTTATTCACGAGATTTTGTCACATGGTGCCGAGCTGGAAGTGCTGTCACCCGACTGGGTCCGCGAGGAGTGCCGACGCGAATCAGAAGAGCTGTTCAATTTATATAACAAGAAGTGATTTTTCAAAAAAAGTCACTCTTCCTTTACCTTTTCAGTTTCGGTGCGGCGGGTATAATATACCACCCCATATTCACAACATTTATCCATACGCTCGCAAGGAGGGAGGTCGGAAAAATGGTGTTCCACCTCGTTCCATATTTGCAGCAACAGACTATCCACCTCTGCATTTAGTTCAGTCACAGCCCGCAAGGTACGTACCGTGCTCTGTTGCAATACTTGCAGACCATTGTACTTATCGGCAAAGAGGTCATAATAGACCATCACTTTGGCAATAGGCGGATTGTAAATGGGTATGCCGCCTTGCGACTGGCGTTTCTGCTCCCCGTCTATTACCCGTTTGCCCCAGACAAAAAGTTTGTCATCGGAGGCGATGTCGGGCACCGCATAGTTGTCAGGGGTCAATCCATACAGTTGCTTGAGACGGGCATTTATTTCGCCACGCTGCACACACATATTCAGAACCTGAATGAAGTGGGACACGTACATCCGCGCCTGCCTGGCTTCGGCCATGCAAGCCTTGCTGTTGGCCACCTGCGTGGCAAAACACTGATGATACTCCGACATCTTGCGCTCATACTGAGGCAACATCATACGCGCCTGTTCCAGCAACGTGTAAGGGACGGCAAGGCAATAGGCCTCATCATCGCGCGTGCCAGTCTCCACCACACGCGACAGTGCACGCAGGCGGGCTTGGTTGGTATTAGGTAATCTACGATATGGCATATATACTTTAAATTTTTTAGGATAGGCATCATCAGATGTAACGTCAGGCATCTCGCGATATGAGTTGTCCTGCCAGTTGCATCAGCGACGATTTCTGCTCGTCAGAGAGGGAAGAGGAATCGAGCGCCTTTCCAGCCTCGCCATACAGACGTTCCATCTCGTCCTCCGTATCCTTTTTCACGTTCAGACGGTTATAGGCCTCCGTCACCTCTGCAATTTTTCGGTTTTTGTCAAACTCCTCCACACGGAACCAACGGCGCAGCAGTTCCTCATCGGCCGAACCATCAGCCAGCTGCAACGCCTTGATGTATAGATAGGTTTTCTTGTTGTCGCAGATGTCTCCACCGATGTTCTTGCCAAACTTGGCGGTGTCGCCATACACATCGAGCAGATCGTCACAGAGCTGGAACGACAGTCCCACATTGATGCCGAAATTATAGAGTGCCTCGGCATCCTCATGGCTGGCACCGCCACACACTGCGCCTATCTTGAAAGAGGCGGCAAGCAGCACGGCCGTCTTGAGACGTATCATCGTCATATACTCGTCAATCGAGACATTGGAGCGGACCTCGAAATTCATGTCATACTGCTGACCTTCAAAGACTCCCATAGCCGTCTCGCTGAAAATGTCGAACACCGACTTGAATACCTTTTCATCGCACTGCGCCAGCAGTTGATAGGCCATTCCCATCATGGCATCACCCGACAGTATGGCCGTATTCTCGTTCCACACCTTGTGCACAGTAGGTTTGTTGCGGCGTTTGTCGGCCTTGTCCATAATATCGTCGTGCATAAGCGTGTAATTATGGAACACCTCAAGTGCAACTGCAGGATGGACAGCTGCCGCATAATCACCCGAAAAAAGCTGGCAGGTGAATAGCGCAAACGAGGGGCGCAAACGCTTGCCACCCACTCCCAATTCATATTCTATCGGTTCGTACAGTCCACGTGGGGCTTTGCTGAAATCAATTTTTTTCAGTTCATCATTGACTATCTGTTGTATTTCGCTAAATGTCTTCATGTTATTTGTCTTCATCTTTATGTCTGGCCGGCTGTTGCCCACGCGGGCCGCGGTTGAAACTGCGGTAATCGTCGAATGGTATCTCAACGTCCGGTTCTATATATTCATTTTTAGGATTCAGCCTGAATGTTATGTATTTAATGGAGATGCCCCGCTCTATCCACTGGCTCTCATAGAACGTGCGGATAGAGAGAATCTTGTCATCGGCAAATCCCGAATGGTAGAGGTCATTGGTCTGGAAGAGGACCTCGAATCCATTGGCTTTCACCATCTCGCAAGTGTAGGTAAACATAAAATTGCTGTCCGTCTTGAGGTGGATAATGCCCCCCTGCGGCAGCACTTGCTGATAGAGAGCCATGAAAGTGGTAGAGGTAAGCCGTTTGTGCACCTTCTTCATCTGCGGGTCAGGAAAGGTAAGCCAAATCTCGCTGATTTCGCCGGGTGCGAAAAAGGCAGGCAACATCTCGATGCTGGTTCGGACGAAGGCGGCATTTTTCAGCCCCTTCTGGAGCGCGTCCTTGGCACCCGACCACATACGGGCGCCTTTGATGTCGATACCGATAAAATTGCGGTCGGGAAACAGTTGTGCCAATGCCACCGTATATTCCCCCTTGCCGCAGCCCAACTCCACCACAATGGGATTGGAATTGCCGAAATAGTCGGCCCATTTTCCTTTCTTCTCAAAGGCAAGGCCAGCCTCCTTCATGTTCTGGAAAGTGTATTGGAACACATTGGAGAACGACTCCATCTCGCTGAACTTCTGGAGTTTGCCTTTACTCATCGCTTGATAGGATTAGGAGTGTGCATAATACGGATGCCGATATCGCTGATACCGTGAAGGGAATCGTTGCGCATACCCTGAATCAGTTCAAACCGGTAAGTGCCTCGCTTGGGGAACTGTATGCTCTTGAAGAAAGAGACGGGCAAATGGTGGTGTGAGCCTGCGCCCTCTCCAATCCATCGGCCGTCATTATCGGCCAGCACACACTCCAGCGTATCACGATACACCTTGCCGTCGGGAGAATACGAGTTGGCAAAAAGGTAAAAATTCTGATACGGATAATCATCAGTGTTGCGGATATCGAACACCACATCATAAAGGCCCTTGGTGTCGGTGGCATCGTAGTTGAATACGGCCATTGTATCCTTCACCCAAGTATCTTTAGGAAAATTTTTGCTTTGCTGGAAAACCACGCCATCAGAGCAAGAAGCCAAGGCAAAAGTCAGGGCTGCCAGAGCCAGAAATTTAATATTACGCATTGTTGTCACCATTATTGCTGTTATTGTCATTATGGGGGGTATCATTGTGTTGTGCAGGTGTTCCGCCGTCAGCGGGACGCGGTGCATTCTGCGGAGCATTGTTGGCATTGTCGTTTCTCGGGCCCTGCGCATCCCGCTGCGGACGGCGGTTGTCGTTACGGTCACGGCGGTCGCGGCGGAAATCGCCACGATTGCGGTCACGGTTGCCATTGTTGCCATTCCCGTTATTATTGTTTCCGTTATTTCCGTTGCCATTGTTGGCCGTTGCGTTGCCCTCCGTAGGCTGCTGGCCAGCCGCCTCCTGATTCTGGTTGCGGGCCCCATTGTTACGGTCGGCATTATTGGGCCTTCTGTCACGGTCGTCACGACGGTCACGGCGGTCGCGGTTATCGCGACGCTGATTGTCACGGCGGTCACGGCGTTGGTTGTCGTTAGCATTACGGTTGCCGCCATTGCCAGCAGGAGCATTGCCACCATTGTTTGTCTCGGCATTGCCGGCAGGTGCGGTCTGCTCCTCCTGTGCGGCAGGTTCGCCATTGTGGGTGTCATCAGTCGCGCCCCGTTGGTCGCGGTCGCGGCCACGCCCATGGTTATTGCCATTCTGCTTGTGTTTCTTCTTCTTATCGAAACGGGTCAGACTATCCTGCCCCACCACATTCTCATAATCCTGCTGAGGGACGGTTTCCTCTTCCTCCTCCACCAGTCGGTCCACCTTTACCCCCTGCTTGTTGAGGGCAAGTATTTCCTTCACACGGTCAGCCGGTATTGTTACAATATTGGCAGCGACATGAGGGTCAGACGAATATTGCATGGTCTTGCCAAAGACATCCGTCTTGAAGTGGTAATAATTGCCGTCTTTCGTCTCAAGCGGAATATTGCGGGGCGGTATGTCCTTTTGGGCCTCTATGTAGGAGTCCAATTCAAAATTGAGACAGCATTTCAGCTTGGCGCACTGTCCGGCGAGTTTCTGTGGATTCAGCGAAATTTCCTGATAGCGGGCCGAGGTGGTGGATACCGATACAAAGTTGCTCATCCAGCTGGAGCAGCAGAGCGGTCTGCCGCAAGGGCCAATACCGCCGATTCGTCCAGCCTCCTGCCGCGCGCCAATCTGGCGCATCTCAATCTTCACACGGAAAGTCTCCGCCAGCACCTTGATAAGCTGTCGGAAATCCACACGCTCATCGGCAATGTAGTAGAAAATGGCCTTGTTGCCGTCTCCCTGATATTCCACATCGCCAATCTTCATGTTCAGATGCAAGTCCTCGGCAATCTTGCGGGCCTTCAGCATGGTTTCATGTTCGCGGGCCTTGGCCTCCTCAAATTTTTCCAAATCGCCATCGCGGGCAATGCGGTATATCTTCTTCGTCTCCGAGCGGAGCGGGTCTATCTTGTTTTTCTTCATCTGCAGCAGCACCAGCTGTCCCACCAGCGACACCGTTCCGATGTCGTGTCCTGGAGTGGCCTCCACTGCCACCAGGTCGCCCTTGGTCAGTTTCAGTCCATTGGTGTTGCGGAAATAGCCCTTGCGGGTATTCTTGAAAGTGACCTCCACATAGTCGGTTACCTCGCGCGAGGCGGGTATATCGCACAACCAGTCGAAGGTGTCCAACTTATTATTAGTTTTACGGCTGCAACCCTCACAATTCATTTTGCAGCCCCCACAGTTATCACAATTCATAAACAAATTTGTCAATAAATATATAATAGTCGGCCGCCGCGTGTCCACTGACAGCAAGACGGCCTACAAGAAAAATCAGAGCCAACGGAGCTACATTTTGAGCAGCATCGTCACTTTGAGAGCGAAGTCAAAGAATATCATCTTCGGCTGCACATTGCGTTCCACATCGCGGGCGGCCAGTTGCAGCTCATTGGAGAGCCCCATCACATTGCGCTCATTGACGAAAGGAGAAAAGCGGAGCGAGAAGTTCTGCTCATAGCCTGTCATGAAATTGAGCGGGGGCTGCTTCATATTGAAGATGAAACTCTCACGCACCATACGCGACATATAATCGATAAAAGCCGAGTGCCGTTTGCGTCCGAGGGGCACCACCTTGTTGGTCCACTCCAGCAGCTGTTTGGTCTTGCGCGCATAGGCGGCTCTCATCAGTTCCACAAAAAGGTCGAAATACTCCTTATTGTCGGAGCTGGCCGACAAGGCATCCTCGGCAGCCAGCAGGTTACCGCCCGCCACGTGTGCCACATCAGTACGTTGCTCCTCAGTCAGTTCGGGATGCGCAGCGGCCAGATAACCCAGCACATCGGCAGAGGTCAACGGCGGAACCTGTACCCGCTGCGTGCGAGACTGGATGGTGCCGAGCACCGCCTCCGGATTATCTGATACCAAAAGGAAGAGCGTCTTGCCCACAGGCTCCTCTATCACCTTCAGCAATTTGTTGGCGCAGGTGGGGTTCATCTTCTCGGGCAGCCAGATAATCATCACCTTGGTATCTGCCTCAAACGACTTCTGCGACAAGGCGCCTATTATCTCCTCACTCTCACCGGCATAAATGACTCCCTGCTTGTTTTCCGCCCCTATAAAGTCGAGCCAGGCATTCAGCGAGAATGGCGAATGGTGAAGAATCATATCCCGCCATTCGGTAGCAAAATCGCTGCACACCACATTTTTATCTCCCGTCTTGACAATGGGATAAGCGAAATGCAAATCGGGGTGAACCAGAGCGGCAAATTTTCGGCAGGAGGGGCAAACCCCGCACGAGTCGGTCTCGGTACGGTTAGTGCAGTTGACATACTGCGCAAAGGCGAGCGCCAATTCCAGTTTTTCGCTGCCTTCCGGACCGCAAATAATCTGGGCATGGGGTACTCTGCCCTCCTGCACTGATTGGATGAGACGCCGTTTGACGTCTGTCTGACCATATATGTCGCTAAATTTCACTTCTGCCTAAAACCTTTTACCGTAAAATAATCAAAATTAGAGAAAATTATGCGTAAAAAAAAATTTTAGTTCTTTTGGTGATTCATTTATCCTTTTCTAAAGTCTATCCGACAGAATGAAAAATGCACTTTTTCTGTTCTCCGCCAATATTTATTGCCGATTCATTCTCACCCTGAGTTCCTGCATGCTGTATTGGCTCAGATGGCGGTACAGATTCATGGCCATCGGATAGAAGAGCCAAAAGGTGACAAGACCGGAAATGAGGGCACAAACAATATTGATAAGAAACACGAACCAGAGAACCACGGTGCGGCGCATCACCTGCAAACCGCACCATTTGAGTCCCTGTCGCAACGTATTGACTATGAGCACACGGGCGCCCGATTTGACGGTAAAGAGCGAAAAGGCGCGGCGAATGGCTTGTCCTGATGCCGACTTCAGCACCCGCGACACTCTGCTGCTGCCTATCATCACCATCGACTCCACCCACAACAAAGTCGCAGCATGACGCCGTATGCGCCCATCCTCCTCCAGATTATGACTGCCATACAAGTAAAGCAGTTTCTGTGCCACTATGAACACCTGCACCTGGAATTGGACGATGTCGATGGCTGCCAACAGCAACGAGAGATACCGCTCCGAAGGCAACGCCAGCAATACCGAGAAGAAGGAGACAAGCAGCGACTGCTTCCAAATGACTTTTCGGGCAAAATGTCGGAGTTCTTCGGGAGTCAGCACGTCAAGCGGACTGCCCGTTATGGCCTGCTGCATCTGGCTGGGCGACAAGTATGAGCCCAGTGTATGCTGCAAGAAGCAGTCCCGATTGACAGTTGTCCACGACAAACGGAACACCAAGCCCTCCGTCCTGCCCAATAGCCGCGCCAGCCTTTCAAAGCCTTTCTTCAGCTTGCTTTTCATTGACAGCGGTGCTTGGTCTCCTCCTTATCATTTTTCATAGCCTCAACGTCTCACTCGTAAGTGAGTGTCGATTTGCTGTCATCCACCGTCAGTTTGACCTTTCGGCCAAGATAGAGCGACAGATTTTCGGTGTCATGACCTACCTGCACCCCATACATCACCGGAATCTTGAGGTCGGCCACCCGGTCTCTCACTATCGACTCGATGGACGAATCACCGCTGGCGGTCATATTGGTGAACTCACCCACCACAATACCCTTCACGGCATCCAGCTTGCCGCTCAGTTTAAGGTTCATCAGCATACGGTCGATGGCATAGTTGGCCTCGCCGGTATCTTCAAAGAAAAGAATGCCGCCCTTGACGTTCAGGTCGAACAGCGTGCCGCCCATACTGTAAATGAGCGAAAGATTGCCACCCACCAGACGGCCCTCGGCGGTGCCCTTCACGCAATGCGAATTGGTGGTGATGGAGGTGCTATCCAGATTGCCGAATAGCGCGTTTTTCAGTGCATCGGCACTATTCGCATCCTGCGTGAGTGTCTTTACCATCGGGCCATGTATTGACTCTATGCCTCTGTTGTTGAGTGCGATATGCAGCGCCGTCACATCGCTGTAACCCACTATCCACTTGGGGTTGCTGGCCAGACCTTTCAGGTCGAGATAATTCATGATTTGCGCACAGCCATAGCCGCCGCGAGCCATGATGATAGCCTTCACATTGGGGTCGTCTATCATCTTCTGCAATCCCTCCACACGCTGCGCCACAGTGCCCGCATAGCGGCCATCGGTTGCATACAGATTGTCAGCCAGTTTCACTGCCAGTCCCCATGACTTGAGCTGGGCTATGCCGCTCGCCAAATCGGAAGAAGTGACATAATTGGAGGCCGCACACACAGCCACGGTGTCACCCTTCTGCAGATAAGGCGGACGGATGTCGGTGGTGATTTCGGTCTGCGACGCCAGCACAGTGGAATAATACTCACTGTCGTAGGTGTTGTTGTACGTGTTGTAGGTATTGTATTCTTTAGTTGTATACTCTTTGGTGCAACCCAGCAGGCCCATTGCCAGCGCCAGCAGCACCGTTCCCTTACATTTCAGCATAATCGTAAAATTTGAATTTTGTCACACAAATATAACAAAAGCGGATAACAGTAGCAAAAATGATATTTGCATAATTGGACAGAAATGCTTTTCTTTGATAAATATTTTGGAATATTCTGCGACAATGAGACACTACATATTTGGTATAATATTGATAAGTTGCCTGCTGCTGCCCTGCAAAGCGGGGGCCGCGGCCTCCAAAAAGGAGATAAAGCAATATGAGACGGCGGTGCTGCTGATTAACGAGGGAAAATACAAGGAGGCACTGCCACTACTGAAAAGTCTGGTGCGGAGCAACAAGGATTTTGTGGACGCATCATGGACACTGTCAGATTTGTATGGCAAGATGGGCGACGATGCCAAACGGATTGCCGCCCTCCAATATGTGACCCGTCCGCAGGTGGCCCGCTATTACAACTCGCTGATGCGGCTGGGCAGAGCCTATCACGAGACATGCAACTATCAGGAGGCCATCAACTGCTACAAACAGGTGCCCGAAACTGAATTAGGATACTTCAAAATGGCGGCTTCCGAAATGGAGGAATGTCAGATTGCACTGAAAATGATGGCCAAGCCCGTTCCCTTTGCCGCCACCAACATGGGCACCAACATCAACACCATATATGATGACTATTGGCCGAGCCTGACTGCCGACGAGGGACTGTTCTCCACCACCGTGAAGCTGAACAAGATGGAAGGCCAGTCCGACTTCGGGCGGGGAGTGCAGGAGGACATCTTCGTCAGCAAGAAGGGGGCCGACGGCCAATGGGAAAAAATCAGGAATGCGGGACCCAGCATCAACACATCCTACAACGAGGGTGCACAGAGTGTCTCGCTCGACGGCCGCTATATGTTCTTTGTGGCATGCGGACGTTCCAACGGATTCGGGGGCTGCGACATTTACTACTCCATGCGTCAGGGCGATACCTGGGGCAAGGCCATCAATCCCGGACAGCCGCTCAACTCCCACGACTGGGAGACAGACCCGTGTCTGAGCCCTACCGGCGACAAACTCTATTTTGCCAGCACCCGACCGGGCGGCGTGGGCAAATCTGATATCTGGGTGGTCGATGTCACCATCAACCCCAATGGGACCCTCTCATTCAGCAATCCGCAGAATCTGGGACCGAAAATCAATACCAAGGAGGACGAACTCTCCCCTTTCATTCACGCCGACAACCGCACGCTGTTCTTCTCGTCGAGAGGCAGAGATGGACTGGGCAACTACGATATATTTGTCAGCTACAAGGACGGCAACGGCGGCTGGACTGACCCTAAAAACATCGGATACCCGCTCAATACGTGCAAGGATGAGATAGGATTTGTGGTGAACGCCTATGGCGACAAGGCCTACTACTCCTCCAACGGACAGGAAAAGAACGGACGCGGACGGGACATCTACGAGATTAAGCTGCAAGACGGCAACTATCGCCCCGTAAAGCACATGAAGTATGCCCGCGGCAAGATTGTGGACGCCGAGACCAAGAAGCCCATACAAGCTCAGATTGATGTGTACAGCATCAAGAGCAACGAAAAGGTGTTCAAGTCGGTGAGCGACGGCCGCACGGGCGATTTTGTGTCGTGTGTGCCCGAAGGCGAAGACGTCGGGGTGGATGTGGATAAAAAAGGGTACCTCTTTTATTCCGATTACTTTGAGGACAATGGGAAGGTGCACTTTGACGATGGCGGCGTGAAGATGGAAAAGATTGCAGTCGGCAAAAAGATTATTCTGAAAAACATCTTTTTCGATTTCGACAAGTTCAGCCTCCGCCCTGCCTCCCACCACGAGCTGGATCATCTGGTTCAGTTCATGAAGGAGAACCCTACGGTCCGCATCCGCCTGAGCGGACACACCGACATTGTGGGCAACCACGACTACAACGTGCAGCTGTCGCTCAACCGCGCCAAAGCCGCCTACGACTATCTGGTGGCCCGCGGCATCGACGACAAGCGGATGGAGTACAAGGGCTACGGGCCTGATGTGCCGATTGCCAGCAATGCCACCGCCGAGGGACGCGCACAAAACCGCCGCACCGAAATTCTCATCATCGGCAAATAACCATCAGCAAAAGAAACAATAACAACAATAACCACACAGAGTCCTATTAAAGTATAACAGGTATCTGAATAAAAAAAGAAATTATGACAGTATACATCACACAGACTTCCCACTTCTTCCCCAACGAGCCAGTCAGCAACGACGAGATGGAAAGCTATCTGGGCATGGTCAATGGCAAGCCTTCACTGGCGCGCCGCATTGTATTGAGCAAGAACGGAATCAAGAGCCGCTACTATGCACTCGACAAAGAGGGCCATGTGACGCACACCAGCGTGCAGATGGCTGCCAATGCCATACACGGGCTGGAAGATGAACATTTCAGCATCGACGATGCCGATGTGCTGGCCTATGGCACTGCCTCGCCTGAGTATGTGATGCCCTCACCCGGAGTGATGGTACATGGCGAGCTGGGCGGAAAGAACAACATGGAGGTGGTCTCCTTTCAAGGCTCTTGCTGCACCAGCATGCAGGCCCTCAAATATGCATGGATGTCCATTCAGTCGGGAGTGGCCAGCAACGTCATCTGCGCAGCTTCCGAAAGGATGTCGGCGTGGATGAACTCCAACTACTTCAAGGTGGAGGCCGAGAACATTGAGAAGTTGCAGAAAAGACCTATCCTCGCTTTCGAGAAGGAGTTTCTGCGCTGGATGCTGTCCGATGGCGCCGCTGCCCTGCTGCTGCGCGACAAGCCAAGCGCCGAGGGGCTGTCGCTGAAAGTGGAGTGGGTGGAGCTTTGCTCTTATGCCAACGAGAAGGAGACCTGCATGTATGCCGGCGGCGACAAACGCGAGGACGGGCAGGTGGACGGCTGGGCCATGTTCAGCGGCGAGGATTGGCTCAAAAAATCCATTTTCGCACTGAAGCAGGACACCCGCGAGCTCGGTGCCAACATTGTGGAACTGGGTGGCGAGTTTCTGCGCAAGATTGCAAAGAAACATAACATGAAGAGCGAGGACATTGACTGGCTGTTGCCTCACCTCTCTTCCATGTTCTTCCGCGAACAGATAAAGACGAAGCTGGACGCCATAGGACTGCCGATAGGCGATGAGCACTGGTTCATCAACCTGCCCCGCATCGGCAATGTGGCGGCGGTGTCGGCACTCGCCATGGTCGACGATATTTTTCACTCGGGCAAATTGCAGAAGGGACAGCACCTGCTGATGATGATTCCTGAGAGCGCCCGTTTCAGCTACGGTTATGCGTTCCTTACGGTGTGCTGACCTCAATTATTATAGCTGACAATATCAATGAAAGTAGACGAAGTACCGCAAGACCTCAAGTTTTTCAAAGGGACCGTCATCCGTGACTTGAGCTACGCGGTGGATGAGAACGGGAATTACAAGGCCGTGCAGAGTGACGGCTGGGCGGTTAAAAATGATGCGTTGCAAGTGACGCTCGACGGCATTGCCGAAGAGTGCGAGGAAATTCGCCAGCAGGTGCTGCGGCACGAGGTGAGTCCTCTGGCCTACCACTTGCGCAAGGGGCTGATGGACGAGGGTATGCTCGCCGACAACTCTGGCGTGAGCAAACGCACCGTAAAAAAGCTGATGGATTTCGACCATTTTGCAGAGGCCGATGATGACACGCTGGGAAAAATTGCCGAGGCGCTGCGCATCAGTGTGGAACAACTGAAAACGGTGCCCGACCAGAGCCCGCTGACACAAACAGACACGAACAATGGAAATAGAATTTGAACATAGACCCGCCGCCCACTGCGAGAACGGCGTTATCTGCAATATGCTGCGCCACTACGGATTCGACTTGCCCGAGCCTTTGGTGTTCGGCTTGTCCTATGGGCTTTTCTTCTCCCACATGCCGTTTGTCAAGCTGGCGGGACTGCCCGTCACCAGCTACCGCACCTTTCCGGGAGTGCTGTTCAGCAGAGTCACCCGGATGCTGGGATTCAAGATGCACACCCGCCGGTTCCTCAATCAGGAAAAGGCCATGAAGGCGCTCGACCAGAAACTGGCCGAGGGCATTCCCGTGGGCTGTGTGGTGGGTATGTATTATTTGCCCTATATGCCCATCGAATACCGTTTCCCCTTCAATGGCCACAACATCTGCATCATTGGCCGCAGCGACGATGGAGAGACCTACACCGTGAGCGACCCCAATGCCACCGAGAAGGTGCACATCAGCCGCAAGGATTTGCAGAAGGTGCGGTTCACCAAAGGCGGCACCTACCCGCTGCTGGGACAGATGTACTGGATAGAGCGGGCTCCCGCGCAGCTGCCCGACCTGAAACCGCTCGTACTGAAAGCTATCGGCAAAAACTGCTGGTACATGACTTCCCAACCCAGTTGGCTGCCCTACTTCGGGGTGAATGGCATCGACTGTCTGGCCAAGCAGGTGCGCCTGTGGCCTGCCAAATATGGCCCCCGCAAAGCAGGACTCAATCTGGCTCAGGTCATTCGTATGCTGGAGGAAATTGGCACTGGCGGCGCGGGCTTCCGCTATATGTATGGCGCATTCCTGCAGCTGGCGGCCAAAATGACGGGCAGAGAGGTGCTGAACGATTACTCCCGACAAATCACTGAAATTGGTGACAAATGGAGAGCTTTTGCCGCAGACGCGGCAGCCATCTTCAAGCACCGCGCCGAGGCGCCGACTTATGACCAGGTGGCCGACCAACTGGTGGAAATTGGCAAAATGGAACGCAACTTTTTTACCAGTCTTAAACAAGCTATAAAATAGGCAGATACATCCTAAATCTTATCTTTTTTGTCTAACTATTTTATACATTTATAACCATTCTCCCAAAAAACAATATGGGGTTTTTATCTCATATTGTTTTTTTTGTAACTTTGTCGCCGCAATGATTGAATAAAAAGTAAAAGACACCTTGTGGCCTTGACTATTGCGTTTTTCCGTTTGCAAGGAAATCGGCAACAAAGGGTGAATATCTCATTAAAACTTCAGAAAGATGATGTACCGAATCATTACCTCATTACTATTAAGCACCACGCTGCTTAACGCTAATTCTGAGGAATTCAGCACACTGTGTTCCTCTGGTCATACCATAAAATACGTAACCACCAGCGACAGTACTGTCGAGGTTGGAAT
This sequence comes from uncultured Bacteroidales bacterium, assembly GCA_937872735.1. Classification (GTDB taxonomy): domain Bacteria; phylum Bacteroidota; class Bacteroidia; order Bacteroidales; family Paludibacteraceae; genus Physcocola. The sequence goes on from CALMUD010000167.1 coordinate 14,201, forward strand.
CAACGATGAGTTGTCGGGCACCATAGTCCTGCCCTCCAGCGTGACAAACGGCGGCAAAACCTATATCGTGACACGCATAGCCAACAGTGCCTTCCTCTACAATTACGATTTGGACGGCATCACCCTGCCCTCCACCCTCACCTCCATCGGCAGCCTGGCTTTTTCCAACTGCGGAGGCCTGACCTCCATCAGCCTGCCCAACGGGATTAAGGTGATAGGAGACTCCGCATTCTATGAGGACAGTTATCTGGAGGGTATCACCCTGCCCGAATCGCTGGAGCACATCGGCAGCTATGCCTTTGGCGAATGTCGTAGTCTGACTCGCCTCAAAATGCCGGCCAAGGTGGACAGTGTCCTCAACAACGCTTTTCAGGGCTGCATAGGGCTGGATACCATATCCTTGGCCAGCGGTCTGAAATTCATTGGCGAAGATGCCTTTAACCACTGCGACAGTCTGAAGAAGGTGACCATGTCCGATTCGCTGCAATCATTGGGCGATTATGCCTTCGGCTATTGTGCCAGCCTTACTGACATCAGTCTGCCTGCCACCCTCACCTCCATCGGCACCGGCGCTTTCACCTCCTGCAATGCACTGAGCTCCATCAACATTGCGGCGGGCAATCCCGTCTACAAAAGCACTGACGGCATACTTTACGCAGCCGACGGCAAGCATCTGATTGCCTGTCCTGGCGGCAAAACCGGCGCAGTGGTGATTCCCGATTCGGTAACCAAGATTCAGAAAGGCGCCTTTGAGAACTGCCACCACATCACCCAGATTACCATACCAAGCAGCCTCGACAGCATCTACGAATACACATTCGATGGCTGTGACTCGCTGAAAGACCTTTTTTTCAGTTCCCCAAGCTCCTTGGTCAGCATCGGTGCCCACACCTTTGGCTACTGCGCCTCGCTCGACCGCCCGGAATTGCCGAGCAGCTTGAAGAGCATCGGCGCTGCCGCCTTCGAGTCGTGCTATGGATTGACCTTTATCGCCCTTCCCGACTCGGTGACCAGCATCGGGGCCAGTGCCTTCGATGGCTGCGAAAGTCTCTCGTATGTCATATTGCCTAACACGCTGACAGAGTTGGCCGACAGGACTTTCAACGACTGCCGGGCACTGCCCAAAATCAGTCTGCCAAGCACTTTAAAGAAAATCGGCAGCGAAGTCTTTGGCAGTTGCAGCGCATTGTCTTCCATAACAATACCAAAGTCGGTAACCAGCATCGGCGACTACTGTTTTTCGTATTGCACCAGCCTTGCCTCCGCAACGCTGTCCGACTCGCTCACCAACATTCCCGACCATGCGTTTGAGCATTGCACCAGTCTCACCTCCATCTCGCTGCCCAAGAGGCTGACCAGTATCGGCGACGAGGCTTTCAAGGAGTGCGGAGAGCTGAAGACAGTCAACATTCCGGCAACCACCGACAGCATCAACAGTTCAGCCTTCCAAGACTGCCTCAAGTTGCAGAACTATGTGGTCAACACCGCCAATACGGTCTACAAGTCGATTGACGGCATACTGTATAGCAAGGACGGAAAGACCCTTATCAGCTGCCCTTCCGGCAAGACGGGAATAGTGAACATACCCGACTCCGTAACCACCCTCAGGGAATATGCTTTCAGCCAGTGCGGCAATCTGACGCACATCGGCATACCTGTCTCGGTGACCAGCATCGGCAACAACGCTTTTGAATATTGCGCGCTGCTCGACAGTCTCAGCCTGCCCGCATCCTTGTCAAGCATCAGCAGCTCCCTTTTCTATCATTGCACCCGCCTGAATTTCATCGGCATACCAAGCACAGTGAAAAGCATCGGCGACTACGCCTTTGCCTATTGCGACAGTCTGCGCACCCTCACGCTGCCCGACAGCCTCACCTCCATCGCCAATTATCTGTTCGAATCTGATTCCCATTTGCAGCAGCTGGTATTGCCTCAGACGATAACATCCATTGGGAAAAGCTCTTTTGACGAATGTGAAAGGCTGGAGAACTTGGAATTGCCAGCGGCACTGACCAGCATCGGCAGATATGCCTTCTATAACTGCGACGGCCTTGACAGTCTGGTGATTCCTGCCAAGGTCAGCAAGATAGACGATTACGCTTTCCGTGCTTGCAGCAATCTGAAAAAAATCATCAGCAAGGCGGCCGTTCCGCCTGTCACTGATAGTCCGGGCCTCGCCGACACCACCCTGATAATGGTACCTTGCGGCAAGGCAAGTGTATATAAAGCGGCTGACGGCTGGAGCGGATTCAGCAACATTCAGGATTCCTCCATCTATGTATTGACCATTGCCAGCACAGAGGGAGGGACGGTGAACATAGACACGGCCTACAGCTGCGGCACCCGTCCCACCATTTCGGCAAAAGCCGGCAATGGCTTCGTATTCTGCAAATGGAGTGATGGCTCTGAAGCCAACCCTTACACCATCGATATGGTGAGCGACACCACGCTACAGCCCATCTGGAGCCGGCTGTTCAACCTTACCCTCATCGATGGCGACGACACCACCCGAATGACAGGCAGCAACGGACGGCTCACACTGCCTACTCCTGTCAAGACGGACTACACCTTCATGGGTTGGTATCTGGCTGGCGACATTGTGGCCTTCAGTCCCGATTTTGTGCTGAGTCAAGACACCACGTTCTTTGCACGCTGGAAGACAGCAACCATGGCTCAGGAATACAAGGCCGACGAAATAGCCATTTACGCTTCAGACCGCCTCATACACATTATCGGCACCAGCAGCGATGCCGCCATCTATGCTGCCAATGGCCAGGCCATCTACCGCGGAAAGAAACGGGAGATAGCGGTCAAACCCGGCATTTATCTGGTGGTGGTGGCGGGCAAACGGGCTACAATCATTGTCTGCCAGTAGAAAATAGTACAAACGGGTCCATTTTTGGCTTGCAACATTTTTTTGATTTTTTGGGTTGATTGTATTGATATTTGATATACATTTACAACGCGGGATGAATGAGGCAAGGCCCCCGCTTTCTGCACCTTCCGCCCGTTTTTGGCGGGCGTTGATTTTCTAAAAAATCCGCCTATAGCTTTCAAGTGAGTTATAGGCGGATTCTGTATAGTCATTTGAAAGGATGCAGAGGAAAAGCAACACTGATAATTGGGAAAAAGAATGATGGAAATACAAGAACAATGTGAAAGCGGACAGACGCTGTGCTATCAAACAATAAAAGGGCATGACAACGAGGTGAAAGTGACGGGATGGATAGAGGAGGCTCCAAAGCCTTACACCCCCGTTTCCTATCGGCTTGTCATTCCCGCTAGCATTATGCACAACGGCACAATCTATGCCGTGACCGTCATTGGCAAAAAGGCCTTTGCCAAGGCATGCTTCGACGAGGTGATTATCAACGGACAGCTGACCGACATTGAAGAGATGGCTTTTGCTGTTTGCCATTGGCTGGAACGCGTGGAAATAACGGGGAGCGTGACTCGCATCGGTGAATATGCGTTTGGGGGATGCCAACTGTTGCAAGAGGTGGTGCTGAAATCGGGACTGACTGAAATCGGTGAAAACGCTTTCAGCTATTGCAGCTGCCTGACTGGCATCAGCCTGCCCGACAGTCTGAAAACAATCCGACAGACAGCCTTCTACCACAGTGGCCTGCGCTCTGTCAGTCTGCCCGACAGCACCTGCATGGAGGAGGGCGCCTTTGGTTACTGTGAACAGCTGAAAGGCATAACCGTAAGCCCCAATCACCAGAAATACAAGATAGATGAGGGAGTGCTATACAGCAAGGACGGCCAGCTGCTGCACTGTCCCTGCCACAAGACGGGAGTGTTCAATGTACCCGCCTATGTAAACGGAATCAGCGGCTATGCCTTTGACCATTGCTGGCAACTCACCGCCCTCAACATTCCTGAGTCCGTGACTAAGATTGGCCCCGACGCTTTCAGCGGATGTACGCAGCTCATCTCCATGCGGCTGCCGGCATCCGTCAGCGAGGTGGGCAAGGAGGCTTTTCAGGATTGTCTGTCGCTGAAGGAGGTCACCCTGCCGTCCTGCCTTAAAACAATTGAACAAAAGACATTTTGGGGATGTCAGAATCTGGAATCCGTACAACTGGCTGAGGGTCTGGAATCCATTAGGAATAAGGCTTTTCAGAGATGCTTCAAACTGGATTCGCTGATTATCCCCGCTTCGGTCCGCCTTATTGAGTCCTTCGCCTTTGTCGACAGTTGCAACAGACTGAAATTGCAAGTGGCTGAGGGGAGTGTCTGCTATCAAAGCATCAACGGCAAACTGTATGACCTGAACGGGAAGCTGGTGCGGCTGCGGCACTGTCTCTCCGCGGAAAGGAAAAAAGCCAAGAAAGCCGTCCCCCCTGTGAGAATGGGGAAAAAGATGAAAAAGGAGGGACTGACCTACCAATGGACGGCCGACGGCTCCGGACTGGTGCTGACAGACTGGCTTAAAAGACAGCACAGCCTTACCAATCTGGACACCCGCACCACCTCAATAGCCGCAGCCCCCTTCGAAGACAGACCGGTGAATCTGCTGGCCATTCCGCCCGCGCTGGACCAGTGCGGAGAATGGAGAACCAGCGAAGAGTGGAAATCAGGCGTGTATGGGGTGACGGCTGCCCGCATCGAAGTGGCCGAGGGAAACCCCTACTACAAGATGATAAATGGACTGCTGTGCAGCTGCGACGGCACCAAAATGTACCGCTGCCCGACGGATGCCACAGGCGAGGTGAGGGTGCCCGACTCTGTGACTACGATTGTGCCGGGTGCCTTCGACTTCTGCAACAAGGTGACCAGCATCACCCTGCCCGAATTTGTGCAAGACATTGACAATCTGTTCGACATTGCCGAATGTTCGCAACTGACTGACATCCACGTCATGGGCCACCGCGGTGAATACCGTTCAGCCAACGGCATACTGTATGGACATCAGGGCAAGCTGCTCGCCTTTGCACCCCGCCACAAATGGGAGGAGGAGATAACGGTGGCAGAAGGATGCCTGAAGATAAAAGATTTTGCCATTCTGTTTGCCAAGACCCGACGGCTGGTGCTGCCCCGTTCACTGCGTATGTTGCCAATATACGGGCCTTCGCCACTCGATGCGGCACTGGATACGATTGTCTGCAAGGCTGCACTGCCGCCTGCCTTCAGCGACGATTTCGACTATAAGGAAAAGTTCAACATCACGGTGCTGGTACCTGCCGCAAGTGTGTCCCTCTACCGCGAGGACAAAAGGTGGAGACTTTTCAAGGAGATAAAGGCACTGTAATGCCGTCGGCAAGGATTCGGCAAAATGCCATCACCAAATAAATATTCTTGCTATCTTTGCAGACAGAATGAACAATAAACATAACAGATACAAATGAAACCTATTGTCAGTATCATCATGGGCAGCACTTCCGACCTTCCGGTCATGGAGAAAGCTGCCAAGTTTTTTGACGAGATGGAAATCCCGTTTGAGATGAATGCTTTGTCGGCTCACCGCACACCAAGCGAGGTGGAGACTTTTGCCAAGGAGGCTGCAGGCCGCGGCCTGAAGGTGATAATAGCAGGGGCGGGCATGGCGGCCGCTCTGCCTGGCGTGATAGCTGCCAACACCACAATCCCTGTCATCGGGGTGCCCATCAAGGGTATGCTCGACGGACTGGACGCCATGCTCTCTATCATTCAGATGCCTCCGGGCATCCCCGTCGCAACGGTGGGCGTGAATGGCGCACAGAATGCTGCCATACTCGCTGCCGAGATGATTGGGCTGTATGATGAGACCATTGCCAAGAAACTGGCGGAGCACAAGGCTGGACTGAAAAACAAGATTGTGAAAGCCAACGAGGAACTGAAGGAGGTAAAGTATAACTTCAAGACCAACTGATGCCTGCACGGGCTGAAACGGATATAAGGGCGGCTCGTGGGGCTGCCCTTTGTTGTTTCTGTATTCTTTCGGGGCGCAATACTAACAAACAGAAAAAACAATATGGCTGATTTATATTTGGGACTGGGGTCAAATCTGGGTGACCGCAAACGCAACATTACGAATGCGACGATGCTGATTGGCGGACTGATGGGGAAGTTGAAGGTGCTGTCGAGTCTGTACGAGACGGAGCCTTGGGGGTTCGAGTCGGAACATAAGTTCATGAATGCGGTGGTGCTGGTGGAGACGGAGCATGAGCCGGAGCTGTGTCTGAAAATGGTGAATGCTATTGAACGCGAAATGGGCCGCGTACGGACTGGCGAGGCTGGATTTCACGACCGCCCCATCGATATTGACTTGCTGCTGTATGATGACCGCATCATTGACACTCCCGACCTGAAGGTGCCCCATCCGCTGATGCTGCAACGCGATTTTGTGCTCCGCCCGCTGGCTGAAATCGCCCCCGACCTGATTCATCCTGTGGCAAAAAAGAGCATCAGAGAACTGTTCGAAAAAGTAAAAAGAGAATGAAAAATGTTAAAGTAATAGTGGAACACGCAGGCAAAAACCTGAGCGCTTACATCGAGGAAGCTCCCATAATGACAGTCGGCAACAGCATTGGAGAAATAGAAAGCAACATGAAAGAGGCTATTGACCTTTATCTGGAAGATAATCCATCTCCATGCGATGCACTCAAAGGAGAATTTGAACTGATATTCAAACCAATATAAGGAGCTATCCGGTATCAGTATGCTTTAATTGTAGGTACTGTTTTTCTTTACAGTCCCCGCTCCTGCTTGATGACCGAATAGGCCTTGTTCACCTTCTCAAACTTCTCATTGGCCAATTTTACCATATCTTCACCCAACGTATTGACGCGGTCGGGGTGATATTTCATTGCCATGGTGCGGTAGGCTTTTTTCACCTCCTCGTTGGTGGCGGTAGGCTGAATTTCCAGAACGGTATAGGCCCAATCATTATTGCGGATAGTGGACTCCTGGCCATCGTCCGTCTGACCATAGCCCCCCGACTGCTGGCCATATCCATTGGAAAAGAACGTGGCCCTTTGCGACTCATAGTCCAGCATGGAGATGCCAAGACTATGGGCTATGTGGCGCAGCATATCATCCTCGGTAGGGTCCAGCTCATTATCGGCGAAGGCGATGCTCAGCAGCAGATAGAGCAGTTCCAGACGCTGGTGAATATCCATCTGCATCGATACCTGGCGGGCGATGCCCTCCACATCAATTTCCTGTTGGAGCATTCCCTTGAGTATCTGCAAGGCGCGTACACGGTCGTCATGGTCGGGAAACACACGGGGCAGGAACTGCTTGACCACATCCAGCTCCGAGACCTTCACCACGCCGTCGGCCTTCATCACTGCGGCCATAAGGGCCAGCAGCGACATCTGGAAACGGAACAGCGGTGTGGCCGACTCCGTGTCGGCTCCCGAACGGTCAGCCAGACGCAGGGCCTCATCCGTATCGCGGTTATCGGTCGATATGTTGTCAAAGACGCTGGACAATACATAGCCTACCAACGCTCCCAGCGGTCCACCAAGAGCAAAACCCAAACCTCCGAATGCCAATCTTGAAAAAAATCCCATATTTCTCTGTCGTATAAAAGTAATTGTAAAATTAAGAAATTTTTGACAAACACTTCATACATCGGGCAAAATACGATTGGAAACAAGACATTGGGAAAACGATTGTGCCACACGGCTCTTTTTATCTTGTTTTATATTTGAAAACAACCGATAAATTGCATAATTTAGCAGCTAGTAATTTGGTGTATTGTGCAATTAATAAATATGAGGGCAAATCCTTTGGCAACATGGAGAAAATTGTAATAAAAAACTTCGGTCCAATCAAGGAGGTTGAAATCGACGACATAAAAAGAATCTCCGTGTTCATTGGCGAGACGGGCAGCGGGAAAAGCACCATCATGAAGGTGATTTCCCTCTTCCGCTGGATTTACAAGATGGTCAACATCAGGTCCTTTCTGAAATATTCCGGCGTCAAAAAATCTCCTTTCCGCTTTCTGTTCCTTAATTTGATGCGTGACAGCGGAATGCTTGGCTATTTCAAGAAAGATACCATACTCGAATATTACAACGGCAGCTGCAAACTGATATGGGACCCCAAAAGCAAGAAACTGACCGGCACCTCAAGTTTCATACCCAAAGAGGAACTGAGTCTTGAGAAGGTCTCCTTTATTTCGGACAAACGTAATCTTATACCCGATTTGATTGACAGCAATGCGACCGTGAAAAGGAGCATGTTCTATGCCAACGAGACGTATATGGATTTCCAGACTGCCGTGAAAGAGGTGAAAGAGCTGGATGTGCTTGACTTGAATGTCCATTTCATTGCAAAAAAGACCCCGCAGGGACTTAGATATATGATAGTGCCTCATACGGAAGGAGCGGAGCCCGTGAGCATCAAACTCAACGAGGCATCATCGGGCACTCAGAATCTGGTGCCGATGAACGTGATTGTTGAATATTACTCCAAATATTACGATTTGGTATCGACCATCAACAATGCCATACTGACTTACGTCTCAAAGTCGGACAGCCTCAGCGACTTCAAGGCGGTAAAGAATGTGGGCGACTTTTCCAACAAGAATGTGCATTTTATCATAGAGGAACCCGAACTGAGCCTTTTTCCGTCTAGCCAAAGGGCTTTGATGGACTATCTGATAAATAGTGTTTATGGCGAAAAGCAGCGCGAGTATAATATCTCGCTGATGATGGCTACCCACAGCCCCTACATCATCAGCTATCTGAATGTGATGCTGCGCAGACACAGGATAGCGGGCAACACGAAAGCCGCATTGAATGGAGAGGACCTTGCCGTATATCGGGTGGTTCATGGCAACATTCAGAATCTGGTGGCCAAAGACTCCCGCTCGGGTGAGACCGTTGTCAACACCATGGATTTGAGTGAGGAAATGGAATTTATCTATAACGAATATCAATCGCTGGGAGAACAGAGACCATGAAAGAACTGCTGGAGAGGGATTTTGCCACTTCCTATGGATTGAATCGGCAAGTAAAGGTGGAGGCGGAAACTAAGAGTGACTCTTTCGGAGAAACTGACGGCAAGGCGTGTAACGACTGCGTTCTGGAAAAATTCAAAGGATGTAAGGAGAAGGTGGTATCATGGCACCATTCTGACACATCGGTGGAAATCATCCAGTTGGAGAACTTCTTCCGACAATTCGGAAACAAACCCGAAATTGCTGGGAGAGGCTGCTGCGACAGACTGATGTGCACCTCCAAACAGATAGTTGTGATGGATATGACTTGCTGTTACTCCAAATATTTGGACACTCATACAATAGACGGCTCTGATGTTATCGGCAAACGTGAGAAGGCTTACCAACAGATGGCCGAATCCATCGAAAAATTAAAACACTGTCAATCTATCGACCAAGAATTGAATTCCTATAAACAACGGATTGCCTTGTTTGCCTTTCGCAAAAAGAATACCGAAACCGAATCGGACGCGGAAAAAGGAATGAAAAGTTTTATGAAGATGTCTGACGATTTTGCATCCCGAACTGATTTGCAGACTGATATGGGGAACGGTTTCAAGTTCGTCATACAAGAATATCCCTCGGTATTTGAATGGATGTGAGAAGTAAGGTTTTCTGTTTCTCCAGCCACACGTCTATCTCACCTTTTCCCACATCTCCGCCGAACCTTGGAGAGGTTCCCTTATAAATAGCCCCAGGTAGGGCTTCTGGGCCGCCTGGGGTTTAAATGGTTGATGGTGTTTCACCACAGAGAGATTTTACCCTCTCCATTTGTGTTTTCCTTTCCGCCATCGCCTATTTTTATACCATCGCTTTTTCCATCTTATCCACCTTCTCCATCAACTCCTCCACTTTC